>JAGVAW010000162.1 GCA_020060085.1 Desulfobacterales bacterium
CTTGAATAAACCTGGTCAAAGTCCTGATCTATCCACCCAACCATAAAAAAGCCCCGGTCACTCATGCGTAGATCAAAGCTCTCCATCATATGGGCCTTCACATAGTCAACCTCGTTATAATCGTTGAAAAGAAAAGGAAGCCCAAGAGCGGTCATGGGAGGGCAGGCAATAAAGGTTCCTTGGGCAGAAAGGCCTGCGCCCTGGAGCTGACCGATGCGGATTTTGGTGATGTAATCTTCCTCGTCACCCATCACGCCGCCCCAGTAAACCTTGATCTGAAGGTTGCCCTCGGTGGATTTTTCCATTTCAGGAAAAATTATTTCTTTCATGTGCTTGGACCAGCCGATGCCGTCCGGGGCAAGGGTGGCGGTTTTCCAGAAAAACTTTTCGGAAGCGCCTGCCAGCGGGGCAAGTAAAAGGCTTAAACATAAAAGCAGCGTGCAAAACCAAGCCGGGCGAAAATGCATTGCTGTTGCCTCCTTTGCGGCCCTAAAATCCAGAGGTGGTGTCCAAAGCCGACAGGCTTTTTTTGTGTAGCCAGGTTGTGTTTTTTAAAGCCTTTTCCGAAAAACAATGGCAGCGAAGGGAAAAAAGGTTTTCAGTTTTCCGGCAGCAGGCGAGTTTATTTTATTATTTTATACGCTAAACTTACGGTTAAGGCAACATTTGCCAACAGCATGAAATTGTATGCACATAAAAACAAAGGTCTTTTGCCAAAATAAGGCCAAATCTGGTATGAATGCTAAAATTTTTGCTTCGCGGCGGGCATCCTGGCTGTCTGCAAAAATGGCAACCCTCAATAATCATGCGGGGTTTTGATGAGGCGTTTTTTTCTTGAAAATGGATCCTTTGAAGAAGGCCGCGCCACCATAACAGGCGATGAAGCCCGCCATATGTTAAAGGTTTTGCGTTTAGGCCCCGGCCATGAGGTGGAGCTTTTTGACGCTTGTGGCGGGCTTTTTGTTGCACGCATAGAAACTGTGGGCAGGGATTTTGCAAACCTTGTTTTGCTGCAAAAAAAACAAGTGCCAAAACCGAATGTTCAAATTGCCGTTGCCTGCGCCCTTACAAAGGGGGACAGGCCCGATACAATTGTACGAATGCTGACAGAGCTTGGCGCAGGGCAGATAATCTTTTTCGAGTCTGCCCTTTGCGTGAGGGAGGTTTTGCCCCAAAAGATTGACAAAAAAATATCCCGATGGGAAAAAATAGCCATTGAATCAGTTAAGCAGTGCAGACGCCCGGAAATTCCGCAAATAGGCCCGGTGGCCGATTTTGGCAGCCTGATAGAGCTTTCGCAGCCATTTGATTATAAGGTGGCTTTCTGGGAAAAAAGGGCAGGGGGCTTGGGAAGCCTTAAAAAACTGCCGGAACCTGGAAGGGTCGGCACAATTCTGGCGTTGATCGGCCCGGAAGGGGGTTTTACGGGCGAAGAGGCATCAGCCCTCGCTACGGCAGGGTTTGTGCTGGCCGGGCTGGGGCCTCGCATTTTAAGGGCGGATACAGCAGCGGTTGCAGGAATTGTCCTTCTGCAAAGCCTTTTTGGCGATATGGCACAGGATTAGCAGCCTGGGAGCAAAGGCAAAAAGCCTCTTTTTTTAAGCCTTTTCAAGGCAAAGGGAAATCATGGGAAGCGGGTCTTTTGCCTTGTTTGCGCCCTTTGTTTTGTATGCTCTCCAAAAAAGGCTTGACAAGAAGGCGCTTTATCCCTAAATGCACAGGCAAGTTCTTGTTGGGCCGAGGTAGCTCAGTCGGTAGAGCAGGGGACTGAAAATCCCCGTGTCGGCAGTTCGATTCTGTCCCTCGGCACCAGTAAAAACAAGGGGTTACAGGTTACGCCTGTGACCCCTTTTTATTTTGGGCATCATATAGGCAGCACCGGAGAAAATTTTTGCCTTCAAAGGGGCGCACCTCTGTTGGCACGGCGAAATAAACAAGTTGCTTTCGGATGAATAGCCTGGGCTTGAAGTGTGTTGCATTCTCCACACGAAAAAGCATGAGGGTTTGTGAGGCCAGGTATGCTTTCTGCGGATGGCACATTTTTTATCGGCCTCCAGAATTTTTTCACCATATTTTGGGCTTCAGCCTTGTGCTGTCCGCGAAGGCCCTGGTTTTTCACATGATTGTATGGTGATCCGGCACAACAGGTGGCGAAGGTTCGGAATTTTCCTTTTTTGGGAGGTGCACCCCCCAAAATCCGTGCCAGCCGCCCTTATGGAACAGGCGCTTTAGGCTCTGCCAGGCGGCAACCCTTGCACGCTTCATTATTTGGGCAAGATAAATCGGACAGCCATGTGCCATTAAATCCAGACAGCATATTTGCCCTTCATTACCTGGAAAAAATGCTAAAAAAATGCTTGCATTTTTTTCTTTTCGGGCATAAAAAAGATATAGGGGCAGATAAAAAAGCAGAAAATTTTAAGGAGCAGAAAACTGACAAAACAACACAGGAACCTGTTATAACAGCTCCTGATTGTTCATCATTTGTTGTCAGCATCGGCTCTTCAAGAGGTGAGCCTGCCTTTTCTTTCAAGCACCGTCTTTCCGGCGACAAACTAATGTGACCCTCCATTTTGAGTTTTGAATGCGGTCGGTTCTTTTTTTAGAAAGAACAGGGATGGGCGCGGCGTTGTTTTTTGGGGGCGTATTCAGGAAAAAGTAAGAAATACTGCTCAGCTTCCGGGGATTTAAGGAAAATCTTTGCCTTGCACAACAATGTTTCGGAAGCGACTCGAATGTCTTTCTTTCATAAAAGTCAAGGAGAAAGAGGTATGGAACCAAAAGCCGGATTGCATGGCCTTGTCTGGCGTGTCTGCGTCCTGGCGGTGTGCGTGCTTTTTATAAGCCTCGGCACGGCTGCCGCAGTGGGAACCCCTCATGTTATTTTCGGCCAGCTTGCCACGGGAGCGGACATCCCTGCGGATTCGGACATAACATTCAAAGCCAACATTGTCGCCCGTCCGGGGGAGGTGCTCACCCAGGCCTCGCCGGGTTGCGGGTACGAGAGCAATGTCCTCTTTGTGGAGGTAGGCAACTTCCCCACCCAGTGGGCTGAAGGGGACATGCTGGATGTGACGGTTTTCGACCAGGGCAAGCAGGTTGGCACAATGAGCACCCAGCTTGCAGGCGACAACCAGGGCTTTGATACCAACACGGTTTCCATAGGGCGGCCCACCTTTTCAACAGGCTCATCGGGCTGCTTTGTGGATTCGGCTGCATCCAGCTCACAGGGCGGCGTGCAGCGGACGGCCCTGCTTGCAGCTTTTGTTCTTCTGCTTATGGGCCTTTTTGCCCTTGTGAGCAAAAGCGTTTGAGTTTTTGGCCCCTGCCGCCTTGCGGCGTTCTGTGATGACGGGGCTTAAAAAAGGCTCTTCATAAAAACAAGTTCCTTGGCTTGAAGGAGAAGCATAATGCTCAAGTTCACGCGAAAAGGTCGGTTGGCAAGACTTGCGGCCTGTGCATCAGGATGCCTGATGTATCTGTGCCTGATCGTTGGCGTGATGCTGACCGCGGGCAATGGTCAGGCTGGTGCCGCAACCGTTGATTACAACCTGAAAACCGGCTGGAACGGCGTGGCTCTTGCCATTGGCGATTCGGGCTTTACAACCGCCGAGCAGTTGGGCCAGGCCATTCCCAACTGCATTGCCGTTTCCAGGTGGGATGCCCAGCTCCAGGGCTTCATAGACCACCCGGTGGGCACGGCCCAGGAGGACTTTGCCCTTTTGCCGGGTCAGGCCTATTTTGTTTTCGTTACAGCCGACACAATGTGGACCTTGAACGGCAACCCGCCTGTCTATGTCAACTTCCACTTTGTGACAACGCCCACCACCAATGTGAGCGCCTTCTCCATACCTTTGGACCGCGCGGATTTGGACACAGCGGAAAAGGTGGCCCAGGAGGTTCCCAACTGCGACACAATATGGAAGTGGGACGGCCCCGGTCAGGGCTGGGTGGGTCACCCCATCGGGGTGGGCTTCAACAACTTTGCAGTTAAGCCCGGCGATGTGCTCATGGCGCGGGTCACAGCCGAAGGCTACTGGCCAGATCCTGACGAGACCGAGCCGCCGCAAATTGTTGTGAGCAACCCGGCAAACGGCTCCGCAAGCGCCGAGGTACGGCCCCAGATTGTTGTGGATTACAATGACGCCAAGTCGGGCATAGACAAGACCA
>JAGVAW010000001.1 GCA_020060085.1 Desulfobacterales bacterium
AACGGTCAACCGGTCAAACCTTCTGGAAACGCTCAACCTTGCCCTTGATGACATACTCTCCTTTGTGGACAGCCCTGGCAAAATCCGCCGCATGGTCTTTTCCACAACCATGGCCACCAACGCCGTTGTCCAGGATAAGATGGACCCTGCAGGCATGATTATTTCCGCCGGGCCGGGCATGAACCCCATGTGGTTTGAGGTGGGGCCTTCTTTTCATCTGGTAAAGGGCTGCATGGATCACCGGGGCCAGGAGGTTACGCCCATCAACAAGGCCCAGGTGCTTGGGGCTGCGGCATCCATGCGAAAACAGGGCATAGATCTGTGCGGAGTTGTGTGCAAGTTTTCCGTGCGCAATCCCTCCCACGAAAACCTGGCAGGAGAATGGATAACCCCCGACTTTGACTTTGTTGCCCTGGGGCACCGTTTTTCGGGCAGCCTGAACTTTCCCAGACGGGTGGCAACAACCTACCTTAATGCAGCCCTTTACAAGGTTCACAAACGCTTTGTGGACGCCCTTGAAAAATGCCTTACCAGAAAAGGCCTTACCGCACCGCGCTATCTCATGAAGCCGGACGGCGGCACGGTTAACCTGTCCAGCAGCCATTTTTTTCCGGCCCAGGCCTCCCAGTCCGGGCCTGCTGCCAGCATAATGGGGGCGCTGGCCTTGGATTCCTGCAAGGGCCAGAGCCTTGTAATGGACATAGGCGGCACCACAACAGACATGGCTCTTATGTTTGACGGCCTGCCCCTTCTGGTTCCCGGCGGCATTCTTCTTGGCAGATACCAGACCAACATCCGCAGCCTGCAATCGCGCTCCATTGGCATGGGCGGAGACAGCAGGATCGCCGTTGACGAGGCTGGCGAGCTTACCATAGGCCCCATGAGGGACGGCTCGCCGGTCGCCTTTGGCGGACCTTCCCCCACCCCCACGGATGCGCTTGTAACTTTGGGGTTGATGCCGGGCGGAAACATGGAAGCTGCCACCCTTGCCATGAAAGCTTTGGGCGAACGCCTGGATCTGGATGCAGTTGCCTGCTCCCACAGGGTGCTGCGGCAGATGGCTCTTGGAATTGCCAAGCAGGCTTTGGAATTTATTAATTATGTGAACGACAGGCCTGTTTACACCATACATGAGGTTATACAAAGCGTTGAGGTGCAGCCCGAAGCCATTGTTGTGCTTGGCGGGCCTGCCGCCATGCTCGCCCCTTACCTGGAGCGGGCCTTTGCCCTGCCCTGCCGGGTTCCGCCCCATTTTGCAGTGGCCAATGCTGTTGGCGCAGCCGCAGCAAGGGTTACCTCGGAAATCACCCTTCAGGCAGATACCCAGCGGGGTACGGCTGTCATTCCCGAAGCAGGCCTTGAACTTCCCGTGCCAAGGGATTTTTCCATGAGCCAGGCCCAGGAAATGGCCCTTGAGGCCCTGCGGGCAAGGGCGATAAAGGAAGGAGCCACAGAGGGCGAGTTTTCCTATGCCGTTACCGAGCGCGAGAGTTTCAACATGATTCGGGGTTCTGGCCGCACAGGCAAGAACATAAGATTAAAGCTCACCATTGTTCCGGGTCTCATCCCTGAATGGGAGCGCAAGGAGGCCGCATGTTAAAAGCCCCGCGCAGCACCGGACTTGTTTTTTTTCCCGCCTTTGACTGGTCCATAAGCCCCACCCACCCGGAGCGCGAGGAGCGCCTTCTCTACACCCGCGATCAGGTTATGGAAGAAGGGCTTCTTGATGTGGAGGGCATACTTGAATACAGAGTGCGGCCCGCAACCTACAAGGATGTGCAGAGAACCCATTTCTGCGTTCCTGACGAGGCCGCCGTGACCACCGAGAGCCATCTCATCTCCGCAGGGGGCTGCCTTGTGGCGGCAGATGCCGTGATGAAGGGCGAGGTGGAATCCGCCTTTGCCCTGGTGCGCCCGCCCGGCCACCACGCCATGCGGGTTGTGCACGGCAACCGGGGCTTTTGCAACATCAACATAGAGGCCGTTATGGTGGAATACATCCGCGACCTGTACGGAGTTGACCGGGTTGCCATTGTTGATACGGACTGCCACCACGGGGACGGCACCCAGGACATCTACTGGCATGATCCTGACACCCTTTTCATCTCCCTGCATCAGGATGGCCGCACCCTTTATCCTGGCAGCGGTTTTCCAAGCGAGATGGGCGGCCCAAATGCTTTGGGCGCAACCGTGAATATTCCCCTGCCCCCGCGCACGGGAGAGGACGGATTTCTCTACACACTTGAAGAGCTTATCATGCCCCTGCTGGAAAAGTTCCAGCCTGAAATAATCGTCAATTCCGCAGGTCAGGACAACCATTACGAAGACCCCATCACCCACATGAATTTTTCGGCCCGCGGCTACGCCCAGCTTACTAAAAGGTTAAGGCCGCATCTGGCTGTGCTGGAAGGTGGCTATTCTGTGGAGCGCGCCCTGCCCTATGTAAATTCGGGCATAATAATGGCAATGGCCGGGCTCAACACGGACACGGTCAAGGAGCCGGACTACGACACCAACTACGAGGCCCAGACCCCGGACATAACCCGCTATGTGGAGCAGGTGATTAAAGGTCTTAAAAATGACTTTGTGGACAAAAGCCCAAAGGAGGATACAACCAAAAACGGCAAAATAATCGAACGGCGTAGAAACATATTCTACGATACGGATCAGATTCAGGAAAACCAGACAGAGCGCATAGTGCGCTGCCGGGACTGCGCGGGGGCGCTCTCCATTGATTCCGCCTCCAGTAGGGGCTACAGGGTTTATTGTGTGCAGGTGCCGC
>JAGVAW010000032.1 GCA_020060085.1 Desulfobacterales bacterium
AACGGTGCGCATACCCTCGGCTGTCATCAGCTTTAAAACAGCAGCCTCCCAAAAAATATCCCCGCCCTTGTCGGCCTTGGCGCAGACCTTCAAAAGGTAGTTGTCCATCGCCTCGATATTCATGGCCATCCGGGCGATTTTTTCCTGAATCATGGGAAACTTGATGCCAATGGGCTTATCCCTGTGCATTTTTGTGCTGGCATAGCTTATGGCAAGATCCAGCGCGCGCTTGGCCGCACCTATGAATATGGCGCAAAAACCTATTTTGCCCAGCGATTCCGACTTTAGAAGCACCTCAAATCCCTGCTCCACAGTGCCGATGAGGTGCTCATCAGGCGCAAAATAATCCTCAAGGTAGAGATCCCCGTTATCCAGGGCCATGTGAACAAAGGACTCGCGCTTGCCCACCTTGTAGCCGGGCCTGGCAGACTCCACCAAAAAGGCTGCCACCTGGTTTTGCTCTGTCCTGGCAAACAGAACAAGAAAATCGCAGATGCCAGAATAGGTGATAAAACGCTTTGTGCCGTTAAGTATCCAGCCGCCATCGGTTTTTTTGGCAATTGTGATGAGCTGGCGGGGGTCTGATCCTGTATCCGGCTCCGTGAAGGCCAGGCCGCCTATGGTTTCCATTGCAAGAAGCCCCGGCAGATAGCGCTCCTTCATGGCCGGACTGCCAAAGTTCAAAATGGGCCAGGCAAGAACGAAGTTTTCCAAGATCATATTGGGGGGAACCGGGCTTGCATAACCAAGTTCGCGCACTGCAAGCATCATGGATGTAAAGGTGGCGTCAAGGCCTCCGTATTGTTCCGGAAAGGGAAGACGCAAAATTCCAAGCTCCAAAAACTTCTGCTTCAGCCCGTCTGGCATAATGCCTGTGGAATCAAGCAGTTTCTGGTTGGGCAGAATATCGTTCAATGCAAATCTGGCTGTGGATTGGGCCACCTGGGTTTCTTCAAAGGTAAGTGAATACTCCATCAAGCGCCTCCTGTTAAAAGCGGTTTTACGGCAGGGATTGAACAATATCTCTATGTCATGGCGCATTTTTTTGTCAATGCGGCAATTGGCAAAACTTTTTTGCGGCAGTTTTTTTTGGGTTGGGGGCGGGCAGCAGGCATAGCAGGTATTTAAGGCTGTACCAAGGGGAAAAATTGTGCTTTTTCAGGGCCGTTTAGCATAAGAATGGAGCTTATGGTTATTGGTACGAACACGCTGTTTGGCCTGCCAGAAAGGGGAAATCCCGGATGGCTTTTTTCAAATATTTCCGCAAGAACCTCTTGGTCTGCATCAAGGCAAGCCTCTCCCGCAAGGGTGAGGGCCACAATCAGGTCCCTGTCCGCGCCGCTGGCACGGGTATCCACAAGAATGCTCACCCTGGGGTCCTGCTTAAGGTTGCGGTGCTTTGTGGAATCCTTTTCCATGACCAGAATAAGGCGTCTGCCCCCATCAAATTGGGCATAGGCCATAAGTGAGGTATAAGGGCCTTCCGGCCCGATTGTGGCAAGAACGCATGAATTCTGGGAGGCTATGACAGCAAGGGCCTTTTCCGGGGCTGAATCTGCACTCATGGCCCGTTCTCCTTTTCATCGCAGCTCAACAAGCGCTGCTCCACAAATTCGGGAAGCATTACAATGGCAATCTCTTTGTCTTGGGGCCGGTTCATAAGGGCCTGTATGTAGCAGCCCGTGCAAACAAAAACCGCTGTGGAGGTTTTTATGCTGTCCATCATGTGTTTTGCGCCGCCAGGCTTGTAGCAGCATTCCGGCGCACCTATGCTGTTTATGGAAAGGCCTGCAAATTTGGCAAACACTTCCTTTACCGGGGCAAGATCCATGGGGATTGGCGCAAACTTTTTATGCAGCCTGTAGCAGCCTGCGTAGTAATCAATCTCGCCTGGGCTTTTAATTGTTTCAAGGCTCTGGGCAAGGGCGCGGGGGTAAAAAACAATATCTTCATCCGGGGCCGCCTGCCTGTAAATGGGATAACATGGAGAGCAGAAAATTATGATGCGCCTTGCGCCAAGCTCTTTGGCAGCCTTTATGTTTTGGGATACAAACTCAAAAGAAAGACTGCGGCACTCGTTTAGGGCGGCTTGGTCCCCAGCCTTTATGGCAGGCCGGTAAAGATTGTTGCCGCAGCAGTATTCGCGGCTTAAAAATGTGTGGGAAAGACCCTGGTTTTCAAACACGCGGGAAAGGGCATCAAGCACATGGGGCAGCCCTGCGGGAATCTGGCAGCCTGTGATGACAACATTTTCCGCCTGCCGGTCCACAGGAAGCCCCCATTTTTCAAACACCGCCCTGCGATCCGGCAAATCCGGGCTTGTGTTGCCCGTTAGCCGGATGCATTCCACCTGGCTTTGGTCTATGAGCGGATTCATGGCCTGCCCCCTAATTCTGCGGCAGCTTTTCAAATGGCAATTCGCTAAAGCCTTAACAGCATAACACCATTAAATCATGGCCCGGCCTTAAAGCGCAAGGGATATAACAGGAAAGGAGGCGGGGTTGTCGCGTACCCCGCCTCCAGGTGCAACCTTGGCCCGGAAAAGGAGGTATGAAGAACCGGACCAAGTCGGAAGGCAATTGAATGGATTAACCACCCTCCGGCAGACCTTTTTTGGGTTGGGGCCAGGAGGGCTTAAGCCGGGCAAACAGAGCTATGCGTGTAAAACAGCATTAAATGCTGTGATACGCTGCCATTATAAACGAGTTCTTAATGCTGTCAAGGGAAAAACACAGTATTTTGCCTGCAGTAAGGCAAAATATGCTGCGACATCACATGATGGGCAGCATGTAGTCCGCCAACTGGCTGGAAGTCTTGCGAAGATTGATGGAAAGCACTCTGGCTATGCCCTTTAGGATGCTTATGCCCACCTGGGGGTGGTTATCCAGCAGCTTTTTGAAGTCATCGCTTGACAGGGTTACAAGGTTGGAATCTGCGGTGGCTATTACTGTGGCGGATCGCGGGAAGTGGTCGATGACCGCCATTTCGCCCACGGAATCGCCGCGGTTGAGCTTTGTTATGATAGCCCGCTCACCGCTCTTGGCATCCTTGATGACCGCAAGCTCTCCGTCTGCCACAAAGCACACATAATTGCCCTTTTCTCCCTCCTCAAAAATCATCTCCCCCTCGCCTGCCTCCAGAAAATGCATGTGCTTGCCCAGAATTTTGAGCTCGTCATCTGAAAGTTCGTCAAAAAGGGGAATTCCGGCCAGAGAGTCCAGAATCAGATCGAGCCTGGCGCCGTTGTCCGGTTTCATAGGGGCCTCCTGAAAAAAGGGTGCGGGTTAGAGTGCTCTTTCATTAAATCGCACAAGGGCCTTTGTGTCAATGAGCCTTTACGGGTTGTATCAAAAAAAGCCCGGCTGCCTTTTACTGTTGACCGGATTGCTTTTTCGTGTAAACGCCTAAAGGGAAAAACTGCCCTTTTGCTTTTCCTGCCATTTTGGCATTATACTTTAAGATTATGAAAATTCTTGTGACAAACGATGACGGCATCCATCATCCGGGCATCTGCACCCTGCGGGAGGAGCTTGCCCAGGCCCACGATGTAGTGGTGGTGGCCCCGGACAGGGAGCGCAGCGCCGTGGGGCACGGCATAACCCTTCATGTGCCCTTGAGGGTTTTTAGCGTGGATCACGGCAAAACCCAGGCCTTTGCAGTTACGGGTACACCTGCCGACTGTGTGAAGCTGGGGCTTCTGGAGCTTGTGGACCCCAAGCCTGACCTGGTTGTTTCGGGCATAAACCCAGGCCCCAATGTGGGGGTCAACCTCAATTATTCTGGAACCGTTTCCGCAGCCAGGGAGGCGGCAATTCTGGGCTACAAGGCTGTGGCCATTTCTGTTTCAGACCCGGATGCAACCCTTTTTCTTACTGCGGCCCGCTTCATGAGTCAGCTCATTGGGCGTCTTGACAGCCTTGAACTTCCCAAAAACACCTTTTTGAATGTGAATGTGCCTGCAAGGCCCCCTGAAGATATCAGAGGCGTCAAGGTCTGCCGCCAGGGGCTTGCCAGGCTGGAGGAGGCCTTTTACCGCCGCACGGACCCGCGCAACCTTGTTTATTACTGGCAGGGGAGCCAGACCCAGTTTTACGGTGAGAGCGATGATGAGGACGGGGTGGCCCTGGCCGCAGGATACATAACCGTTACCCCCGTGCGTTGCGACATGACCGAGTACAGTATGCTTGCCAGGATGAAGGACTGGGATCTCTGACCCGGACAGGCCCCGGCCCATTGCAGCAAGGACAGCCCTTCAACCGCTTTGCTCAAGGAAGGCTCCATGGAAAAAAAAGTTTTTGTAAAAGATCTGGCCCCAGGCCAGGAGGTGGAAAGCCTTTTTGTGGCTGCGGAAAAGCAGCTTGCCACAAAAAAAGACGGCGCACCTTATCTTACCCTGTCCCTTGCCGACAGCACAGGCAGAATCCGGGCTGTTGTCTGGGATGATGTTGAGCGAATCAACGCTGCATTTGCCTCCGGCGACTTTGTGGCAATCAAGGGCAGGACAGCCTCTTTTCGGGGGGAGGTTCAACTGACTGTCACAGACATTGCCAGGGTGGACAAGACTTCGGTTAATCTTGAGGACTTTCTGCCTGCCAGCGCAAAGGATTGCCAGCAGATGTTTGCCCGCCTGAAGAAGATTGCGGCCTCTGTTGCAAACCCTGATCTTGCAAGGCTTTTAAACGCCTTTTTTGCTGACGAGGCTTTTGTGGAGCGATTTTGCAGGGCCCCGGCTGCCAAGCACATGCATCACGCCTTTGTGGGCGGGCTTCTGGAGCATACCCTTTCTGTTGCCCGCCTTGCAGAGATAATGGCATCCCACTACCAGGGGCTCAACAGGGACCTCCTTGTTGCCGGGGCCATTCTTCACGATATAGGAAAGATTGACGAGCTTACCCTTGAAGGGGCCATCGAATATTCGGTTGTGGGAAGGCTTTTAAGCCATATTGTTATAGGAATTGAGCAGATAGACGACAAGATTAGGGATATTCCCGATTTTGGCCCCCACACGGCACTTATGCTCAAGCACATGGTTGTGAGCCACCACGGCTCGCGGGAGTTTGGCAGCCCGGAACCGCCCAAAACCCTTGAAGCTGTTGTGCTAAACATCATAGATGATCTGGATGCCAAGTTCACGGCTGTGAGGGGCTACATGGAAAAGGACAATGCCCAGGGGGATTTCACGGCCTATCACCGCCTGCTTGAGCGGCATTTCTACAGGGGAGAGGCCCTGGAAAAAAACACGGACGAGTAAGCGCCCATGACAACAGCCAGCAGCAGAAAGGGCCTTTTTGTTACCCTTGAGGGGGGCGAAGGCTCCGGCAAAACAACCCAGGCGGGCTTTGCGGCAGCCTTTTTGGAGAGCTGTGGCTACAAGGCCCTTGTAACTCGCGAGCCGGGGGGCACCCAGCTTGGCGCGCAAATCCGGGCAATGGTTTTAAGCCCGGACAACGGCCATCTGGATGCAATGGCCGAGCTTTTTCTCTATGAGGCTGACCGGGCACAGCACATTGCACGGCTTATACTTCCGGCCCTGGAAAAGGGCCTGGCTGTTGTGTGCGACCGCTTTTATGATGCCACGGTGGTTTATCAGGGCATGGCGCGGGGTTTGGGTGCAGAAAAGGTGAAAAATCTTCACAAACAATGGTTTGGCTTTGTAAGGCCGGATATGACCCTGCTTTTTGACCTGCCCGCAGAAGTCGGCCTGGAAAGGGCCTTAAACCGCGTGCAGGGCCATGACCCGGAGGGCCGCTTTGAAAAGGAGGCCCTGATTTTTCATGAAAAAGTGCGGCAGGGCTATCTGAATCTGGCAAAGGGCGAGCCGGGACGCTTTTGCATGATTGACGCAGCAAAAGACCGGCAGGCTGTGCGCCTTGAAGTGGAAAAGGCCCTGGCCGGATTTTTGAAGGCCCGGCCCAAGGCCCTGGGTTAAAATCAAAAAAGGGGAACAAATTGCAAAACCAAAGCTTTTTTAGTCGCCCCTGAAAAAGGTATTACCCATTAAATTTACTTGATTTTATTATCAGTTTGTGTTAACGAAAATTGCAGGAAACGGGTTAATATTCATCCA
>JAGVAW010000040.1 GCA_020060085.1 Desulfobacterales bacterium
CTGGTACGGCGGCAGTGCGGTGATTGAAGGCACAAAAACCCCTGGCGAGCTTATGAGCTTTCTGGCGGCTGTTTTAATGCTTTACGACCCGGTCAAGAAGCTCACCTATCTCAACAACTCCCTGCAAGAGGGCATGGCCGCCACAGACCGCATCTTTGACCTTGTTGAGCGCGAAAACCCCATAAAGGAGGCAGCCAGCCCCAAAACCCTGGAGCGCAAACCCCATACCGTGGAGTTTGACCGCGTGAGCTTTGCCTATGACAATGACACCCCTGTTTTAAAGGACATAAGCTTCACGGTTGACCCTGGCCAGGTAATAGCCCTTGTGGGCATGAGCGGCGGCGGCAAGACCTCCCTTGTAAACCTTGTGCCCCGTTTTTTTGATGTTACGGGCGGCGCACTCAAAATTGACGGAATTGATATCAGGGAGCTTTCCATTGAAAACCTGCGCTCGCAGATTGCCATTGTCACCCAGGAGCCTATCCTCTTCAACGACACGGTGAAGGCCAACATTGCCTACGGCAAGCCAGATGCCACAGACCAAGAGGTTGTTGGAGCCGCCAAGGCAGCTTATGCCCACGACTTTGTAACAAGCTGCGAAAAAGGCTATAATTCAATAATCGGCGAGCTTGGAGGCAGAATTTCCGGCGGCGAAAAGCAAAGGCTTTGCATTGCCCGCGCGCTTTTAAAGGATGCGCCCATACTCATTTTAGATGAGGCCACATCCAGCCTGGACACCCAGGCAGAGCGCCTTGTGCAGAAGGCCTTGGAAAACCTCATGGCAGGCCGCACCTGCTTTGTAATCGCCCACCGCCTTTCCACGGTGCGCCATGCAGACCGCATTCTTGTCATCAGCAAGGGCAGCATTGTAGAGCAGGGAACCCATGACTGCCTCATGCAAAGCTGCGGAGAATACGCCAAGCTCCATGCCCTGCAATTTGCCCTGGATGAAGACCAGGCTCCAGGCGAAAAAACGGAAACCGGCCCATGACCTCAAAACCCTTTCTTTCGATAGTGATTCCTGCTTATAATGAGGAGGACAGAATTGTGAGGGCGCTTGCGCCCACGCTGGAGTTTCTGGATAAGGCCGGCTACTCCTCTGAAATAGTGGTGGTGAGTGACGGCTCAAAGGACAAGACCCTGGAAGCAGCCCGCACCTGCGGGAAGAACCGCAAAACCCCGGTGCGCACTCTGGAATACTTCCCCAACATGGGCAAGGGCCATGCAGTGCGCTACGGAATGGTAAGGGCCTCCGGCGAGAGGATTTTATTCATGGACGCAGATTATGCTGTGCCCATAGAGGAAATTGACAAGGCTCTTGAAGGCATAAACAAAGGCTTTGACATTGCCATAGGCTCACGGGCAATTGCCGGGGCCAGTGTCAACGCAACCCAAAGCCTGCCCCGCCGGTTTTCCGCCCGCCTTTACACCTTAATCCAGAACCTTTACCTGGGGTTTAATTACCCGGACACCCAGTGCGGGTTTAAAATGTTCACCAAAAAGGCAGCCCAGGCCCTTTTTTCGCAGCAGAAGCTAAACAGCGTTATCTTTGATGCGGAAATCCTTTGGCTTGCAAAAAGGCTTGGCTTTTCCGTAAGCCAGTTTCCGGTTACCTGGACCCATGATGCCCAATCCCGCATACAATACGATTCCCTTAAAAAATCCCTGTTTGTTTTTCAGGAGCTTTTCAGAATCCGGGGCCTTCATATAAACTGATAAAAAAAGACCTTTGGAGCCTTGCAAATGAAAGAGCACAAAAAAAAGCCCGAAAGCCGCCTTAACAATCCGCCCTCAAAAAACGGCCAGCCAAAGCAAGCAGCCTCCAAAAAGCCCTTTGCCCCGCGCTTTGAAATCCGCACCCAGGATTCGGCAGGCAATGACAGGGTTGAAATCTACTCCATTGCAAAATTCGGCTCGCGCTTTGAAAAGGTATCCATGGAGCGCCGGGGCTTTTTAAAGCTCTCCCTTTGCGCCCAGGCCGCAGCTCTCGCCCTTGCAGGCCTGGGGCCTGCTGGCAAGGCCTTTGCCCAGGTGGGGCAGAACTGGGAGGTTCTTACCGGCAAGCTTATTCTGGCAGATTACGGCAGCAGCGTGGCCTGCATGGAGGCAACAGGCACAGGCGAGCGGGTTTGCATGAAAATAATCCCGGTAAAGGACAGACACGACCGGGAGATGCGCCAGTTCAGCCGGGAAATCCAGGTGGATGATCCGGTTGTTTTTGTGCGGCCCAAAAAAGGCTATAGCGAAAAATACCCAGTGGCCACGGCTGGGGCCATCACAGACATCATGCCCGACCAGAACAGAATCTGCATCAAAAGAACAGTCAGGGGGGCAGAATCCTGCCTTGGCGTGGTGGAGCCAAGGGGGGCAAATCCCCTGGTGCTGCAAAACGCCCTGGCAGAACTTTCCATAGGCTCGCCCGCCTTTTTCTTCACGGATTTCACCCTTGCCCCAAGTGAGGATCTTCCTGTCAGCCTGCGGGTGGTTTATCTTAAAAGCGGCGGGGTTATTGAATGCCGGGAGTCCTGGGTAAGCAACGACCTGCTGCACTACCGGCTGGGCTTTGGCACAATGGCAATAGCCCTTAACAAGGTGGACCTTGAGCGAAGCTTCCGCCACTCCGTTCAGGTGGAGGTGAATGAGGTGGTCGCCCGCTATGCAGCGGAAATAGCCCGCCGCTCGGAGAGCCGCGCCAGGGAGGAGGCCCAGAAGGCCAGAGAGGCCCTGGACCAATGGCAGAAGGAAAGGGAAGGGGAAGGGCCTGCAGGCACCCCTAAAAGCCCAAGAACCAGCGGCCCTGCCAGGGACAAGGTTTACAAAAAGGCTGACGAAGTTGATGAATGCGATGTCACCACAGAGACTTGCAGTTGCGTTCCTGTCTGTTATTAAAAGCGCCCTCACACCAAAGGCGGTTTGTTTAACCAATGCCTTTTCCCCGCATTTCAACCCCGGTCTTTGTCATACCTCTTGATGAAGGCCGGATTTTGTACTTTCCCCTGCGCAAAGGGGCCTTTTTGGGCAACAAGGCGCTGGCCATGCTCATAAGGCGCTGGCAGGCAGCCCCCTTTGAAGCAAAAACGCAAGATGAATCCGCCCTGGCAGAGCTTTTGGAGCGCATGGGCGTTCTGGCACCGGATAAGGACGCTACCCCCAAAAACCCGGCAGAGCCTGCCCTGCCCTATCACGCCACCCTGTTTGCCACAATGCGCTGCAACTTAAATTGCACCTACTGCTATGCAGCCCCCAGGCAAAAAGGCCAGGACATGGATTTGCCCCTTGCCTTTGCTGCCATTGATTTTGCCGCAAAAAACGCAAAGGCCGCCAAAAAAGGCTTTTTTTCCGTGAGCTTTCACGGAGGAGGTGAACCCACCTTAAACTGGCTCCTGATTAAGGCTGCAACCCGTCATGCACAAAAAACCGCTGCCCGCACTAATTTGTCCCCCCGGCTTTTCATGGCCACAAACGGCATATTCGGCCCTTCCCAATGCCGCTTTCTGGCAGAAAATTTTGAAAGCCTGTCTGTCTCCTTTGACGGCCTTGAAGAAATTCAGAACCGGCAAAGGCCCTTTAAAAACGGGCGGCCAACTTTTGCCCATGTGCTTGAAACCCTTGCCCGGCTGGCAGACTTTGGAATGCCCTTTGGCGTGCGCATGACAGCCACCCGGCTTTCCCTGCCTTCTCTGGCTCAAAGTGCTGCCTTTGTTGCAGCAAAGGGCCTTGCAAAAAACATTATGGTTGAGCCGGTTTTTGCCCTGGGCAAGGGCGCGCAAACAGGAATGGAGACCCATCCGGCAGACTTTGCCGCCACCTTTGTGGAGGCATCCGCCGCAGCAGGGGCCTATGGAGCAAACCTTGTCTATTCCCCGGCCAGGCTGGAAAAACTTGTCTCCAACTACTGCGGGGCAGGGGCAAAAAATTTCTGCGTCATGCCCGGCGGGCAGATTTCCGCCTGTGCAGAGATTTTCGACCCCCGCATTGCTGACGCACCTTTCTGGAAAATCGGCGCAGCCTCATCAAAAGGCCTTTTGCTTGATGAAAAGCGCAGAAAAGGCATTGCCCTTGCCGTAAAGCAGCACCAGGAAAAAGCTTGCAGCCAATGCTTTGCCCGCTGGCACTGCGCCGGAGACTGCCCCAGGCTCGCCTTTCAATTTGCCTCCCGACAAGAAGACCAGGCCCCAAACCCCAAGCGCTGCCAGGCCACAAAAGACATACTCACCCATAAAATCCTTGAAAAGATAAACTCCTCCAACAAGGTTTACTGGTCAGGCCTGGAAGAATAATACCAAGCAGACCATTGATTGAACCTTGCGCGTTAAAGCAAGATTCACCCAGCCTGCAGATTTTTCTCTTTTATCCTTCTTCCACAAACGCACAGGGCGGGTCCAGAGAAAGGTTTTTTCTTCTCAACCACAAGAGTACAGGGCGGCCCCAGGGAAACGAGAGCAAGGCGCACAAGCTTTGAAGCGAGGGAGTGTACAGTTGGTACATGACTTTAGCTTCAAAGCGAAGTGCAACACAGCTATCGTTTTCCTGGGGCCGCCCTGTTACAGTTTTTTCAGGCGGCCCTTAAGCCTTGGCACCGCCGCCTCATTTTCCGCCAGCACCTCATTTATGGCGGCATCATCGTAATTCAACAGGCTTTCCAGAATCTGACGGGTATGCTGGCCCAGGTCCGGGGGCGGTTCCGGCTCGCCCGTTATTTTGCCGGGCATTTTGAACACAGAGCCGATGGTTTTCACTGTCTGGCCGCCTGCCTCCATTTGGGTAATCATGGCGTTTTCCTGCACCTGGGGGTCGTTTATCACCTGCTCGTAGTTAAGTATGGGGCCGCAGGCAATGTCATTTTCATCCCGCAGGATTTTCAGCCACTGGGCACTTGTTTTTTTGAGCAGGGCCTCTTCCAGGTGTTTTTCAAACTCGCTGCGGTTCAACATCCTGTTCATGGCGCTGTTGAAGCGCTCGTCAGAGGCCATCCAGCCAAGCCCCACCAGGGAGGCCACCTTGTCTGCATCTGTTGGGCCTATGGTTATGTAGCCGTCAGCAGTCTGGTAAACGCCGTAAGGCGTGGCCACCAGGTGCCGGTTGCCCTGGGGGCCTGGGGGGTTGCCGGAAACAAAGTAGCTTTGGAACATGACCTGCTGAAAGAGCAGGAGGCTGTCCAGAAGGTTGGGCGAAAGCTTTGCGCCCCTGCCGTCCCTGCCCCGGCCCACAAGGGCTGCAAGGGTCTGGAAGGCTGCCATGAAGCCGCCGAGCATATCGGCAAGGGCAATGCCGCCAGGGGTTACGGGCGGGCGGCCCGGCTCGCCGGAAATGCTTAAAATGCCGCTGTGGCCGCAGGCGATTATGTCGTAGGATGGGAAGTTGCTGTAAGGGCCTGTTTCGCCGTAGCCGGAAATGTTGACCCTTATTATGCCGGGGTTGATTTTCTCCAGGGTTTCGTAGTCTGTACCCTGGCGAAGTGGCACATCGGGCCTGTTGTTGGAGATGACCACATCGGAGATTTTGACCAGATCATAAAAGGCCTGTTTTCCTTTGGGGCCGGAAAGATCCAGCACAAGGCTCTTCTTGTTCCGGCTCAAGCCCACAATGTAATACAAAAGGGGCGAGACTTCTTTCTGGCCCAGGCGGAGCATATCGCCGGTGGGTGGCTCTATTTTGATTATCTCTGCTCCCAGATCTCCAAGAAGAAGAGTCCCAAAAGGCCCGGCATGGGCCTGGGTGCAGTCCAGCACGCGGATGCCTGAAAGAGGTCCTTCAATGGTCATGGCTCTTATCCTGAATTTGGCGGGTGAATAAAAAACCCGCCCGGATTGACGGGGCGGGCAGGGCAGACAGAATGGTTTTTGGGGGCGATTTGGAGAAAAATTTCCGCCCACCGGCAAGCCTTTTGCTTAACAAAAAAGGCTTTTTCATCACAAGAGGGTTTCCGGCCAGCAAGCCAAAGACAAACCAGCGGTTTTGCCGCTTCAAAACTCGCCCAGGGTCACATTCCGGTCAAGGTCTTTTGGGTCTATTATCTCTATGACTGCTGTTTCCATGCGCTCACAGGCAATTGGTTCAATTATGCCCTTTTCATTGACAACCGCTTCAACCTCCTGCGCTGCCTGGGCTGCCTGAACTGCCTGGGCTGCCTGGGCCTGCTGCTCCTTTGCCTTTGCCTTGTTTGCAGCAAGGGCGGACTGCTGGGCCATTCGCAATTTTCTGGCAATGGCCTTATTTAAGATGTCGTGGCATGAATCGCAACGGGCCGGATTTTTTTCATCATTGAAAACGCGCTCTGAAATATCGTTTCTTGCACCACACTCCTCACAAAATACAAGCATTTACCTTAACGCCTTCCCCCCCGCATAGCCCGTTTGACCACAAGTTTTCTCAAACAGATTTTTGCTGTTCAGTCTTTTTTGGAATCAATACCCAAGTCCGGCAAATCTATCTCAACATCAGAGGCCCCTTCCTCCTCCAGGCTCATTCCAAGCTCGCCAGCCAGATCATCCTCCAGGGCAAGCTCCTCCCGCCCTGGCAGAGGCGTTGCTGCATCAGGCTCAAGTCCGCCCAGATCGTCAAGGCCGTCATCCGCAGCAGCAGCAAGGGCCGGGGCCTCATCAGGGCCTGGCCCCAGATCATCAGAAAAATCCACCAGCCCGTCATCGGGCGCTACGCCGGTTTTCTCGTAGCTTTCCGGCTGGGCCGGGGCAGCAGGAGCCGGGGCAGCAGGAGCCGCGCCAATGGCGGAAACCGCCTGCCGGACAGAGGCCACCGCCATTGAAATATCCGTAAGGGCCTGGCTCAAATTGTCGTTGACTTCGGAAATCTGCTCCTTTATGGCGCGGATCTCATTTTGCACGAATTTTTTAAGGGCATCCATGCGGGCCATGATCTCGCCCACTTCCGCGGCAGGAGCGGCAGGGGCAGGCGCTGCGGCCACAACAGGGGCCGCCTCCACAACTTTGGGCCTTGCAGCAACAGGCTCTAATGGCTGGGCCTCCACCACAGGGGCATCATCATCTGGTTCAGGCACCTTGGGCGTGGAAATGGACTTTTTGATGCGGTTGAATTTCTGCACCTGCTCAAGAACAGCCTTTTTGCGCTGATTTTCCGGCATTCCCGGATTGGCGAGCACGGTTTCCATGCTCTCGTAAACGCTGCCCATAAGAGTGAAGGATTCCGGATGCGCCCCGCCTTTTTTGACTCGTATATACTTGCCCAAAAGCTCCATCAGGGAGAGGTAGGTCTTAATGACAGGGTCCTTGTCCCCTTTTGGTTTGAGCTTGCCGACCTCCTTTACAAGGCTGTCCATCACGGAATCTGTGATCTCCCACTCCAGAGAAAGGACAAGCACTTTAAGGTCCTTAAGGCCAAGCTTTTCGGACATATCCTCCTTTGGAGCCGCCGGAGCCGCAGCAGGCTTTGCGGGCTTGGCAGGCGCTGGCTTGGCAGCGGAGCTTATCTCCCCTTCGCCCCAGTCATCGTCAGAGAAGAAGTCGTCCAAACGGTCGCCAACCTCATCCAAGACCTGCTTTTTGTCCTTGTCCTCAATCAATGGCCGTTTCCTCCTATTTGAGTTCCTTGTGCAGGGAAGCCACGGTGAGTGAAATTATCTTTTTCAAGGTTTCCACCACATTTTCACCCGTCACCGCGCTGGCTCCAAAGCTTGGGACCTTCAAACGGCTGTTCAGATCCTTTTCCATGCGCTCCATGGTCAACAAAGAAACCCCCTGCTTGGCAAGGTCTCTTTTATTGTACTGAAGAACCAGGGGAATTTTGAATATGCTTTTGTTGTATGCAGCAAGGTTTTCCTGGAGGTTTTTCAATGACAAAAAGTTGTGCTCGCGCCTCAAGGCCATGGAATCCGCCACGAACACCACGCCGTCAACGCCCTGAAGCACCAGTCGGCGTGTGGCGTTGTATTTTACCTGTCCGGGCACGGTGTAAAGATTCACCTTGATGTCGTAGCCTTTGATCTGGCCTATGTCAAAAGGGAAAAAGTCAAAATACAGCGTCCGGTCACCGTGGGTTTTTATGCTGACCATTTCCGACTGGATTCGCTCCCGAAACTTCTTGAAGATAAATTCCAGATTCGTGGTCTTGCCGCCCCGCCCGGGGCCGTAGTACACGATTTTGACCTGAACTTCCTTTTTTTTGAGATTGATAAAAGCCAAGGTAAATCCCTCTCTCAACAAAATGTCCCGCTAACAAACCAAAGCATGGGCTTCTCATGTATGGGGCGGCTTGCCTGTTATTAGGCAGCAAACGCCCGACGGCTTCCTTATGAGCCGTCCCCATTGGAATCGAACAGGTTCTGGAGCATCATGGTTTTGTACAGCAGGGATTCCTTGATCTTTTTAGCCACCTCCTCCACGCGCAGGCGCAAAAAACCCAAAGACACATCATTGCCGAAAATGGTAATCAGCAAAAAATCGTCCTCGATTTTGTGGAAATGGATGGATTCATTCTGGCCCTTGTGGAAAAGCAGGGAGAAGTTGTTCTCCCCCACCATCTGGGCCATGGCGTTTACCGCACCGAAGTTTCCGGCAGCCAGCGCCGCAAGGGAATACAGATCGTGGGGGCAGCTCCCGTTATCGCACCTGGCAATCACATTGCCCGCCATGTCGATCAACAAGCTGCAGGATACGCCTATGGCAATAAGGTCATCCTGCAGAATGTTTTCAACCCTGTCCAGTTCCTTTTGTCCGAACCCGTATTCCATCAAAAATTATCCTTCGTTTGCTTGGGTTTTTGTTTTGCACGGACTAAAAAAGCCTTTTGCAAATTCCCTTATAACCTGTTTTGCCTTAAAGCTGACTGCCCTGACCCTTTTCGCCCTGCCGGTCATAGCGCCCGCAGCAGCCGGATAGGGTTAACAGGGTTATTTATCATATATTGAACAAGGCGCAAAGCAAATGCTTTTTTGCGCCCCTGCGCCCCTTCCGGAGGAAGCCCCAACCTTTAAAAGCATTGCGCAGAAGACCTGGAACCGGCACAAAGACATTGAGCCTAAAAAGATGCACAGCCTTTAATCCCCAAACAGGCTGTACCCTTTTGCAGCAGGTTTTGCTACTGGCTTTGCGGCCAAGGGCCTGTCCAAAAGCGTCTCTTGCAGCAAGGTGGGCCTTCTCCATCTAACTAGGATTTATGATATAACACATCTTATGACAATTTCAAAAGGTTTTCCGCAAATTGGCAACTGTTACGCAAAAACCAGGTTTTTTTGCCTGCAATCTCTTTGTGGATATTTTACATGGCTGCCCAGAAGTAGGGCTTGAAGCAGAAAATAATGCTTATTATTTATAAGGAGAGCTTTTAGAATATTTTTTTCCTTACAGCAAGACCTATTCTTGCACAAAGTCGGTCTGGGGCAGCGGCTTTGGAATCCGCCCCAGGCTGTCAATGGCAAATCAGCCTGGAATCCACGCCCCAGGCGGAGAGAGGCCGAAAGGCAAATCGGCATTAACCTGCGTGCTTGCCAAAGGCCTGCATTGCCGCATTGTGGATAAGGGGGCGGAAGGTCTTTATGGCCTCGTTACTGGGGTTGGTGTGAATGCGGTTTGAAAGCAGAATCACAATGGAGCCTTTTTGAAGATCCATCCAGAAGGAAGTGCCTGTAAAGCCAAGGTGGCCCACGCTGACATCGGAAAAGAAGCTGCCGGAGGAAGAATCCGGGCGGCTGGGGGTGTCAAAGCCAAGCACAAAGGTGCCCGGCCCCGGCCTGGAGCTTAAAAATGTTTTGACTGTTGACGGCTTTATGACGCTTTTGCCTGCCCTGCCTTGGAAAAAGGCAAGAAGCTCCCTTAACAGAAGCCAAACCCCCTTTGCAGAGCCAAAAAGCCCTGCATGACCTGCCACCCCCCCCAAAGCCCTGGCGTTGTCGTCATTTACAAGGCCTTCTGCCATTTTTCCTGCCTGTTGGCATGGGGCAGTTGCTGCAAAAATGCGCCCTTCCGGCAGCCTGGGCGCATTGCAATCCCCCGCATTTACAAAAAAAAGCTCGTTTTCAAGGCCAAGGGGCCGATAAACCAGATCCCGCGCAAGGGCATCCAGAGTTTTGCCGCCCGCCTGCTCGCAAACCAGGCCTAAAGCCATGTAGTCAATATCGCTGTAAAGGGTTTGCTGCCCCGGCTCATAAACAAGGGCCTCTTTTGCGATTAGACTGGCAAGTGCCTGTTTGCGCTGGCTTAAAGGGACGGACAACAGGCCTTTGTAATAGGGCTGCCATGCCGGAAAGCCCGCGCAATGGCCAAGCAGCCGGGCAAGTTCCAAATCCTTTTTGTCCGAAGCAGCAAAATCTTTATGCACCTCGCCCAATGTGGCAGAAAGGCTTAATCTGCCCAAATCCGTCAGGGCCATGAAGCTTGTTGCCAGGGCCAGGGGCTTGGTGAGGGAGGCCAGGTCAAAAATCGTGTCCCTTGTCATGGGCAGGGCGGGCGCAAGCCGGGCCAAGCCAAATGCCTCGCAGAAAAGGGGCTGGCCGGGAATATCTGCAAGCAGCACGGCCCCAGGGAAAACCCCGTCCGCAACAGCCTTTTCCATGAGAAGATCAAGCTCTTTCACGCCTTTTGCCCTGCCCTTTTGCATATGTCCTTTTCCGGCTCCATCACAATCCAGTAACCGGCAGCGGATTTTTTTAAGAAGGCCAGAAGGGAGGATTTGTCATAAGCCGTGTTTTCCCCAGTGGCCGGATCCATGACCACAAGCTTTTTATCCACAAGGCGCAGCAGCACAAAGTGCAGAATCTGCTCATCATCCACAACAAGGCATATTGCCTTTGTGCAAGGCCCGATAAGGCTGATGACTTCATCCTGATTTTTGTAGAAGCCAAAGCCCAGGCCTTGGCTTTTGTGGTTGAGCGCACCCAGCCTGTAAACCAAAAAAAGGTAGTTGTGTATGATGCGGTGAAAGGCTTTAAGCCCGCGCTCCTTGGGTCTTTGCCAGGGCCTTTCCTGCAGCAGGCGGGTGTTTGGCACAAAGGGCAGGGCAAACCTTGCCATCTTGGAAGGGGTGCTGCCCATGATGCGTGCATGGCTGACCTTGTTGAAAATTTTAAGCTCCGTGGCCCGGTTCAGTTCGCAGAAGCCAAGCTCGTGAAGAGCGGTCATCATGCAGGCAGGGCCGCAGGTGTTGAGTTGGGTTTGTTGCCAGGATGAAGGGGAAACAATCATTCTAATCACTTTGGGGCGGCCCTGTACGCAGGTGGATTAAAAGAAAAAAAAACAACCTTGCCCACGGCTCCCTGGAACCGCCCCACACGCTGGTGCTTGAAGATGGAAAGGGGCGTAAAATCCGGTTGGGCTATTTAAATCCGGCCTGTTACATTTCCGAAAGGCCCTTGGTCTTGTCCCGGATTTACATAGCCCAACAAAACCAGACACCAGACGGCAAGGGCGTCAAAGAGAAAGATGAAAACGACTTGTTGTTGGGCTACAAAAATCCGGAAAAAGTGTATTGCCTTCCAACATCCTAAAATTGCCGGATTTTCTAGCCCAACCTACGGAGCCTTTTTCCTTCTTCCCTGTATTTTAAGCACGGCAAAAGACCAAAAACAGCTCAACCACAAGACACAAAAAAACCGTTTTATTCTGGTTCCCCGCTTTCGCGGGGATGACGGGCCGGGAGTGTTTTTGCCTTCAACCACAAACGCATGGGGCGGTTCCAGGTGGTGCGGATGCAAGGCGCACAAGCCGGACAAGGACGA
>JAGVAW010000019.1 GCA_020060085.1 Desulfobacterales bacterium
CTCCTCGCCCTCATGCTGGTAGCCCACACCCTTGTGGTCCGATTTGGGGTCCACCATAATTTTAAAGGCCTTCAAATGCTTGTGCCTGGCCCCAGGAGAAAGGGTTGTGTAAGCATAGTTCTGGGTGCGCTGGGAATAGGCCTTTTCCCTGCTCTTTTTTGTGGTCTTTTTATCCTCCAAAAAAAAGCCGGACTCCACCTCCAGAGCGCGGGAGATCTGAAGAAGCGCGCCCACAGGTGGCATGACCTCGCCGGACTCGATTTTTTTTAAAAAAGCTGTTGAAAGGCCTGTTTCATTGGCAAGCTGATCCAGCGAAAGTTTTTTTTCTTTGCGCAAGCTCTTTAGGCGCTCTCCAAAGGCATCGCTTTTGGGGGCAGCTTTTGCAGGGGGCATTTGTGGCCTCCATTTGGCGGCAGGGGTTATAGGGAAAAGCCTCTCAAGAAGAACCTGCCTGAAGCTTTTGGGCTTTCCCGGCCAAAATTACTGACAACTGTTTTACCCTAACAGCGCGACAAAGAAAACCTTCAAAATTAGGGTAATAACAAAACTGCTATTTTGAAGGGGAAATATTTTTGCAGATGCTCACGAAAATGCGCGGATTATTTTCATAACATATTTTATGTTATAAGAAATCCTCATGGCAATGGACTATTACCAACAATTCTGTTGGTAATAGTCCGGCTGCACTCCAGCCTCCGACCTTCGGCTTCAGACAGTCTGTTTTTAGCCAACAAATTTGTTGGCTAAATGCCGATTTGTATCCAGCCCTGCCCGGCCCCAACTCAATATCCATATTAGCCACCGGTTTTCATTTGGTTTTTATCTGTTAGACCCTGCCTTCTCCCCCTGAATGCGCCCTGCTCCCTGGGGCTGGCCGAGACTTGCTTCCCATTTTTTTGGCGACTGACAGGCTGTTTGTGCTTGCCAGGACCTGAAGACTTGTGATATTTAACCAACAATAATGTTGGCATAATGGGGAACTAATGGAAAAAAGGCCTTTTTTTCTTAAAGCCGAGTGGATTGAACCAGAAGTGGCGGAAAGCTCCCTGGTGGTCCGCATCCAGGAGTACCAGACCCTTTTGTCCCTCCTGACAGAGATGGATCCCCAGGCCAAAAGACGCCATGTATTTCTTTACGGGCCCCAGGGGTCGGGCAAAACTCTTGTCCTAAATAATCTTGCCGGGGCGCTTTTGGCCAAACCCGGCTTGCGTGTGCTTAACCTGAACGGCCTTTTGCACCTGGTGCGCGATGCAGCTTCTTTTTTAAGGCTCTGTCTTGTCCGGCTTGAAGGCCTCTCCAATCCCGGCCAGCCGCAGCCAGAAAAGCAAGCTTCTGATTTAAAAGATATGGCTGATGCGCTTGCCCGCTTTTGTGAAGGCCCGCAAAAACGCATTATTATTTTTATGGATGATTTTGAGCCTCTTTTCACCCAATATCTCCCGGCCAGGGAATTGAACCGTCTTTTCCTTGCAATTCAAAAAGTTCCAGGCCTTGTTCTGGCAGGCTCCTCCCGTCAGCCCATAAGGGATGAGCCGGACTTTGCCTTTTCCAGCCATTTTACAGGGTTTTGTTTGGGGCCTCTTTCGCCCCATGAAGTGCCGATTTTATGGAAACACTGTCAGGGCAGCCCCATGCCCGGCGGTTTTTTGCGGCCTCTTGCCATATTGACCGGCAACCTGCCCGGCCCCCTTTTGTCAGCAGGCTCCTCCTTTGACGGAAAAAGCCTGGTCTCTGCACTCAAAGGGCTTTGCGCAAGCCATGCCCCCGCCCTTGCTGGCGATGAAACGGCCCTTCCACCTGCCGAGCGCAGGGTTTATCTGGCCCTTGCAGACCTTTGGGACCCGGCCTCGGCGGCTGATATTGCCGCCATTACGGGCGACACGGTGAATTTTGCCTCTGCCCTTTGCGCCCGGCTGGTGCAGCGCGGGCTTGTTGCAACACGGGCCAGAAGCGGGAGACAAAAGCTCTATGAGCTTACCCATAGAGGGGCAAATCTTGCCAGAATTTTCTTTGGGCCGGATTCTCATTCCCGCCGCCGCCTTATTGGCCTGGCAGAATTCATGGAGGCCTGGTACGCCCTGGATAAAACCTCGTTGCCTTCTGTTATGCCTGTGCAAAAAAGCCCGGCTCGCACAAAACCCCTTCAAATGGCAAGGCTGCCGGAATGCGGATACCTCAAAAGCATAGATAGTGAAGAGCCGCCTGACAGGAATGCGTTCAGCGCAGTTACGCCTTCTCCCCGGCCCCAGCCGCTGCCCCCTGAAACTGCGGCAGAAAAGACTTGCAGCATTTATCTTGCGCTTTGCCCCCCCCTCTCCGGCGAAGGCGCTCTTTTGGAGGAGAAACTGGAGGAGGCCACAGTCCTTGAGCCGCAAAACCCGCTTGCCTGGGGCTTTTGGGGGGCATCCCTCTATGGGCGGGGCGATTTTGAAAAAGCGGAAGACGCCTTTTTGAAATCCATTGAGCTTGATGCGGGCAATTCCTGGGTGTGGCTGCACCTTGGTGCGCTTATGCTGGAAACCCCAGGGCGGGCCGTGGATGCAGAGCAGGCCTTCCGCATTGCCCTTTCGCTGGAGCCGGACAATTTTTACGCCTTTGCCCTGCTTGGCAAGCTTCTGGCCGACAAGCCCGGCCAGGAGGCCCTTGCTGAAAAGGCGATCTTAAAGGCCCTGGACTTAAATCCCGGTTTTGCGGCTGCCCACGCCCTGTTGGGTGAATTTCTCTCCAGGCGCACGGATCGTCAAACCCAGGCAGAGCAGGCCATCCAAAAAGCCATCTCCCTCAATCCTGTCTATCCGGCTGTCTGGGATTTGTGCAGCCTTGCCCTGCAAAGGCTTCCTGACGGCCAACAGAAGGCGGCACAGGCAGCAGAGGCCTGTAAGTTCCTGTTGGAATCGCAGCCGCCCCCAAAAGCCCCCCCTGCCCAAAAAGCCGAGGCCCCTCCCCCTGACCCATCACCCCCTGCCACAACCAACCAGTTTGATTTGAGCCAGATTTTAGAAGCGGAGCACAATCCGGAAAAGCGCGGGCAAGCCATTTTGATTTTGGAAGAGGTGGTGCAGAAAAATCCTGATAATGCCTGGGCATGGAGCCGCCTGGGTGTATTGCTGGCGCATGACACCTCCCGCCTGGACGAGGCGCACAAGGACTTGCAAAAGGCCCATGCCCTGTTGCCTGATGATGCCTTTACCCTTGCTGCTCTGGGCTGGGTGAACCAGTTGCTCGGCAAACTTGAAAAGGCCCTTTCCTTTTACCAGAGAGCTGTTCAAAGCCCGGATGCCGGGGCCTTTGCATGGTTTTACACAGGGGTTCTTTTTGCAGACGGGCTTAAAGACCCTGCCAAGGCAGAGGAAGGTTTCCGCAGGGCCTTTGCCCTGGAGCCGGACGGCCCCTGGGCCTATGCGCACCTTGGCGACTTGCTTTTACAAGACCCCGACAGGGCGGCAGATGCACGCAAGGCCATTGCCCGCGCCCTTGATCTGGCCCCTCACTACGCCTTTGCCCAAGGCGCAATGGCAAGGTGGGAAAGCCGCTATGGAGATAAAAACAAGGCTTGGCAGGCTTTTCAGGAAGCGGTGATGCACGCGCCCGAATGCCTGGATGCCTGGGAGGAGCTTATTGTATTTGCGACAAACACATTAAATGACCAGGGCGCTGCCCTTGCCTATGCCAGACAATGCATTGAACGGGCAAAAAACCCGCAGGATGCAAAAGAGCGGATAAAAGCTCTTTTTGCGCGCAACAACTGGCCCGGACTGCCTGTTGACTCTGTTAAAGAACCGCAGGAGCCGCCGCCCTCGTCGGATTTCCATCCTGTCCAGGAAGTCGGCCAGCTTCAAAAACCAGCAGCGCAAGGCCTCTGGCCCCAGGCCCTTAAGGAAAATGCCATCTGGTTTGAGGACACTCAATATATAAAGGACAATCTTTTTTGCGCCATCAGCTTTTTGTTTGAAGCTATCAAGGCCGGTTTTGCAAAGCAGGCCAAGCCTATCATGCAGGGCGCTGCCTGCTGGCATTTGTTTGAACCCCTTGCCGCAGCGGTGGACGGCATACATGGCAAAGCTGTGCTGAAGGCCGAAGAAATCCTCCAGGTTGCAAGCGATATTGCCCTGGCGCTTGATGAAAATGCGTGAATTGGCGCAAGGGCAGGAAAGCAGGTGAAGGCTTTGAGACATGTCTGGATTTTTGCCCCTGTGGGGAGGCTTTTTTTGATGCGATAAAAAGTGAGGAGGCCTTGTTTGAAGGGATTTTGGAACCTTTCCATGCCCGGCAGGCAGCGTCAGATGAGGATTGTTTTAGGCCCCGGCACAAATTTTTCGCTTATGGCAAGTGATTTAGGCGCTAAAATACTCACTTTTCATGTTGACATAAGCATTTGCATGATATATACAAGTTTTAATCTCGGGGAATTCTCTGCAGCACCTTGCCTGTTTACATCCGCAGTACCATCTTCACACCGCATCAGGAAAGGGGGGTAGCCACATGACCAAGCCGGAAGTAATTGAGAAAATGGCAAAAGACTCCAACATCACCAAGGCCCAGGCTGCGGCAGC
The DNA here is from genome assembly GCA_020060085.1 of Desulfobacterales bacterium. GTDB lineage: Bacteria > Desulfobacterota > Desulfobacteria > Desulfobacterales > Desulfatibacillaceae > JAGVAW01. The sequence continues at coordinate 4,554 of JAGVAW010000019.1, forward strand.
ACTTAAAGCATTTATGGAAAGCGTGAAGGCAGCCCTGAAGAAAAAGGACGGCAAGCTCACGCTGGTTGGCTTTGGAACCTTCTCCAAGGTCCGCCGCAAGGCCCGCAAGGGACGCAATCCCCAGACAGGCGAGCCCATCAAGATCAAGGCCACCAATGCCGTAAAGTTCAAGCCCGGCAAGGCCTTAAAGGAATCTGTATAGCAACAGGCACAAGGTGGCAGAGACGAAAAGCGGCACACCCTCTTTGCGGGGTGTGCCGCTTTTGGTTTATGGTCGGCTTGCAGGAATTGTCAAAATCTTTTTCCGCTGCTTTTCAGCCACTCATCACTTTAGCGTGCTCTCCATAAGGGGGCTTTCGCCCCTGGCAAGCGCGCTCCCCAAAGCGCGGGCCTTTTCAAGGGCTTCGGGGTGCTTTGCAATGTCGCCTGCATGCTCCACTTCGCGGAAAAAAAGCCCTCCCTTGTACTTTTTGTCCAGGGCATCAAAAAAGTAGCGGGCTGTAAGCTCCGTGCCTTCAAACAGGTTTTTGCCCCTTGTGGCACCAACAGCCAAAAGATACCCGCTACCAGAATCGTAGGTTTTTAAGGCTGCGCCCTGCTTTTTTAACAGGCGGCGGGACCAGCAAGCCTGGGAGCGGTCAATCAAGGCCTTTAATTCTGAAGGCACATTGTAAAAGAAAATGGGTGTTGAGACTACAACCACATCCGCCTTGCCCAACTGGCCGTAAACCTTATCCATGTCGTCTCTGATAACGCATATGCCCTCTTTTTCGCAGCCTTGGCACTCAAGGCATCCATGGATTTTTAGCTTCCGGGCATAGGCTTTGTCTATGGAAGCTCCCCCCTGCGCCGCAGCTTCAAGCAGGGTGTCCAGCAACACATCCGAGTTGCCCTTTTTTCTGGGGCTTCCGTAAATGCCTAAAATTTGCATGCAAACCTCTTTCAGATAAGTTCATGTAAAACCCGAAAACTCCAAGCAGCAAAAAATTTATAATTTACTGTATTTTATCTCTTTTCTCAAGGTTATGGCGAGCGCATAACAGTTGAATATTTTCTGGTTTCAAAGATGTTCCTCCTTTAGAAAAAGGCACAATATGATCAAAATGAAGCTCATCGGTTGCACCACAGGTTACACAGCGCCCTCGATCCCGTGCCCAAACTTCTAGCTTAACGCTTGTTGGAATTATCCGGCTACGCCCTTCAAGTTGATTACAGGAATTATTTGCCAATAGAATATCTTTAGAATCATCAAGAGCAACAAGCCTAAATTTAAACACATTGCGCTTTCCATCATTTTCGAGCCATGAGTCAACAAGATGAAAGAAACCATTATCTGACCAAATACCACCCCTAATCTTCTCATAAACCCTTACAATTTCAGGGCGTTGCAAGCTCAACTTAAATTGCTGTGCTGCTTTATGAAACTTTCCATTCTCCGTTAATAAACCATTATTGCTAAATTCAGGCTGATCCAGCAGCTTTGGTTCAATGCTTTTCTTTGTTTTTGGCGCATCATGGCCTTCATATATTAGAACCGTGCCATCTTCCTCTATTTTATCTTCATAGGGAGAATTAGGGCGAACCGACATTAGAAGAACCGAGTGCTTGCCTCTTAATTTGAAATTCATTCCTTTTTGCAAACTTATACCTTCTTGTCTGCACATCTCTATATAAGAAATTATATTGCCCCGCATGCCCCTTCTCCTCTGGCGTATTTTTTGAGAAAAGGTAATCCTACAATAGATGGCCTTATCATGCTGATATAACTATAATAAATGAGTTTTACATAATGCTATAGGAAGATTTCCTTTTTTGATATCAAAGCATAGCAGTTTCAGCAACTACTACCGATAATAATCTTCTAAATTTATCAAAGTATTAAAACAAAAAGCAATAGCCCCCAAACAAACCGGGACCCCTGGGAGGGAGGAGGAAACCCAGCGGCCCCGGTAAGTTGGGGGAAGCTTTTGGCATACGGTTCAAGCAGGGAAAGCCGTATGCCTTTTTCGGTGTTCATCAGGCCTTCTTAACAGGCCTTAAATAAATAGTAAGCAGCCGGAGCAGCTTGTCAATAATGATTACCATTTTCCTTGTCGCCATCTGCACAAAGTATTGAGGCTTTTCGGTAAAAATCGGCTTTTTTGGCCTTATTTCTTGGCCGGGCAGCCTTTTGGCGTATCAGGTCCGGCCTGGCGACAGCCCGAAACAAATTGCAGGGAAATTTTTTTGAGCGGCTGTCCGGTTAAACAAGAGCATTGCCAGCTCCGGCAAAATCGCGCATTATTAAAGCCTGGGGAGCCAAGAAGCTCCTCTGCCTTTAACAGAGTTTTGGGGATAAACGGCGGCACAGGGTCAGGGCCAATTCGCCATGAAGCAAAAGACCATAATCCATGTGGATATGGATGCCTTTTTTGCGGCTGTGGAGGTGCTGGACAACCCCTCCCTTGAAGGCAGGCCCGTGATTGTGGGCGGCAGCCTGCAAAGGGGCGTGGTTTGCAGCGCATCTTACGAAGCAAGGCGTTTTGGAGTGCTCTCGGCCATGCCTGTTTCCCAGGCCATGAGCCGCTGCCCCCAGGCTGTTGTGCTGCCTGTGCGCCGCGCCCGTTATGAAGAGCTTAGCCAAAAGGTCTTTGAAATATTTTTGGAGTTCACTCCTCTTGTGGAGCCTCTTTCCATTGATGAGGCTTTTCTTGATGTAACAGACTGCCTGCGCCTGCACGGAACAGGCAGCCGGATTGCCGCATCCATAAAAAAGGCCGTGCGCCATCGCACAGGCCTGACCGCATCCGCCGGAGTTGCCCCCATTAAAATGGCTGCAAAAATCGCTTCAGACTTGTGCAAGCCGGACGGGCTGATGGTGGTGCCTGAAGATAAGCTTGACGATTTTCTTGCCCCCCTGCCCATAAGCCGCCTTTGGGGGGTTGGCCCAACAGCACAAAAAAAGCTTATGCTTTTGGGGGTAAAAACCATAGCAGATGCCCGCAGCCTGCCCCTTGAGCTTTTGGAAAAGCAGCTTGGCAGCCTTGGCCGCCAGGTTTTTGCCTTGAGCAGGGGCCAGGACGAGCGGCAGGTTATCCCGGCAAGGGAGGCCCTTTCCATAGGCCGGGAAAGGACTTTTCTGACTGACATTACAGATATGGAAAAGGCTCACAAAAAGATTTTTGCCCTTTGCCAGAGTGTGGCCAAAAGGCTGCGCAAGGAGAATTTCTCCGGCAAAACCCTTACGCTGAAGGTAAAGTACGCGGATTTTTCCCAGGTTTCGCGCTCCATGAGCCTTGAGCAGCCATGCTTTGATGCAGCCGAGCTTTTTGAGGCCTGTTTGCTGCTTGCAGAAAAAACAAGAATCGGCCTGATGCCGGTGCGCCTTTTGGGGGTTAGCGTTTCCAGGCCCGAAAAGCAGGGGCCTGGCCATCAGCAGAGCCTTTTTGATCCGCCGGAGCGCGCAGACAAAAAAAAGC
>JAGVAW010000114.1 GCA_020060085.1 Desulfobacterales bacterium
ATCAGGCGAAAGCAAAATGTAGTGCATTTTTGCAGAGGTGGCATCCACCACAGCCTGCATATAAGGCTTTTCGGAAAACTGCTCCTCTTTGGGAGTGTAGCCAAATGTCATGTGGGAGTAGCTTGGAATTTGCTTTTGCCTTCTCAACTGCTCAGAAACACAAACAATGGACGATGAATCCATGCCGCCGGAAAGGCAGGAGCCAACCGGCACATCGCTTCTTGCGTGAATGCGGATAGCATCAAAAAAAAGCTCCTTAAACTGCTCCACCGCATCAGGCAGGCTTCCTTCATATTGGTGTTGAGGATAATCCCAATACGATTGGGGCCTTACCTCCAGCATGCCCTTTGCCGGGTAAAGGGTGGCATGGCTTGCAGCAGGAAGGCGATAAACCCCTTCAAAAAAGGTCTGGTCAATGTCGTCAGTAAGGCCTTCGGACAAAAAGCGGGAGACAACCGCCTCGTTGGGCTTTAAATTCAGGCTTTTAACCGCCCACAAGGCTTTGATTTCCGATGCAAAGAAAAGCGCGCCATTGCCCATTGTGTAGAAAAGGGGCTTTATGCCAAAGCGGTCCCGGCAAAGGTGTACGCACTGCTTTTGCCTGTCCCAAAGGGCAAAGGCCCACTGGCCGTTAAATTTTTTTACGCAGTCAATTCCCCATTCAAGATAGGAATTTAGCAGCACCTCCGTATCGCCGGAAGTGGAAAAGCTGTGCCCCAAAGCTTCAAGCTCTTTTCTTAACTCCAGATAATTGTAAATCTCGCCGTTGTAGGTCACGGCAACCAGGCCCGAAGCATCCATCATGGGCTGGGTGTTTTCTTCCGAAAGATCTATGATGGCAAGGCGGCGGTGAGCAAAGCCAACGGTAAAGGGCTTTTGTTGCGCCTTATCCATATCCCTGTTTGCAAAAAGCCTGATTGGTGAATCAGGGCTGCAAAGCATATACCCGTAACCATCAGGCCCCCGGTGAATCATGGCCTGGGACATATTCGCAAGCAAGTTTTGCGAGAAGCCTTTTTGCGATACAATGCCAGCAATTCCACACATTTATTTTCCTCTAACAGCTATTTGGCGTTAAACAGGCCTGCAAAAATTTCTACCAGCTTGTTTAACTCCCTGTCAGCGTTGATTTCCTGGGCTGCTACAAGGGCTGCCTTTCGCATGGCCTGAATTTCCTGCCCGGAAAGGCTGTTTACGGTTTTTGCAACATCCTTTAGCGAAAAGGAGGGAGCCACCTTGCCAAGCCCGTAACGACCTATGATGTCGGATAGTTCTGGAGAAGGGCCGGAGACAACAGCAAGACCTGCAACAATGGAATCGAAAAACTTGTTGGGCATGCAGTATTTTTCGTTGAAGCAAAGGGGCTTTTTAAAGCACAGGCCTATGTCAAAACGGGCTATGGCCTCCACAACCTGTTCAGGGGCAACAGGCGTATGAAACTCCACCCGGCCCGGTGCCGCCTTTTGGGCAAGGGCTTTAAGCTCCTCAATGTACATCGAGTCATTGCCCGTGAGCATGAAATGGAGTTTAAACCTTGAATCGCAACATTTTATAATGTGAATGTAATCCTCAAGCTGCCTTACCCGCACCGCACCGCCGTGATGGATTATGTTTATGGCGTCAGGGTTGGTATCGTGCCAGGGAACTTCTGAATATGCAGGCGCGTTGCGGATGACCACAGGATTAAATCCGAAAGTTGAATCGTACTTTTCTGCTATGCAGGGGCCTACGGTAATGTGGGCATCCGCCTTTGTGGCGTACTTTTTGAGCACATGGTTTATGGTGGGCGCGGCCTTAAGCCGCCAGGCAAGGCTATCATATTCCAGGGGCGCGTATTCGTGGGCATCAAAAACAAGGCGGGCGCCCTGCTGCCTTGCAACCTTTGCTGCTATGGGCAGGGCGTTCCAGTCGTTGGCCAAAATTGCATCGCATTTAATTGCCAGGGCCTTTTCCAGGGCCAGGCCGTGAAGGGGCTGCGCCCAGTATGCAAACATCTTGGTTTTTTTGCACAGGTTCAGCACTGCCTGCAAGCGGAAGAAAAAGGAGTTGCGGATGGCAATCCATTCGCCATTGGTCACCCTGGTTTTAAAGCGCCTGACCTTTGCGGGAAGCCCAGGCTCCCAGTCCGCACCAATTGGGGCAACAGGGCTTTGGACCTGGGGCGGGTCTACATTGTGCCAGGTTATATCCTTTGAATCGGCGCAGATGGCAGGCTCTTCGCCCATTCCCATAACATTGAGCCTGTAAAGGGGCGCAAGGTATTGAACCTGCCTCAACACCCTTGCATCCCGTGCAATGGGGGAGAATGAAATTATGGTTACATTCTTACTTTTCGACATGGTTTTATGCCTAAATTCCTTTGTGGCCGGGAAAATGCCCGCAGAATGAATTTTGCTTTGCGCCTAATGGCCGCCCTGTTTTTTTATTTGGCCCCGGATACCTATGCCTATAAGATCATAGCCCACAAGTCTCCGGTATTTTAAGGAGTTCACAAGGCGGTAATCCATGTTTTTCTCCAGAAACCAGCATATAACCTCGTGGAATGAATGCCGGTGTGCAAAAAAACAGGTCCACCTGTCCCGCATGGAGTGAACGGAGTTCTTGAACTTCCATTTGTCGCGGTTTGGCCCGGCTTTTTTCATGTTCCGATGATAGGGAACAGCAAGGGCGTGCACGACAAGGTCTTGCAGGGGGCCGGGCAGGGCCGCGATTTTGGGCCGGAACTTTATTTCCATTATATGCCCCAACCGGGTGCGTATTGAACCCCGGTCAAAATCCTCATGGGCATATACCCATATATAGATGGCCCCGTCCGGGTGCATCATCTTGAATATTTTATCAAAGGCGGCCCTTGTGGAATGGGTGTGGTGAATGACCCCGTGGCTGTAAACCAGATCAAAAGCCTTTTCCTCAAAGGGCAGGTTGAATATGGAGGCTATCATGGTGTGGACAAAGGGCTTGTCCTTCATGAGCGGGCCGCTGTTGATAAGCGAAAAGTTGAGATCCAGCCCGAAAACCTCGCCTTGGGTGACATCTGAAAGGAAAATAGCCTCCATTCCGTATCCGCAGCCCACATTCAACACCTTAAGGTCTGGGGAATTCAAAACCCGCTCCGGCCAGTCCAGCTCAAGCCGTATGAAGTCCTCACGCTCCTTGTAGGTATAGGAAAAGGTGAGGTCGTCAACCCCCAGATCAGTCCACTGGGTTGTAAAGCTCCTGCGGGTAAGCTCCTCGCCGGGCCTGGCTTTTCCGGAAGGCGGGTGATGGGTGGAGAACAGGCTGCTTTTTGTGCTGTTTTCAACGGAAAAGCTTTCATGCACAGGCGTGGCAAAATCAAGCAGCACAGGGGTATAGTTAATTATGGGATACCAGGTCTTGCAGGGCCGGCATATGAGCAGACCTTCCTTGACCACGGTTTCAAACAGCTTGGGGTCCAGGCCCTGCTGCTTCATGCGTTGAGAATCTTGCGGGCTTATTTGGAGTTTTTGCTCCTCAAAAGGTGCAAGCTCCAGTACGCCCTTGCAGATGGGGCAGCGGATTGTATCCAAGGCTCGTTTGTTCATTTGATGACCCGAAAAATGCGGCAGCCTGAAATAAAGGGCTGCTTCGCACGGTTTGTCGGCCCTTTTGCAGGGCCTTTGCTTGTCAGGAAAGGCGGCGCATTCAAGGACAGGCCTTCTCTGGCTTAAGAAGGAAAGGCCCTATTTGATGAACCGCCCGGCAAATTTGTTTTTCTGCAATTTTTTCCGGCTATTCCCCTTCTGCTGCAAGGCCCTTGATAAACCGCCAGTCATCTGCGTAAAAGGCATCAATCTTCTCTTTTATTTCAGGATCAAAAACAAGGGGGCGGTTTGAGAGCCTTTTCAAGCGGCGCTGGCAGAGCGTTGTGGGGTCCAGGCCATAGGCCATTGTAACGGGCGTTCTCAACTTCAATATGCCTTTAGGGTTGGGATAATGGCCCGGATACTTGTCAATGCTGTTCAAAAACCGCAGGATGCGGCCCTGCCAGTAGCCCACCCCCACATTGGACGGAGCAACCTTTGATGAGTCAAAGGGCGGCTGCTTTTCATTGAAAAGCCTTTCAAAACGGTTCAGCAGGGTTCCAAGGCTGCCTTTCACCTCATCAAAAAGAAAAACAAAGGGGGGTTTTTCAAAGTTGGCATTTATTATGTCAATGGTATTTTTATAAATAAAATCAGACTGCTTCATGTATCCTGTGTCGCTGGCGATATCAAAATATTCTTCAAGGGACAAATTGCCGCCGCAATGGAGCAATTCCTTGTACAGCGAAAGGATAAATCCACAATGTTTGCGGAAGGAGATCATTATCCTTGCATCGGGAAACAGCCTGGCCAGCGACTCGATGATGAGCCTGCGCTCATCAAGCCATGTGGTTATGCTCCCGTGGCGCACAGGGCTTAGAAAGGGGTTGCCGTGAAGCTCCTCGTTGGAGATGATGTATTTTTTTGCCGGGTCAATCATCACAAAGCCGGGAAAATATAAGGAGCGCCGGTACTCCATGTTGGGCCAGATAGGAAATATGTTCTGCTGCAAAAATGTGGTGGCTGTTTTGGGAAGCCCGATATGAAGAAATATCCTGTCGTTTGACATGGGTTAAGCCCTTTATGCAATTGATGTCACAAAGTTATTCGTGCGCAATGCTCCAGGTCCCCTTTGTGGCAAGCAGGCCGAACCCGGCGTCAGCTCCTGTCACCTCAAAGGAAAACGAGTTTTTGCAGACAACAAGATGATTGCCCACCTGGTTTTCGTGCAGCACAACCGTGATGCTGTAAACCCCGTTTGCAAGGGGCAGAGACGGAAAGCTCACCCTCACCTTGTTTGAGCCGGGCACAAGAGACGGAAAAAACTCGTCCATGTTGGAGTAGTTCCAGATCATGTGCTGGCCTTTTATGTCGAATATGGCAAAGACGATTATGGGGTTTTTCACCGCCCTTTTTGCAAGAAACTCTATTTCAAAGCCAAAACCCTGGTTGCCCGCAACCTTGATGGGATAATCCACCTCGCCTACGGCAAAGTCGGCGTCTGCGATTAACATTTCGCCGTCATGGGAGCCTGCCCGCGCGGTGGAAAGCTCGTAAGCATCGCAAATGGCATGGGAGGGGCCGTAGTCAACTATCCGCCCCCTTTCCATCCACAGGGCCTTGTCGCAATGAAAGCGGATGTTGTGCATGGCATGGCTCACAAGAATCATGCTTCCGCCGTTGTTACGGTATTCGGTTATCTTCTTCATGCACTTTACTGCAAATCCCAGGTCGCCCACAGCCAGAACCTCATCCACCAGCAGAAGATCCGGCTGCAACTGTATGGCCACGGAAAAGCCCAGCCTTACCAGCATTCCGCTGCTGTAGGATTTTACCGGGGTGTCTATGAACTCTCTAATTTCCGAGAAATCCACAATCTCATCAAGCTTTTCATCCATCTGCTTTGGCGACATTCCCAAAACCGAGCCGGCAATTTTCACATTCTCCCGGCCGGTGAGCACGGGATTGAAGCCTGTACCCAAAGCAATAAGCGCACCCAGGGAGCCGCGAATGGAAATTTTGCCTGCCGTGGGCTTTATAAGGCCGTTGATGAGCTTTAAAAGGGTGGTTTTGCCTGCGCCGTTTCTGCCCACAAGCCCCAGTGACTGGCCCGGCTCAAGCTCAAAGGCTATGTCCTGGAGCGCCCAGAACTCCTGGGGCCTCAAAGTGTACTGGTCCTTTGACCTGCCCGCCATATCGGACACAATATCCTTTACGCCGTACCAAAGGGAGCGCTTGAGATTGCGGCAGTATTTTTTTGATACATTGCTGACGCTGACAATCGTATCTGTCATCAGGCATCCATTCTTTCAATGATGATGGGCAAAGACACACGGTACGACACCCATCCGGCAAGGAGCAGAATTGCAGCCACGCCCATTATTGCCAGGGTCTGCGGCAGATAGTGCAGGGTGCCGTCAAAAAAGGCTTCCCGGCAGAGCATTAAAAATGGTGTCAGGGGGTTATACGCAATGATGGTTGCCAAAAACCCCTGGGCAGGCGGCGGATAAACAACCGGGGAAAAAAACATCAGCGCGCCTGTCATTATTAAAAGCCCTTCGCGGATATCCTGATACAGCACGCCTATGGGTACAAGAAAAACCCCGCACAGGGTGCCTATGCCCAAAAGGCCCAGCAGCGCAAGAAAGGCCGCAAAGGCTGTTATTTGAACAGGCACCCGGAAGATGGCAATGACTGCAAAGAGCAGCACAAGCTTTATGGCAAATCCAAACAGAACCTGCAAAATGCCCGAAAGAACAAGGGCCTCCTTTGGAAAGCTGATTTTGGAAAGCATGGCGCGGTTAACATTGACCACCTTTAAAGGGGCATTCAAGGCATCCACAAAAAGCTGCCAGAAAATGGTGCCTGCAATGATAAAAACAGGATAGGGCAGGTTCATGGCCCCGGTTTCAATCACATTGGCGCGGTTGAGCAAAATAAAGGTGAGGCTTGTCACCAGCGGGGGAAGCACGGCCCAGAAGTAGCCAAGGGCTGTCTGGCGGTACTGGGCTGCAATGTCCCGCCCGGTCAGGCGCATTGCCAGGCCAGCAGATGCTTTAAGGTCTGACAACATCTCCCTGAAAAGCTTGCCAGGCTCCATAAGGGGGGATTTGGCAGTATAGACGGTCAGTTTTTTTTCTGCGCTTTTGATCATGGCGCTTTTGTTTCCCTTTTAAGGATTCAGATAACCTGCCCCGGCAAGATGCTCCAAAATGGCTTCCATCGCCTTTTCCGGGTGAATGCAGGTGGTGTCAACAACAACTTCCGGGCTTAAAGGGGCCTCGTAGGCATCGTCAACACCTGTGTAGCCCTTTATAAGCCCTGCCTTTGCCTTGGCATACATTCCTTTTGGGTCGCGCTGCTCGCAGATTTCTATTGGAGTGCTGACATGAACCTCGATAAAGCCGCCGTAAGCCTCCACCATTCTGCGGGCTGCAAGCCTTGGGGCATTGCGGGGTGCAATGGAGGCGCACACGGCTATCCCGCCGTTTTTAACTATTTCGCTTGCAACAAAGCCAATTCTCTCCACATTTATTCTGCGGTGCTCCTCTGAAAAGCCAAGCTCGCGGGAAAGGTGAAGCCGCACAATGTCGCCGTCAAGCAGGGTAACGGGCCTTGGGTCGTTTTCCATAAAATGAGCATAAAGCAGCTTTGCAAGGGTGGATTTGCCTGCCCCTGAAAGCCCGGTGCAAAAAACCGTGAAGCCCTGGCGCTTTCTGGGCGGGTAGGCCCGTTTTAGCTCCTGCTCGATTTCCGGAAAGCTAAACCATTTTGGCAGGCTTTGGCCGGACTGGAGAAGGTTTTTCACCTGGTCCTGGTCAAACATGTTCTGCCTGCTGCATTCCGGGGCCTGCTGTAACGGCAAAAAGGCCTCCTGCTCCTGGCAGTAAACAAGCTTTTGGGCCACAGCAAAGCCCATGTTCAGGTTTTTTTCAAAGGATTGCTCCAGTTGGGAAATGTTGCAACCGCAGTCGGCGATTTTTTCCAGCCTGCCCTGATCAACAGCAAAGATATTGCAGCCGTAGTTTTTGAATACGATTGCCTCCAGAAAAAGCTCGCGCAGTCCGGCCATGCGTTCAAAATAGGGCACAACACAAAGAAAGGGGGCAGGGGCCGGATACCTTTGGACAATTTTTTTAAGGCAGCGGATTTGCGTGTGGGTTTTAAAATCATTGAAGCCGTCTTCCACAACCGAGGCCCCAAGCATGAGGCCCGCATCCTTTTTTTGCATCAGCCCTGCGGTGCTTTCAAATTCCGCCCTGTGCATTATGGCGGAAGGGTCCAGGCCCATTACCCTGCTCCATTCCCTTTGCTTGAATGCCTCCCGCGTCTGGGCGGGCGTGTGCCGCAGATCCGTGAAGGAATAATGCAGGGGGGTTCTCACGCATTCAACCGAGCCTCCCACAAACACGGGCTTCACTCCCTTAAGAAGCCTTTGGGCCGCTGGGTGCGCCGGGTCGTCCGTTCCAAACAGGGCTTTAAGCCAGGCAGGGATATCAGGGGCAAAAATATCGCGCACAGCAAGAATGCCAAGCACAAAGCCTTCCTTGTCGCGCAGGGCCGCTTTTTGGCCGGGATTAAGCCTTGCTGCTGTTTCCTGGGAGACATCCAGCACCACAGGCAGGGGCCAGAAAAGGCCGTCCGTCAGGCAGTGGCTTTTCAGCACGCTGCTGCACTGCTTTTCATCCATGAATCCGGTCAAAGGCGAAAAGGCTCCACAGGCAAAAAGCTCCAGATCGCATACCTGGCGCGAGCTCAAACGGACATTTTCCAGGTGCTGGGCCTGGTCCAGCAGGTAAGGCCCCTTTTCATCGGAAACAAGCAGGGAGACAAGCCTGCCTCCGTGGGGAAGATTTGTGTTTAAACCCATTGGCATATTTATAAGCTGTCCGGTTATGAAGAAAGGGCTTTTGTTATTGCAAGGCCTGCCTGCCCGCTGCCGTAAAGGGGTATGTCGAAATCCACCTTCCTTTCCAGCATGGTTTTGACAGCCTCCAAAATGGTTTTGGCGCAGGCCCCTGCCAGCACATTTGCTTTGTTTTCAACAAGTTCAACCCACTCTGTTTCATCGCGCAGCGTAATGCAAGGCTTTTTGAAGAAAAAGGCTTCCTTTTGCAGGCCCCCGCTGTCTGTTAAAACAAGGCGGCAGTTCTTTAACAGCTCAAGCATGTCAAAGTAGCCCACAGGCTCCAAAATCCAGAGGTTTTGGCGGCTGCCCTGACCTGCTGCCTTGTTTGCCTCAAGCATTTTTCTGGTGCGCGGGTGAAGCGGCAGAGCCACGGGCATATCTGAAGCAATCTGCCCAAGCGCGGTAAAAATTGCTTCAAGCCTTGCCGGGTCATCCGTGTTTTCCGCCCGGTGAACTGTGGCCAGCACAAAGCCCTTTTTGTCCAAGGCATCTTCAATCTTTTTTCGCCAAAGGCTTTTTGGCGCAAAGAGGCTTGCCCGCTCGCGGGATTTTCTGCTGTAATACAAGGCTGCATCCAGCATCACATCGCCTGTTCGCACAACAGTGACCCCAGGCTTGCCCTGGCTTATTCCCTCGGCAGCAAGGTTTGCAACCGCCGCATCCGTGGGACTAAACAGCACGCTTGCAAGGTGGTCGGCCATTACCCTGTTTATCTCTTCGGGCATTTTGCGGTTAAAGGAGCGCAGGCCTGCCTCCACATGGGCAACAGGTATGTGCAGCTTGGCTGCTGCAAGTGCTCCGGCAAGGGTGGTGTTGGTGTCACCGTAAACAAGAACCTTATCCGGCTTCTCTAAAAGCAAAACCTCCTCGATTTTGGCAAGCATCCGGCCTGTCATGGCCCCGTGGCTGGAGTCGTGGATGTCCAGAGAGTAATCAGGCTTTTGAATCTCCATTTCCTCAAAAAACACGGCAGACATGTTCCTGTCATAGTGCTGGCCCGTGTGCACAATCACCTCATGCAACCGTGAAGAAGGCGCGCAGGATTCGTTATGCTGCCTGATTGCCCTTGAAACAGCCGCAGCCTTGATGAACTGGGGCCGCGCCCCGATTACGGTCATAATCTTCATGGATAATTTATCCTGTCAGCAACTTATAACCGGGGCAAAGTCGTAATTTCGTCCACAGGCAGGGCATTGCTTATTGGAATCAAGGCTTGTTCCGCATTCGCAGGCCCATCCTATCTGCCGGGCCGGATTGCCCACTACAAGAGCATGATCCGGCACATCTTTCACCACCACCGCGCCTGCACCCACAAAGGCGTATTGGCCTATGGTGACCCCGCACACTATGGTGCTGTTGGCCCCTAAAGTGGCCCCTTTTTTAACCAGGGTGGCGCGCACCTCGTCCATTTTGCGCAAATGCGCCCTGGGGTTGAAAACATTTGTAAACACCATGCTCGGCCCGCAGAAAACATCCTCCTCAAGCACCACTCCCTTGTAAACGGAGACATTGTTCTGCACCTTGCAGCCGTTTCCCACAGTAACATCCGGGCCTATCACCACATTCTGGCCCACATTCACCCGCTCGCCGATTATTGTGCGGGGCAGGATATGGGAAAAATGCCAGATTTTGCTGTCTGCGCCGATTTGCACATTCTCGTCAACAATGGCGGTTTCGTGAACAAAAAAGGAAGGGGCAGCCTGCTTTTCTGCCTGCCCTTCCTGGGAAAGGCTGAAGGCGATTTTGCAGGCCCCGTTGTTCATGGATTTCTGGGCTGCATTCAAAACAGACAGCACAGCCAGGCCTTCCCTGCCATCAGTAAGCGGAGTGTTGCCGGTTGCAATGCAGGAAAGAAAATGCTCGCACTCGCTTCTCAATGGCTCGCCCTGGGGCACCTGGGGGTATTGGGCCTCCGCCTTTTCCGGCACAGGCACATTGTTTTCCCAGAGAATCTGGTGAGCATAGATGGCAAGCTTCTTGTCCCAGGGCTGGGTGTCGTCAAAGACAGCCATTTTCTTTTCGCCCACAACCACAAGTTTCTGCTCTTTAAAGGGATGGAGCCAGGAAACGAATATGTGGGCTTTCAGCCCGGAGGAAAACTCCAGGTGCGTTGTGGTGACATCCGCAATCTTCTTGTGCAGGTAGTTGCCGCCGGTGGCCAGAACGCTTTCGGGCATTTCGCCTGCAAGGCCAAGAATCATGGATATGTCGTGGGGCGCAAAGGACCAGAGAATGTTTTCCTCGCGCCGGATTTTGCCCAGATTAAGGCGCTGGGAATAGATGTAGTCAATCCTTCCAAGCTCTCCGTGGGCTGCAAGTTCCTTTAGCTTGATAAAAACAGGATGATATTGCAGAAGATGCCCCACCATGAGCACAAGGCCCTTTTCTTGAGCCAGGCCTATAAGCTCTTTTGCCTCGGCCTCATCAAGCACCAGGGGCTTTTCCACAAAAACATGCTTGCCTGCCAGAAGGGCTTCCTTGGCAAGGGTGTAATGGGTTTCCGCAGGGGTGGCGATGACCACGCCGTCAATATCGCCTCTGGAGAGCACGGCATTTAAAGCCATGCACACATCCAGGCCCTGGTAGGTTTTCTGAAAACCGGCCAGCACGGCATCGTTCTTGTCGCACACAAGCTTTAACGCGCCGATGTTGTAAAAGTTGCGCACCAGGTTTTTGCCCCAGTAGCCGGAACCGATTACGGCTATGCCCGGTTGTTTGGCCTCCATACGGCTTCCTTTCTTGCCTCTCAATAAGATCTTTTTCGGCGGCTTGGCGCACGCCGGTGTTTTCCGGGCAGCAACACCCGATTTGCTGAATGCGCTTGCTCTGCCCACGCTTGCCTGCGCATCAGACAGGCCCTATTTCCACGACTTTGCTTTCCGGCAGGTCAAGGCCCTTTATTGTTTCACGGGCTTTTTCAGCCAGATCCATACTGGTGATGATAACACAGTCAAACTGCACCTTCTGCAACTGTTCAGGCTCAAGCACGGTTTTGCCCAGAAAACGGCTTCCCGCCTTAAAGGGATCTGCCACGGCTGCAAGCTCAAGGGCTGTTTCCTGCAAGGAAAGGTATGCAATTTCAGCCAGATCCCCCACGCCGAAAAACACAACCCTTTTCACCCCGGTATCATTCAACTGCCCAAGCACCTGCATTGTCCTGGCCCGTGCATCCTTATAGAAGCGCAGGGAATACTGGATGTATTCGTAGGTCAGGCGGGCTTTTTCCGCGGCCCCCTTGGGGGTCATCATGTAGCGTACCCGGTTTTTGGGTATGGTGGTGATTTTGAAATACCCCTTGTGGGCCAGTCGCTTGACAAAGGAATTCACAAGCCCAAGGGAAACATCAAGGCTTTTGGCCAGATCCCTCTGGCTAGGGTTCCGTCCGTTTTCGATTTCCTTTAGAATTTTAAGGGTGCGGAGATCTTGTATGTCCATAACCTGCTCAAAAGGCTTGTTGATTCATAGTGTCCAGTAATTGAACACACAACAGGGGAAACTGTCAAGGGGATTTTTTTAGGAAGGGTGCAGGCAGTTGATAAAGGGCGGCCTTCAGACGAATTGGGTGGTGGGCAGCAACAGATGCCGCAAAAGCCGCCCATAAACAACAATCATTGCCAAAGATGATTACCAGGGCCTGTTCATTTGCGCCAACCAACTATTATAAAAGGAAAAATCCCGCAAGCCGATTCAGTGCTCCCTTTCAGACAAAAATATTCTGCAAGCCCTTGACCGGCTTATACAATATGAATTTATGATAAGCTTCCGGCGTGTCGTCAAACGCGGTATTCAGGCAATTTGGCCCTAGTCCTTTTCCTTTTCCCCCTCAATCTCCATCTTTTTCACCTCGCGGCGCATGAGCTTGCCGATGGCGGTTTTGGGCAGGGACTCAACAAACTTGACGGCCTTTGGAACCTTGTAGGCTGCCAGGTTTTTCTTGCAGTAGTCAATCAGCTCCTCCTGGGTCAAATTCTGGTCCGGCCTGCACACAACCCAGGTTTTCACGGTTTCACCCCGGTACTCGTCCGGCACGCCTATGGTGCAGGCCTCCGCCACCTTGGGGTGAAGCATCAGCACCTCATCCACCTCCTGGGGGTAGATGTTGTAACCGCTTGCGATTATCATGTCCTTTTTGCGATCCACAACAAAAAGGTAGCCGCCATCATCCAAATATCCTATGTCCCCAAGGTGGAACCAGCCGTCTTTGAGCACCTTTGCGGTTTCATCGGGCTTTTTGTAATAGCCCTTCATAACCTGCGGGCCTTTGACGCAGATTTCACCCGGCTGGTTGGGTGGCAGCTCATTTTCGCCGGTTTCCAGATCCACAATTTTTATGTCCGTGTTGGGCAGCGGAACACCGACAGAGTTTGCCTTTACAACGCCTTTCCAGGGCGTGCAGGTTGCAAAGGCGACATTTTCGGTGGCTCCGTAGGCATCGTTGATAATCGCCCCGTGCAGCTCCTTAAGCTCCTTTATGGTGGCCGCCGAAAGAGGCGCTGCGCCGCCGAAGTAGCCCTTGATAAAGGAAAGGTCCATCTTCCGAAATTCCTCGTTTGCCAGAAGCCCCATGTAGATGGTGGGTACACCTGGCAGGAAGGTGGGTTTAAACTTCTTTATCATATCAATTATGACACCCGGCTCCGGTCTTGGGATAAGGACGCTCGTCCAGGCATTCCAGATAATGAGATTCTGGCTCACCGAATAGCCTGCTGAATGAAAAATCGGGTAAATACCCAGAATCCTTTCATCTGCTCCAACGCCAAGCTCCGGGAACCACGCGGAAAACTGCTGTACAACCGAAGATATGTTGGCATGGGTGAGCACAGCGCCCTTGGAGACCCCTGTGGTGCCGCCCGTGTAAAGCAGGGCCGCGTCATCCTCCCATCGGGCCTGGTTTTCAATAGGGCTGTCCGGGTATTTTTTAACAAGGTCCATAAATTCATATAGGCCTGGTTCAGGTTTTATGTTCCGGTGCATCTCCTTTTTTATGTAGGGAAAAAGCTGTTTGGCCGGAAAAGGAAGAAAATCCTTGATGTGGCAGGCGATGACCGTTTCCATTTTGGTCTGGCTCTTTAGTTTTTCAAGCCTGGGCCAAAGCAGATCCAAAGAGACAACCACCTTTGCATCCGAATCATTCAACTGGTAGGCAAGCTCCCTTTCCGTATAAAGGGGGTTGTTCATGGATGTCACGGCCCCAAGCCTTTGGGCTGCCAGGTTTGCTATGACGACCTGGGGGATGTTGGGCAGAATCATGCCCACCTTGTCGCCCTTTCCCACACCAAGGGCTGCAAGCGCACGGGCAAAGCGGTTAACAAGGCTGTTCAACTGGCTGTATGTGATTTTTTTGCCCATAAAGATAAACCCGACCTTGTCGGGATATTCCCCGGCTATCTGCTCCAGCCTTTGCGGCATGGTAATCCGTTTAATATCAACCAGGGCCGGAGTGCCATTTGGGTAGGACTTATGCCATGAGCGCTCAAAAGACATGGAAAACCTCCTTGTTTGGGGGTTGATTTTTTGGGAAATAATGCCCGCTGGCAATATGCCTTTTGCTGTTGCGCCAAAATTGGTCCCAACGCAAATTTTGGGCTGCTGATAACGGATTGTTTCCAGGTATGATAGCAGATTGCCTGCTCAAAGGTCTTGCTTTTTCGGAAAGATTGGGTGCTTTTTAAAAAAAGAAGGTTTTAGACCCCGACAATCTCCAATTGTCCGCCAGCAGCCATGCGGCCTGCAAATATAACCAGGGCACCCAAAACCCCCGGCAGGCCCAAAGCCCAGTTGACAGCCCGGTTCATCTGATTTTTTTCTGTAACAAGGTTTCCAAGGGCTGTTGCTGCGGCATCGGCCAGGGCGCAGTCGCTGGCTATGACAACAGCGGCATCTGCCCGGCCAAGAGACTTGCTGTGC
Source organism: Desulfobacterales bacterium (assembly GCA_020060085.1). Classification (GTDB taxonomy): domain Bacteria; phylum Desulfobacterota; class Desulfobacteria; order Desulfobacterales; family Desulfatibacillaceae; genus JAGVAW01. The sequence continues at coordinate 14,359 of JAGVAW010000114.1, forward strand.
CCCACGGTTGCTGACGAGGTGCAAATGCCCATTGGCTTTCCGCAGGTATCAACGCGTACGCCTATTTTGTTGGAGAAAGGGGAATTGCCGGCATAAACAGCAGCAGTAACAGTGCCCGGCACAAGCACAAAGAGATCTCCGCCATTTTCCACAATCACCTGCTCAGAGCTTTTTGCAAGGCCACGGCCCACAAACTGGGCTATGGCCCCGGCCACCGCAGCCATTGGCCCCACCTGGGCGGCGGTCCCGGCCTGGGCCATGGAGCGGATTAGCGGGTGGGCAAGGGGCGAAACAGGCACAGGGGCAAAGGAGCGGGCAAATTCCGGGTGGGCCAGAATATAGTCCTCAAGGGGTTTGCGGCATTCCAGAATCATGCTTTTTGCCTCATCCTGCAAGTTGGAGCAGGCCTGGATGAAAAGGTCTGTCTCCAGCACCCGCACCTCAAAGGAAACAAGGCCTTTTTGGGAAAAGAGGCTCCTGTATGTGCGGGGCTGTTTTTTTTCTGTCATGGGCTTTTTGTCACTTGGCAAAGGGCCTTCTCAAAACCGTGTCCTTGAGCCAGCGCTCATCGTCCTTATGGGGATAGTCCAGGGTAAAATGCAGGCCACGGCTTTCCTTGCGGTGCATGGCGCATTGGATGATGAGTTTGGCAACAGCGCAGATGTTGCGCAACTCCACCAGATCGCTTGTGAGCCGGAAATTCCAGTAATATTCCCAGATCTCCTCTGCAATATTCTCCACCCGCCGCAAAGCCCTCTCCAGGCGCTTTGTGGAGCGGACAATGCCTACATAGTTCCACATGAAGCGCCTTATTTCGTCCCAGTTATGGGCAACAACAATGGCTTCATCGCTGTCAGCGGTGTCTGCATAATCCCAGGGCGGAGGTACGGGAGTCGGTGCAAGCCTGGCCGAGGCAAGCTCTTCAACAGCTTTTTTGGCTGCCCTGTCTGCGTACACAAGGGCTTCCAGCAGGGAGTTGCTTGCCAGGCGGTTGGCCCCGTGCAGGCCTGTGCAGGCTGTCTCGCCAATGGCATAAAGACGCTCCACATCGGTTTTGCCGTCCATGTCCGTTGCAATGCCGCCGCACATATAGTGGGCCGCTGGCACAACAGGCAGGGGCTGGCGCGTCATGTCAAAGCCAAACTCCAGGCATTGCCTGTATATGTTGGGAAATCGCTCCTTAACAAAATCCGCGCTCTTGTGGGAGATATCCAGATAAACGCAGTCATCGCCGCTCTTTTTAAGCTCCGTGTCAATGGCGCGGGCAACAACATCACGGCAGGCAAGCTCCTTTTCCCTTGCGTAATTCTCCATGAAGCGCCGGCCTTTTGAGTTTAACAGTATGCCGCCCTCACCGCGCACTGCCTCGGAAATAAGGAAGTTCTTGGCCTGGGGATGGAAAAGGCAGGTGGGATGAAACTGGACAAATTCCAGGTTGGCAACCCTTGCCCCGGCCCGGTAGCCCATTGCAACTCCATCTCCTGTGGCGATATCCGGGTTGGAAGTGTAGAGATAGACCTTGCCCGCTCCGCCTGTTGCCAGAAGGGTTATCTGGGCGGCAAAGGTGTGGACCTCATCCTTTTTTTTATCCAGAACATAGGCTCCGCAGCAGGATTCCTCGTGGGCTGTGACCACAACCCCACGGCGGATGCGGCTGGAAAAGGTGATAAGATCAACGGTTATGTGGTGCTCAAAAATAGAGATGTTTTTGTTGGCCCTTACCTTTTCTTCCAGAACCCGCTCGATTTCGCGGCCTGTCATGTCCTGGGCATGGACAATCCTCTTGGCGCTGTGGCCACCCTCGCGGGTGAGATCAAGCCTTGGCTCGCCCTCACCTTCCTTGATATTGAAGCAGGCCCCCATTTCCATGAGTTCGCGGATGCGTTCCGGGCCGGAGCGCACCACCAGGTTAACCACATCCTCATGGCAAAGGCCGTCTCCGGCTGCCAAAGTGTCTGAAACATGGGCCTCAAAGGAATCCACCTGGGAAAAAACAGAGGCAATTCCCCCCTGGGCGCGGGAGGTGCTTGTATCTGCAACATCCTTTTTGGTGACCACGGCAACAGAGCCATGCTCCGCAGCTTTTAACGCAAAGGTAAGCCCTGCCACCCCGCTGCCTATAACCAGAAAGTCGAATTTATATTCCATCCGGGCTTTTCCGGCCCTGCCATGTTGCAGAGCCGCCTCTCTTCATTGATACGCCGTCAGAATCCAAAGGAGGAGCGGCGGCGCTTGGGCTTTAACACAATTCCGAGTATGATTCCCGCCAGCAGAATGCCAGCGCCCACAGCCATCCAGGTCATGCCCTTGTTTGAGCGCAGATCATCAAGCTCTTTTACCGCTTGGTCAGCCCGCATTTTTTGCTCGCCAAGAAGGGCCTGCGCCTCTTCAAGGGCCGCCTTTATCTCAAAATACGCATCTGACTCATTCCTCAAGGCCTCATAATCCTGCTCAAACTGTCCGGCCCTTTGCCCAAGCTCCTGGGCTTGAGCGGTTAAATTCAGGTTTTCTTTTTTCAGGGCCTCATTTTCAACTTCCAGGCCTTTTGATTTGGCAAGCAACTCCTCATGGGCTTTTTCCAGGGCGTTAAAGGCAATGCTTGCAGGTGGCCTTGTAGTGAGATAGCGGGAAACAACCCAGCCCTCCGTGCCTCCGTGGGTTTTTACCCTTGACCAGCCGCTGCTGGTTTCCAGAACTTCCAGCGCCCGGCCTGATTTCAAAACCAGCACAATGCGGTTGTTGGTGTCCGGGCCGGAGCGCATCATCACTTCCTGAAGATCATCAACATAGACTGTCTGGGCCAGTGCCGGGCCTGACGCCCACACCAGCGCAAAAATCAGTAAAAACGCCGTTTTTGCCATATTCATGAGGCCCCCTAAAAAAATCAAACCCGCCAAAGGGCTTTGTTTTTCATCGCTTCAATAGCATAAATAAAAAGTTTAGCACTTTAAATCCAATCGTGCAAAAGCCGTCGGCTTCAACCGTCCGACATGGGCCAATTCCTTGCAACCGTGTCAGCAGGGCCGCCTGGCCTGTTAACACAGGCTTTGGAACAAATACAAGCCCGGCGACCAAGCATTTGAAACCGGCCCATATTGTGTTATATTTTAAATAGGGCCTGTTTTAAAGCCTTGTACGGTCGAATGGCAAAATAATGGGCAGCCATTATAACAGCCCTGCCGCAAAATAACCGAAAATGAAAGGAGCTTGGGGCCGTAAACAGGCCTCGGCAAGTGTTAAATCATGATTGTTTTTGACCTGGAATGCAAGGGCGGCCATGCTTTTGAAGGATGGTTTTCAGACAGCTCAGACTTTGAAAGCCAGATGGAGCGCGGTCTTATCTGCTGCCCTGTGTGCAACGACACCTCTGTCAGCCGCAAGCTCTCGCCTGTTGCCATCCGCACCAACTCCGGGTCAAGCCAGCCTGTTGGGCCAAACCCCGCAAAGCAGTTTGCTCACTTTTTGCAGAAGATGGCAGACTTTGTGGATAA
>JAGVAW010000283.1 GCA_020060085.1 Desulfobacterales bacterium
CATTTGAGCTTGGAAAGGGCTATCTTTTTGACACAGGTTATTTAACCGGCGGGCAGGACCTTGAAATTGCAGATATAAAGTCGTGCATGGAAAAAGGGCTTGATATTACGGGCCCTCTGGAAAATTATTCCTTAAAGCATGACGGCCACTACAATGCCAAAGGTTACCGGCAGCTTGCCCTCTGCGTCATGGAGGTTCTTGAAGCCGCAGGCCTGCTTGAAAATCTGCCGGAATAAAGCCCCTTCCAATCCGCAACAAAGAACCTGGATTCTTATATAACAATTTTCATTTATTGTTATTTTGATACTTTTTTTCCTCTGACATGGACATTTGCCTTATTTGGCGCTATCTGTTTTTTTCATGGATAACTCCTGCCAACATTGCGGGCTGTGCCTCTCCCGCTGCCAGTACATGGACCTGACCCAAGAGCAGGCGGCAACGGAGATTCTTGCCCTTGAAAAAGGCCAAAAGAGCATTGTGCTGGAAAAGTGCATATCCTGCTTTGCCTGCAATGCCTTTTGCCCCAACGGGGCAGACCCTTACGGCCTTATTCTTGAAGCATGGAACAGGCGCTACCAAAAAAAGGGGCTTCCGGCCAGGGCGCGCTATCTCATGCCCACAAAAAGGCCCAACTTCCGCGAAAATGCCCCCTATTTGCCTGTGGAGCGCCAGCTTCACGCGCAATGGGCGCAAGTTCCAAAAGGCGCAACAAGGGTTCTCTATGCAGGCTGCAACCTGCTGGCCCTGCCCCTTCTGGCAACAGGCAGCCTGTTTGAAAATCTGCCGGTTTTCGGGCGCTTTGACCTCTGCTGCGGGGAGATGTACTTCCGCATGGGTCTGCTGGAGCCTGCCCGCCAGCGGGCAAGGTATCTTACAGACTTTTTCAAAGGCACAAAAATTCAGGAAATGGTTTTTGCGTGCCCTGCCTGCTACAATATGTTCAAGAGTGTTCTGCCAAAGCGCTTTGGCGCGGAATTTGACTTTGAATGCCTTTTTCTGGAGGATATTCTTCTTGAGAACATAAAGGCCGGGCAGCTTGAAATCAGAAATAAGCTTTCCGGCAGGGCCGTGATGCACGATTCCTGTCATGGCCGCATTTTAGGGCGGGATTTTTTGTTGCGGCGCAGGCAGTTTTTGCAAATGCTAGGTCTAACAACAGTTGAAACCCAAAAGGACATTCTTGAAGGCCTTTGCTGCGGAATGGCTGCCGGGTGCAACAGCTTTAGCGGGGCCGATATTGCCGCTGCAAGCCTTCGCCAGGCCAGGACCCTTGCCAAAAGCGATGCGGACATGGCGGCAATTTACTGCACAGGCTGTTTGCTCACCCTTTCCATGTTCAAAATGCTCATGCCCTTTTCCTCAAAGCCGCTTGTGCACCACATTGAATTGATGCGCCGGGCATTGGGGGAAGGCTGCGTTACGGGCATTGAAAGGCGCTCTGCGGCTGTTATGGCCGGAGTGATTAAAAAAGCCGTGCCAGGCTATTTAAATCCGGCCCGTTTTTTTATATGAGACCTTTGTCAGGCAGCAAAAACGCCCTGAAACAACAAAGAAATGCAGGTTCCGATTAAAACTCTTGCGGAGTCAACAGCCATGCAAAGCGCCCTTTTACGCTGCTCCGGCTGCGGGCAGATGACGCTCTCTCCGGGCATCAGCCCTGCCAAAAGCCTGCCATGCAGGGCCTGCGGCAGGGAGCACCCCATAAAAGACGGGGTAATAGACCTTTTGGATGAGACGCCCAAAAAGAGAAGCCTTGCCCAGGCTGCTATGGAAAGCCACGCCATTGCAAGCATTTATGAAAGCCGTTTCTGGCGCAAAAGCCCTTTTTTTACCCTGCTCACCGGCATACCCTTTGACAGGGAGTGCGCCCGAATAGTGAGCGCAGCCCATGTGGGGCCTAATTCCCGCATTCTGGATGTGGCCTGCGGGCCGGGGATTTACACAAGGCCCCTTGCCCGCATGGCCCGCAACGGGTTTGTGGCAGGCCTGGATCTCTCCATGCCCATGCTTGCCCGCGCAAAAATGCTGGCCAAAAGACAAGGCCTTGAAAACATTGTTTTTGTGAGGGCATCGGCCCTGGACCTGCCCTTTGCTGACAGTTTTTTTGATGTGGTCAACTGCTGCGGCGCGCTGCACCTTTTCCCGGACCCGGCAAAGGCCCTGGCCTCCATGAACCGGGTGCTTGCCCCCGGCGGGAACCTGATGCTTGGCGCAGTGAAGGCTGTTTCCGGCAAAATTGAGCCTTCTTACCATTTCATAATGGAAAAGCTGGCGGGAATAAGGCCCTTTGAAGAGGCCGTGCTCGAAAAAATGTTAAAGGACGCGGGCTTTGGCAATATCAGCACCCTGCACGCAGCAGGGATATGGTTGATGATGCAGGCCTCCAAGATATAGAGGGGCGGCCCCAGGAAAACGAGGGCGGCGTTGCACTGCGCATCGAGGCTCGGTCACGTACACAACAGTACGCTCCCTCACCTCTCGCTTGTGCGCCTTGCCATAGTTTCCCTGGAACCGCCCTGTATGTTGAGGGGCGCTCCCAGGAGCCGTGGGCTGTGTTGCACATCGCTCGCAATTTTAAGTCACATACAAAAAGTAGCTCCCTCATTGCTCGCTCGTGCGCCTTGCCCAAAGCTCCCTGGAACCGCCCTGTAGGCTTGTGTTGGGCCAGCTTGAGCGAAGCGAAAGCAAAAGCCCAACAATGGGTTTTTCATTCAGGTTTTCCCCATACCGCCTTGAGCCTGGTTTTGTTGGGCTTTTGAAAATCCCGAAAAACGCTTTTACCTTTCAACATCCTTAAATTGCCTGAATTTTCTATCCCAACCTACCGATTTTGTAACCTTTTCCCTTTTAACCGCAAATGAGCGGGGCGGTTTCAGGGCGATAGGTCAATTACGGTCTTTTTTTTGCTGTTTTTGTTCGTGTGGTTCGTGTTTTTCGTGGTTAAAAATTGCAGTTTTTACCTCAAGCACAAACACCCAGGGCAGCTCCGGGAGACAGGTGTTTTACCCCTCAACCACAAACGCACAGGGCGGGTCCAAGTAGCTGGGGCGAAGTTTTTTTCTTTTCAACCACAAGAGTACAGGGCGGGTCCAGGGAAAGGAGAGCAAGGCGCGCGAGCCGGACAGGAACGAGGTGTACTTTTTGTACATCGAGTTCCTGCACGG
>JAGVAW010000053.1 GCA_020060085.1 Desulfobacterales bacterium
CGCAGGGGGTGAGATTCTGGTCATTGAGCAGGCCGTGGCAATGGTTCCCATAAATAAGCGGGAGCAGTTCTACGCCTTTTTGCTCACCACAAACCGCATTCTACCCCACGGGGCCTTTGTGGTGGACTCCCGCGAGAAGATTGCCTATTTCCGAGACACCCACCGTTTTGACAAATTGCAGCCGGAGATGATTGAGGATTCTCTTCGCTCCCTGGAATGGTTCCTCACCGAGCACGGGCCGGAACTGGCAAAGATTTTAAAGGATGACCAGACAGTGGGCCACGCATGATGCCCTTTCCTTCATTTTGGCTGTATGCGCCTTCAAATTGCAGGACAATTTTCAAGGGGCAGAGGAAGGCTTTAATGGGCTGAAAGGATGAACCAGATTTTAAAACCCAAGGACAGGGAGCAGTTACTCCGAGCGTTGGCGGATTTTGCCCCCGCAGGCTTTGGAAGGGCTGTTGCAGACCTTGCTGATGCAGATGAATATGAGCTTATGCCCCAAGAGGCTGCCTGCATTAAGGCCGGGGCCTGCCAAAAAAGGCGGGATGACTTTTGCATGGGCCGGGCCGCAGCCCACAAGGCGCTGGCAAGCATAAATGCTGACAATGGGCCGATACCCAAAAGCAATGCTGGCAGCCCCCTTTGGCCGGAGGGTTTTATCGGTTCCATTTCCCACAAGCAAAATGCGGCTGTTGCATTGGCAGGCCCGAAAGGAAACATTCTGGCTCTTGGCCTGGATTTGGAATACAGGGCTGATCCCATAGGGGAGGCTGTTGCAAGACGCATCTGCCTTGCTGAAGAACTGGCCTGGGTCCGGGCCGATATGGCGCTTTTTCACCAGTGCACCCGGATGCTTTTTTCTGCAAAGGAATCCGTTTACAAGGCTTTTTCTGATGCCTTTGGGGCAAAACCCGGATTTTTGGATATTGACCTTGCCTGGGATGCAGCAAAAGGCACTTTTTTTGGCAGGATTCTGCGGCCCCTGCCAGCCTGCCAGCAGGCCCAAAGCTTTTGCCTCTTTGTACCCTGCGCTCTGACCGATTCCTTTATTCTGACAGCCTGTTGCCTATAAAATACCGTTATTTGGTTTTAGAGATGGTTTTTCAGAAAGGCTCAAGGCCAGTTGTTTTTTTGCGGGTTGCTTTAGAGATATTTGGCAGCCCAGAGGGCGGCCTGGAGGCGGTTTGGCACATCAATTTTTTTGAATACATTGTAGATGTGGCTTTTAACCGTGTGCAGGCTTATGAAAAGATCATCTGCTATTTCCTGGTTGGATGCCCCGGCTGCTATGCGCACCAAAATTTCCCGCTCTCTGGAAGTTAAGCTGGCGGCTGCCTGCTCCGGTGCGCCGGCTTCCCCTTCCGGGTCCAGCAAAAATGTGGTCAACGACTCGCGGGAGTACCACAGCTCGCCTTCCATCATCTGGCGTACACCCTTTGCAACAATTTCCAGGGGCATGGACTCGTAAAAAACGCCCCGAAATCCCTTTGCCATTGCCTCGCGTGTAATTTTGGGCTCCTTTGGAACATTGAAAAGGGCAAGATAAGGTGCCAAATTGCCTGCTCCGGCAACTTGAGGGTCTGTTGCCCAGAGGGGGATGCCCTGGCAGTTAAGGCAGTCCAGCATGATCAGCCTGGGGGCGGGGGAGTTTTTGTCCTCGGCTGATGGAGTCAGACTTGATGTGCAAATACAGGAAAGGTTTTCACAATGAAAAAGAAAGTAGGCCAACAGCTCGTTCTGGAGTTTGTTGGGACCGACTATCCGAACCTGGGCAGGCGGGAGGGGTTGGGCTATGCCTTTGTCCCTTGGCTCATTTCCGGCTATCATGACAAGGCCTGTACAAAAAGGTTGCCTCCAGATGTGGGGCTTGCCTTAAAAAACTTAATTAAATGTGGGTGTTGGGAGAAGCTCAAAAATCATTCGGGAAAAGGCGCCATGCGATACCGGCGGTCAAACCTTATGGCCATGCCGCCAAGCTCCTGGCGCACCACCACTCCGCTGACCTTCACATGGGCACCCTTGCGTCCGCTTTTAGTTACACCAGGGCCTGGAATGAGAATTCCCACCTCCACGCGAGTATCCACGGGAAAGGGTTTTTCGCAGGGGAAGTAACCTCCACCGGAGCAGATGTCCCGCGAGCTTAAAACCAGGGGCCGGATGTTTTTACCTGCCCCCAGGCGGGTAATCATCGCCGGGATGGCCATGCAAAAGCGCTCCATTGACCTTCTTTCATCTTTGGCCATGACCTGCCTCCCTTTTTTCGCTCTTTCTGCCCCATTGGGCATGGCGGTCTGTTGCCAAGACCAATGAGCGGTAATGCCTTTACAACGCCTTTCCTGTAAAGCCCTGTTTAAAACTTCTACACCCTTGACCTTTTTAAGTCAATACGCCAAGGATCAGACATCAGGCTTTGGATTTGTCTCATATTCCTTGGGGCGCCCGGTCAAGGCCTGCGGTTTCGGGCAGATTCATCATTACATTCATGTTCTGCACAGCCTGGCCCGATGCGCCCTTGACCAGATTGTCAATGGCCGAAACAAGGATGAGCCTGTTGGCCCGCCTGTCCACCCGAAGGGCAATGTCAACAAAGTTGGTCCCCCTCACATTGCGGGTCAGGGGCAGGTAATCGCCCGAAAAAATGCGCACAAAGGGGCAGTTTGCATAAAAGTTTTTAAGCAGGGCCTCGGCGTCCTCTCTTGAAATGGGGTCTTTGAGGCTTGCATAGGTGGTGGCAAGCATTCCCCTGCTCATGGGCAGAAGATGCGGCACAAAGGTTACAACAACGGGCCTGGCTGCCTCGCGGGAGAGAATCTGCTCAATTTCAGGGTTGTGGCGATGGGTTGTTGCCTTGTACGGTCTGAATCCTTCATGCGCCTCGCAAAAAAGGGAGCCAAGCGATAGGGAGCGGCCAGCCCCGGAAACGCCGCTTTTTGCATCAATGACAATGGAATTGGGTTTTATAAGCCCTTCCTTTACAAAGGGGATGAGCGGAAGAAGCGAGCAGGTGGGGTAGCAGCCAGGGTTTCCCACCAACCGGGCCTTTGCAATTTTTTCCCTATATATTTCCGTAAGGCCGTAAACAGCCTCATTGAGCAGGTGGGGCGCGGTGTGGGGCTGGTAATGGGCCTGGTATTCCTCCGGATTTTCAAAACGGAAATCCGCTGAAAGATCTACAACCTTGAGGCCATTTTCCAGAAAACCCGGCACCAGGCTCATGGGCAGCTTGTGGGGGAGGGCGGTAAAAACAACATCCGCCTTCTTGCACACAGCCTTTGGGTCCATCTCTTCGCAAACAAGGTCCACCACGCCTTCAAAGGCCGGGTACACTTTTGAATAGGCCATGCCTGCGTGCTGGCGCGAAGTGATGCAGGTAAGTTCCACAAAGGGGTGATCCATAAGAATGCGGATAAGTTCGGCCCCGGTGTATCCGGTGGCCCCCACCACGGCGGCCCTTATGGATTTTTCCTTACCGACATTATTTTTCATGGCAGCGGCCTTCTTTTGATGTTTTTTGGGAGGAAGTTTTTTGCAAAGCCTCTTCCCTGAAAATGGAAAAGGCCCCAGGGGGCCTTTTCCTTATGCACGCCAAATTGTGGAAAACGCCTGTTAGCGCTTGGAGAACTGGAACCTTGCACGGGCAGCGCGCTGACCGTACTTTTTGCGCTCTTTAACCCTGGAATCGCGGGTTATGTAGCCAGCTTTCTTGAGGGCTGCGCGGAATTCGGGGTTGAACTCGGCAAGGGCTTTTGTGATGCCGTGGCGCATTGCCCAGGCCTGACCTGCGTATCCGCCGCCTTTGACCGAAACGGTCACATCCACCGAGCCTAAAGTTTCTGTCAGCTCCAGGGCTTGGAGGGCACGCTTCTTGGCGCTTTCCACCAAAAAGAATTCTTCCAAGGGCTTGTTGTTCACAGTGATTTTGCCGCTTCCGGGCTTGAGCCAGGTGCGGGCAACAGAGCATTTGCGCTTGCCTGTGGCATAAAAAACGGTGGTTTTGCTTGTCATGAAAGACTGCTCCATTTTTTAAAGGAGGGCGGCAAATTCAAAGATTTTAAACCAGCCTTTATTGAGCGCCCTTAAATGTTGCTTTTTATAAAATGGCCTGCATTTTCCTTAAAAAGGGCAGAGCCTTGCATCAACCAACTTCCAGCACCTGGGGCTGCTGGGCCTCGTGGGGATGATCCGGCCCGGCATAGACCTTGAGCTTTTTGTTCAAATCCCTGCCCAGGCGGTTTTTAGGCAGCATTCCCTTTACTGCAAAGCGAATGAGGTCTTCCGGGCGTTTGGCAAGCAGGTTGCGGGCTGTTATGCTGGTCAATCCACCCACATAGCCACTGTAACGGTGGTACTGCTTCTGGTCAAGCTTGCGTCCGGTCAGGCGGATTTTCTCGGCATTGATGACAATCACCCAGTCTCCGGTATCCACATGGGGGGAAAACATGGGGTTGTGCTTGCCCCGGATGCGGGCCGCCACCTGGGAGGCAACCCGGCCAAGGATCTTGTCCGTTGCATCCACCACAAACCATTTCTGCTGATTATCAGACGCCTTTGCAAAGGTCGTGTACTTTTTCACGGTAAACCCCTTAAAAAATTGCCAAGGCCTTTGGGGCCTTTATTGCCGCCCCTGCTAGCCGCACCTGTAAAGACGGGCTTAATGCCCTCCCAAACCATACTTGATTAAAGAATTTGATCCCGCGTGTCAAGGGAAAAAATCAATCTCCTAAAAGACATATTATTTTCATGGGCCCTTTTCATGCAAACTGCCAGGAAATGGAGGCCACAAGGCGGAAAAGATCGGGAAGGTGAGGTCCCACAAGAGTTTTGCCTGTGTTCAGAAGGGCCACAGAGATTTCCTTTCTGGGGTCTGTCCAGGAGATGCAGTTCAAAAAGCCAACATGGCCATAGGCGTCTCCGCAGTAAAGGCCGTATATGCCCACAGGGTCCATGCCCAGCATCATGCCTGCGCCATAAGGTATGGGCAGCATGAGAATCCGGTCAATGTCGCGCGGATATGTTTCCGTAACCGCGCGCCTTATGGAAATAGGCTCGAAAATGGAAACTCCGTCAAGCTCGCCGCCGTTTTGCATCATCTGGTAGAAACGGCACATTTCGTCAGCCGTGGAATAGAGATTTCCCGAAGGGATTATGGCTTCGTAGAATCGCGGGTCGTTGGAGACTTCTACCACCTCGGCCCAGTCTGCGGAAAGCGCCCGGCGCACAAAGGGGCTTATGGGGAAGGTAACCGGCACGCCGGTGTAGGAGTTTTTGGCGACCAGGTTAAGATTCTCCTTGCGCACGCCGTAGGTGAAGGTTGAAAGGCCCAGCGGCTTTGCAATCTCGTCTTCCAGAAAACGGCGCACATCCTTGCCGGTCACTCTTCTTATTATTTCGCCAAGAATAAAGCCGCCGCTGATGGCATGATAGGCAAGCGCCCGGCGCAGGGGCGACTGGTGCTTTGAATCGCACAGAACGCTAACCACCTCGTCCCAATCAAAGAGCTTGTCCTTGTCCACATCCGGCGGAAAGTTGGGAAAGCCGCTGCGGTGGCACAGAACCTGCTGGATTGTGACCTTTTCCTTGCCCTTTTTGCCGAATTCGGGAATGTAGAAGGCCACTGGGTCCTGAAGGTGGATGAAGCATTTCTGCACCAAAAGGTGAATGCACATGGCGGTTATGGACTTTGAGGCGGAAAACCAGCACACAAGGCTTTCTGGCGTTGCAAGGGTTTTGGGTGCATCCGCATCGTCTTCAAATCCATTGCCTGTTGTGTGGCCTATGGCCCGGTTCAGGATAACCTGGCCCTTTTTGCGCACGCACAAAATTATGGCCGGATGCATTCCGCAACGGTAAAGGCTGCAAACCCTGTCCCAAACGGCATCCACATTTTTTTGGGCAAGGCCCACCGAGCG
>JAGVAW010000068.1 GCA_020060085.1 Desulfobacterales bacterium
CCCTTAAATTAAATGGCTCCAATTTTTCTTCTTTAAACAAATTCTTATGCTGCTTTTTAGGGCAGGCTTTTTTGCAAACGGCCTGCTGCCTTCAAGGGTTTTTTTGCCCTGCAAGGCCTGCTTACGCAACAGGCCTTTTAAATTTTTTTTGGAGTGCGCCATGGAATGGGTTGTAAAAACAGTTACTTCGTCAATCGGCAAAAAAACGCTCATGGCTCTTACGGGGCTGGGTTTTCTGGGCTTTCTGGCCGGGCATCTGGCAGGCAATCTGACGGTTTTTATGGGTAAGGGGGCATTCACCGCTTATGCCGTGGGCCTGCACCAGATGGAGGCATTCATCAAGCTTGCCGAAACCGGCCTGCTTGTGCTGGCCGCCATCCACATAACAACAGGGCTTTTGCTTTTTGCCCAAAACTTCATGGCCCGGCCCGTGCGCTACAAGGTTAAGCGCAATGCAGGGGGCCGCACCTGGTCTTCGGCAACCATGCCTTACACGGGCATCTACCTTATATTGTTTGTGAGCCTGCATCTTCTGGCCTTCACATTTACCCCCCATGCGCCGGAGGAAACCTTTGCCCTGGTTGCCGGGGTTTTCGGCAATCCCCTTTATGCGGCCTTTTACATGGTTTCCATGCTGGTGGTGGCCCTTCATGTGCGCCACGGCCTTTGGAGCGCCTTTCAGACCCTTGGCGCAAACCACCCTAAATATATGCCCGGAATAGAGAAGATAAGCCTTGCCTTTGCTGTTGTTGTGGCGATTGGCTTTGGCTCCCTTCCGCTTGCCTTTCTGCTTGCGGCTTAAAATACAGGAGTAGGTCATGGAGCTTAACGGAAATGTGCCTGACGGCCCGGTAAACGAAAAATGGGACCGCCGCAAAAGCGAGCTTAAGCTGGTAAACCCGGCCAACAAGCGCAAGTTCACCATAATTGTTGTGGGAACAGGCCTGGCAGGCGGCTCGGCCTCGGCCTCCCTTGCAGAGCTTGGCTACAATGTGAAAACCTTCTGCATTCAGGACAGCCCCCGCCGCGCCCACAGCATAGCAGCCCAGGGCGGCATAAACGCTGCCAAAAACTACCCCAATGACGGCGACTCGGTCTGGCGGCTCTTTTACGACACGGTCAAGGGCGGAGACTTCCGCGCAAGGGAGGGCAATGTTTATCGCCTTGCCCAGGTGAGCAACGCCATTATAGACCACTGCGTTGCCCAGGGGGTTCCCTTTGCCAGGGAGTACGGCGGGCTTTTAGCAAACCGCTCCTTTGGCGGGGCACAGGTTTCGCGCACCTTTTATGCACGGGGCCAGACAGGCCAGCAGCTTCTTCTTGGCTGTTACAGTGCGCTCATGCGGCAGGTGGCTGCAAAAAAGGTCACCCTTTTTCCGCGCAGGGAAATGCTTGAGCTTGTGATGGTTGATGGCAAGGCACGGGGCATTGTTGCCAGAAACCTCATCACCGGCGAGATTGAAAGCCACGAGGCCCACGCGGTTGTACTGGCAACAGGCGGCTACGGCAATGTATTCTACCTTTCCACCAACGCCATGGCCAGCAATGTGACCGCTGCTTGGCGCTGTCACAAAAAAGGCGCCTTTTTCGCCAATCCATGCTTCACGCAAATTCACCCCACCTGCATACCTGTTCATGGGGACTCCCAGAGCAAGCTCACCCTCATGAGCGAGAGCCTGCGGAATGACGGCAGGGTGTGGGTTCCCAAAAACAAGGGCGACAAGCGCGCGCCAAGCGATATTCCCGAAAGCGAAAGGGATTACTACCTGGAGCGCAAATACCCCTCCTTTGGCAACCTTGTGCCTCGCGATGTTGCCTCCCGCAATGCCAAGGCCGTGTGTGACGAAGGCCGGGGAGTGGGCGCAACAGGCCTTGCGGTTTACCTGGATTTTGCAGATGCCATAAAAAGGGACGGCAAGGACACAATCGCCAAAAAATACGGCAACCTCTTTGCCATGTACGAGAAGATAACAGCCCAGGACCCCTACCAGGTGCCCATGATGATTTACCCGGCCATCCACTACACCATGGGGGGCCTTTGGGTGGATTACAACCTCATGAGCACGGTTGACGGGCTTTTTGTCATCGGCGAAGCCAATTTTTCGGATCACGGCGCAAACCGCCTGGGGGCCTCGGCCCTCATGCAGGGGCTTGCAGACGGCTACTTTGTGCTTCCCTACACCATTGGCGGCTATTTGGGCCAGGGCGGCCTGGGCGAAGTCTCCACAGGCCATCAGGCCTTTGTTGATGCTGCCAAGCAGGCCCGCGACCAGACAGATCGCCTGCTCTCCATAAGGGGAAAGCGCACGGTGGACGATTTTCACCGGGAGCTTGGCAAGCTCATGTGGGACAACTGCGGCATGGGCCGCACAGATGAAGGCCTTGCCGCAGCCAAGGAGCGCATACCTCAAATTCGGGCCGAGTTCTGGGAGAGCGTGCGTGTGCCGGGAGAAGGCCTTGATCTGAATGCTTCCCTTGAAAAAGCCGGGCGGGTGGCCGATTTTCTGGAATTTGCAGAGCTTATGGTGGACGATGCCCTTGCCCGGCGGGAATCCTGCGGCGGCCATTTCAACGAGGCCTTCCAGACACCGGAAAACGAGGCCCTGCGGGACGATGAAAACTTCTGCCATGTGGCTGCCTGGGAATACAAGGGCGAAAATGCCCCTGAAGAGCGCCACCAAGAGCCGTTGACCTTTGAAAATGTGAAACTTTCCCAAAGGAGCTACAAGTGAGCCGGACAATAAACCTCACTCTTCTGGTATGGCGTCAGGGCAAGCAAAGCCCCAAAGGCAGCTTTGAAACCTTTCAGGCCAGGGATATTGATACGGATTCCTCCTTTCTGGAGATGCTCGATACGGTCAACGAGAAAATCTCCTTGAATGGCGGCGAGCCGATAGCCTTTGACCACGACTGCCGCGAGGGTATCTGCGGAGCGTGCGGCGCAATGGTAAACGGCAGGGCGCACGGCCACGAAAAAGGCACAACCCTGTGCCAGCTCCATATGCGCCACTTTAACGATGGAGACACGGTGGTCATAGAACCCTGGCGCGCACGGGCCTTCAAGGTCATAAAAGACCTGGTGGTGGATCGCAGCGCTCTGGATAAAATCATGGCAGCCGGAGGCTACATCTCCGTGAACACGGGCGGCGCGCAGGATGCCAACTCCCTGCCTGTTCCGGCTGATGACGCAGAAAAGGCAATGGACGCAGCCCAGTGCATAGGCTGCGGGGCCTGTGTTGCAGCCTGCCCCAATGCCAGCGCCATGCTCTTTGTGTCTGCCAAAATCTCGCACCTTGCCCTTCTGCCCCAGGGCAGGCCCGAAGCAGCCCGGCGCGCGCTGGCAATGGTGCGGGAAATGGATGCCTGCGGGTTTGGCAACTGCGGAAATGAGCGGGAATGCGAGGCCGAATGCCCCAAGGAGATTTCCATCATCAACATAGCGAGGCTTAATCGGGAATTCATCAAATCTAGTTTAATTTAGGGCGGTCCCAGGCGGGCGTCTGCTGTGTTGCGCTTCGCATCGGAATTTCAGTCACGTACCCAACAGTACGCTCCCTTATTCCTCGCTCGCGCGCCTTGCATACGCACCACCTGGAACCGCCCTGTACGCTTGTGGTTGAGGGAAAAACGCCTTGCCCATGGCCTCCCCTGGTATCGCCCTGTACGCTTGTGGTTGAGGGAAAAACGCCTTGCCCATGGCCTCCCCTGGTATCGCCCTGTACGCTTGTGGTTGAGGGAAAAACGCCTTGCCCTCCTTTTCCTGGACCCGCCCTGTATGCTGGTGGTTGGGGGGAAAGGGCTGAAAATCGTTGGGCTATCTTGAGCGAAGCGAAAGCAAAAGCCCAACAAATCGGGATCAACCACAAGCGCCTATGGTTGGGTGGCACTGGCAGCTTGTTGCTTTGGGTCTTAAAGGACAAGAAGATACGCGCATAGATCCTGGCAAGGCAAAAGCCTCATCCAGCCTGGTAATCTTACCTCTTGTGCTGAAGCACACTGGCAACAGGTTGCCAGTGCCACCCAACGCTTTTGCTATCCCAACCGATTCTTATGGCCCTGGCGGATTCAGGCGAGGCGGATGCAAGGCGCACGAGTTTTGAAGCGAGGGAGTGTACAGTTGGTACATGACCGAGCTTCAAAACGAAGTGCAACGCAGCAGGCGTCCGCCTGGATCCGCCAGGCGTACAGGGCGGGTCCAGGGAAACGTGGGCAAGGCGCACAAGCGAGCAATGAGGGAGTGTACAAATGGTACATGACCGAAATTGCGAGCGTAGTGCAACACAGCCCACGGCTTCCTGGGGCCGCCCCTTATACTAAAGTGGCGAAATGGTCATCTATGGTCTCCGCCCTGCGGATGAGCCTTGTGGAGCCATCTTCGCACAGGAGTATTTCCGCGCTTCTCAACTTGCCGTTGTAGTTGAACCCCATTGCGTGGCCGTGTGCGCCCGTGTCGTGAATGGCAAGAATGTCTCCGGGTTCAATTTCCGGCAGGGGCCGGTCTATGGCAAACTTGTCGTTGTTTTCGCAAAGGGAGCCCACCACATCATAGACCCTTGTTTTTGGGGCATCTTCCTTGCCCAGCACGCTTATGTGGTGGTAGGCCCCGTAAAGGCCGGGCCGCATGAGGTTTGCCATGCAGGCATCCACCCCTATGTAATCCTTGTAAATTTGCTTTTTGTGCAGGGCTGTGGTTACAAGCCAGCCGTGCGGGCCTGTTATGGCCCTTCCGCATTCAAGGAATATGCTCATGGGGGCAAGGCCTGCTGGTTCAATTATGTCCCTGTAGGCCTTTTTGACGCCCTGGCCCACAGCAACAATGTCCACGGTTTTTTGTTCGGGCTTGTAGGGAATGCCTATTCCTCCGCCAAGGTTGGCAAACTCCACCCTTGCGCCCGTTTTTTGGTACACCTTTGCTGCCAGCTCAAAGAGCATGACAGCGGTCTGGACAAAGTAGTCAGCATTAAGCTCGTTGGAGGCGACCATTGTGTGAATGCCAAAGCGCTTGACGCCTTTTTTTTGCAATAGCAAAAAGCCTTCAAACACCTGCTCCCGCGTGAAGCCGTACTTGGCAGAGGCCGGGTCCCCGATGATTGCATTGCCCGTGCGCTCCGGCCCAGGGTTAAACCTCATGCTCACAATTTCGGGCAGGCCCGCGTGCTTTTCAAGGTAATCTATGTGGCTTATGTCATCCAGGTTGATGATTGCGTTTAGCTGCCGGGCTTTAACAAACTCCTGCCAGGGGGTATCGTTTGATGTGAACATTATTTCCGGGCCAATTATGCCAGCCCTTTCTGCAAGCACAAGCTCGGCAAGGGATGAGCAGTCTGCTCCGCAGCCCTCCTCCTTTAAAATTTTAAGGATATGGGGATTTGGCAGGGCCTTGACAGCAAAAAATTCCTTAAAGGCAGGTGCCCAGGCAAATGCCCGGATAAGCTCCCGCACGGTTTTTCTTATGCCTGCCTCGTCATAAATATGAAAAGGAGTGGGGTATTTTTCAACAAGTTTTTGAATTTGCTCCAAATTAAAGGGAAGCTCTTTTTGCGGCATGGACAATCTCCGTATGTTTTGCAGTCATCTTGAGTAAATTTTAACCCCTTTTTTGAGGGCCTTATTTTGGGCCCTGCTTTTCTTAAAAAAGGCTTTGCACAAGCCTGCAATGATAACATAGCGTTATCATTATTTAAAAGTTTTAAGGGAAGGGGGTGCGGGGGAGGGGATTTTTTACAAAAAAGCCTCTCCCCCGCAATAAATTTTTAAACTTTGCAATTTGCTCTCCAAAAAAATCATGTTCTAAAGGGCCTTTGTGGCCGGGCATTCAAAGGCAAGGGATGCCTTTTTTGTGTCCAGCGTGGCGGCAATGCCTAAAGGAAAGGCCATGTTGACAGGCCCGTGCCCGGAGGCAAAGCCTGCCAGCACCGGCACATTCAAGGGCGCAAGTGCCTTTTGCAGAACCTTTTCCACGGCCCCTTCCGACCCGCACTGGCAGAAGCGGCCAACGGCAACTCCTGCCAGATTATCCAAAAGCCCTGCCATTTTAAGATGAAAAAGTTTTCTGTCAATACGATATGGGGCCTCGGCGCAGTCTTCAATAAAAAGGATAGCGCCCTTTGTTTGCGGAAAATAGGGTGTGCCCACAAGATGCGCCAGAAGGGAAAGGTTGCCCCCCACAACAGGCCCAAAGGCCCTGCCAGGGGCAATTTCAAGGGGGTCCTGGGCTTGCAGCACCAGGGCCTTGTCCGGGCGCATGGCTTCTAAAGCGGCAAGCATTTCGGCCTTGGGGTCGGCTGCATCCCGCGCAAGGCTGGTCAGCACAGGCCCGTGAAAGACAGCCATTTTGCCCTTGTTGTAAAAGCCTGCCAACAGGGCGGTTATGTCGGAAAAGCCCATGAAAATCTTGGGAGATTTTTTAATGGCCTGCCAGTTCAGCAAATCCAGAATACGCATGGAGCCATAGCCGCCGCGCACGCAGAAAATTGCCTTCACTTCCGGGTCAAGCCAGAGATCCATGAGGGCCTGTGCGCGGGCGGAATCCGGCCCTGCAAGGTATCCCTCCCTTAAAAAAACGAAGTTCGGCACCTTTACGGAAAATCCTGCACCCTCAAGAATTGCAAGGCCGGTTTCGTAAAGGCCCCTGTCAAAGCAGGAGGCAGGCGCGGCAATGCCCACAAGGTCGCCTTTTTCAAGCGCAGCAGGCCGGTTTACGGTGGGGGGCATAGGGTTACATTCCCTGGGCTTTTAAAAAGAATTCAGGAAAGCTCAAGCACAATGGGGCAATGGTCAGAACCCATGACAGCAGGCTCTATGATTGAGCGGGTTACCCGCTCTTTTGCATTTTGGTTGATGCAGAAATAGTCAATTCTCCAGCCTATGTTCTTTTCTCTGGCGTTGCTGCGGTATGACCACCATGTGTAGTTGCCGGGATTTTGGTCGAAAATGCGGAAGGTGTCCACCCAGCCTGCATCCACAAAGCTGTCCATCCAGGCCCTTTCCTGCTCCGAATAGCCGGGGCTGCCCTCATTTTCCTTTGGCCGGGCCAGGTCTATGGGCTTGTGGGCCACATTGTAATCCCCGCAAACAACAACGGCCTTTGTTTTGGCAAGGCCATCTGCAAATTTATGCAGGGCATTGTTGAAGGCTATTTTGTAGTCAATGCGCGCAAGCTGGGGCTGGGCATTGGGAAAGTAGGCGTTGACCACAAAAAAATCGTCATACTCCAGGGTGAGGGTCCGGCCCTCGCTGTCAAATTCGGGCAGGCCCATTCCTGTAATGACATTGTCCGGCTCGGCTTTGGACCAGCAGGCCACGCCGGAGTAGCCTTTTTTCTCTGCGCTTGCAAAAAAGGACTGATAGCCTTTGGGGTTTATCAGCTCATCATTAAGCTGGTCTTTATTGGCCTTTGTTTCCTGAACGCAGAAAATATCTGCCGAAAACCTGTTCAATATGTCCACAAAGCCTTTTTTTTCTGCTGCGCGAAGTCCGTTAACATTCCAGGATACAATTTTGGGCATGATTTTTTTTAACTTCCGGTTGATGGGGTTAAGCGCCCGGCTTGTTAAGGCCCGTGCTTAAAAAAAAGCTGCAAGGCTTTTGTTTTTACACCGGGTCTTCCAGCAGAACCTCGTCTGCTGCGTCTGTTTCGGCAAGATACACATTCACCCTCTGGATGCGGGAGGTTTCCACCTTTTTGCCCACATAATCCGCGCAAATGGGCAGCTCCCTGTGGCCGCGATCCACAAGCACGGCAAGCTCAATGCGGTCGGGCCTGCCAAAGTCTATGAGGGCATCTAAAGCCGAGCGGATTGTGCGGCCCGTGAACAGCACATCATCCACAAGAACAACCGTGCGGCCATCCAGCGAAAAGGGAATTTCCGTGGAGGAAAGAACAGGCTGATAGGCAAGCCTTGTCCAGTCGTCCCG
>JAGVAW010000296.1 GCA_020060085.1 Desulfobacterales bacterium
AAGCTTTGCGATGAAATTGCCCGCTGCATTTGACACCCGGCCTTTTCCTTTAAAACAGCTCTGCAATAAATTCTTTTTTTTAAGCCCGTTGTTCGTTTTTTGCCTGTTTTGGTTTAAAATGGCAAAAAGCCTGTTTTTTTTGTTTTGGGGCATAAGGCCCCAGGCCAGAGCCTTTTTTTGAATCCTGTTGGCAGGGGGTAGGGGGAAAAGCATGGAGACAGGGCAGGAAAGCCATTCCGGCAAAAACAGGCCTCTGATATGGTTTCTGTTTCCATCCTACCTGTTTATCGCCCTGCTTTGCGTGGCGGGCGTGGCCTGGTATTCGTGGTCTGTGATGAAGCATTATTACATTGATCAGGCCCGCGACACCCTAAAGTCCAGGGCTTTGATTCTTGAAAAGGAGCTTAAACCATTTTTAATGGATGACAGCTCCCTTTCCGCAGACAGTCAATTAAGAAAGCTGGGGCAGCTCCATTCCACACGCATCACGCTCATCCGACCTTCCGGCAGGGTTATGGGCGACTCCCAGGAAGCAAGCTGGCAGATGGACAACCATGCTGACAGGCCCGAAGTGGCCCAAGCCCTGGCAGGCGTTACCGGGGTTACCACCCGTTACAGCAATACGCTGGAAAAGCACATGGTTTATGTTGCCATGCCCATGAGCCATGAAGGGCGGATAATCGGCGTGCTTCGCATGGCAATACCTGTCACCGCCCTTGATGAGGCCTTAAAAGCCATGAGCGGGCGCATTGTTTGGGGAGCCTTTTTCATCCTGCTGCTTGCCGCCGGGGGCAGCCTGCTGGTGTCCACTCTTTTAACCCGACCGCTTCAGGCACTTACCCGTGGCGCAACCCGCTATGCCAGCGGGGATCTTTCACTGCGCCTGGCCCCTCCTGCACCTAAAGAACTGGCCCGGCTTGCCCTTGCCATGAACCAGATGGCAGCCCAACTTTTTGAGCGCATAAGCACCATAACCCGGCAGAAAAACGAGATGGAGGCCGTGCTTTCCAGCATGATGGAAGGCGTAATTGCAGTGGACAAAAAGGGGCTTATAATCAGCATGAATCAGGCCGCGGCCCGCCTTTTTGGCCGCCAGCCTGCCGCTTTCACCGGCCTTTTGCTTGAAAGCGTTACAAGAAACGAGGACTTTTCCCGCTTTGTGCGCCAAGGGCTTGAGTCCGGGATTTTTAAGGAGATGGACCTGACCCTTTACATAGGCGGCTCGCCCAAAATCCTTCACACCCGCAATGTGGCGCTTCACGATTCTGATGGTGCAAGCCTTGGAATGCTCATTGTAATAAATGATGTCACCCGTCTGCGGGCTTTGGAAAATATGCGCCGGGACTTTGTTTCCAATGTTTCCCACGAAATCCGCACACCCCTTACCGCTATCAAGGGCTTTGTGGAAACGCTTGTAACGGATGGCCTTGAAGATAAGGAGCAGTCCGGGCGATTTCTTGAAATTGTTCTGCGCCATGTGGACAGGTTGAACAACATTGTGGAGGATCTCCTTGCCCTTTCGCGCATAGAGCATGAGGACGCCCGCAAAAAGCTCTCCATGCAGCCCTGCAACCTAAACAATGTGGTGCAGACCGCAAAGGGCATCTGCCAGCAGAAGGCGGCTGCAAAACAGATATCCATAAACCTTGCCCTTGACCGGCCGGTTAATGCCCAGGCAGACTATAACCTGGTGGAGCAGTCGGTGGTCAACCTGCTGGACAATGCCATAAAATACAGCAACCCCGGCTCAATCATCACTCTTTCCACAGCCAGCGCGCAGGGCTTTTCAGTAATCCGCTGCGCTGACCAGGGTATGGGCATATCAAGCGAGCATCTGCCCCGCGTTTTTGAGCGCTTTTACAGGGTGGACAAGGCCAGGAGCCGCCAGATGGGTGGAACCGGCCTGGGGCTTGCCATTGTAAAGCACATAGCCCAGGCCCACGGAGGGTTTGTTAAAGCCCAAAGCGAGCTTGGCAAGGGAAGCGTCTTTTCCATTCACCTGCCTGCCCGGCAGGAAGAAGCTGCATAGGGCGGGTAAGGCCAAAAAAAACGCTTGAAGCCGGTCTGTTTTGATAATGCATTAGCCTGTTGCAGTTAGCTTTATGCAATGCCTTTCTGGCCCCAATTGTGTTTCCTTCTTTTGGGTTTTGTTAGAAAATTGTTAGAATACAACAATTTATTGACATGGAAACTGTCTGCATCTAGTTAGAAGGCTCAAGGGCGCATTCCCCTTCGGCGGGTTTTAAACAACAGGCAAGGCGCAGCAAACCGGAGAAAAGCTCTCATGGCTAAGGAACGAATTTTAGTGGTGGATGACGAGGAGGATATTCTCGAACTTTTGCGCTACAACCTTTCCAGGGAAGGCTACCAGGTGCTTTGCGCCGCATCCGGCGAGGAGGCCCTGCGCCAGGCCAGAAGCAAGGCCCCGGACCTTGTTGTGCTGGATCTCATGCTGCCGGGGCTTTCGGGTCTGGATGTGGCCCGCCTTTTGAAGCAGGATGCCAAGACCGCTTCCGTGCCTGTGCTGATGCTCACGGCCAAAGGCGAGGAGTCTGACGAAGTTGCAGGCCTGGAAGTCGGGGCTGATGACTACATTACCAAGCCCTTTTCTCCAAGGGTTTTAATGGCAAGGGTAAGAGCCGTGCTGCGCCGGCATCGGGAGCGCCCGCCCCAGGACAGCTCTGTGCTGCAAGTTAACGATCTTGTAATCCATCCGGGTCGCCACGAGGTTCAGGCAGGCGGCCAGACGATTCTCCTCACTTCCACGGAATTCAAGCTCCTTCACTTTCTGGCCCGCAGGCCCGGCTGGGTTTTCACCCGCTCCCAGATAGTGGATGCTGTCCACGGTGAGGACTACCCCGTAACCGAGCGGGCTGTGGATGTTCAGGTTGCGGGCCTGCGAAAAAAAATGGGCGAATACGGCCAGTTGGTCGAAACCGTGCGCGGTGTGGGCTACCGATTCAAGGAGTGACAACAACCCAAATTACCCAGGAATAAAGCCCCCATTCCCTTGCCTGCCCGCTGTTCATACGCCCCTTTGTGCAAACAAAAGTCTGCTCAAAAAAGCGTCTGCCAGGCCGCAAAATATGGTGCCACGAACCCAATCAGGCTACAACACATTGATATATTGCATAATAATTCCAATAAAAATATTTTTGCCATGACGCACTTCTAATGCAGCCCTAATGTTTTCCTAACAATTGCACTCCATATTCTCCCTGCGCGCGTTTGAGGCCAAAAATAGGCTGTTTTAAAAAGCGTATTGCATTGGCTGGTTTTTTTAAGTCGGTGCTACAAGGGTTTTAAATCCAAAACAGGGAGATTTATCATGAAGAAAAGTTTTGTCCTGCTTGTTGCTGTCTGCGTGAGCCTGCTTGCTGCTGCCCCTGCTCTGGCGGGGATGCTGGAAATAAACGGCTCCACAACGGTTTTGCCCATTGCCCAGATTGTGGCCGAGCAGTACATGAAGGAATATCCCAACACAAGGATATCCCTTTCAGGCGGCGGTTCAGGCAATGGCATAAAGGCCATCATTGACGGCACAACAGATATTGCCAACTCATCGCGCTTTATAAAGCAAAGCGAAGTGGATCAGGCAGTTGCCAAGGGCCGCTACCCCGTGCCCTTTGCTGTTGCCTATGACGCCCTTACTCCGGTTGTGCATCCCTCCAACCCTGTTTCCAACCTAACCCTTGCCCAGCTTAAAGATATTTATCTGGGCAAATTCAAAAACTGGAGCGAGCTTGGCGGGGACAACCGCCCCATTGTGGTCATTTCCCGTGACACATCTTCAGGAACATACGAAAGCTGGTCGGAAATAGTGTTGAAGGGCGAGCGCGTTTTCCCTGGCGCACAGCTTCTGGCAAGCAGCGGCGCAGTGGCAACGGCTGTTGCTGCCAACAGGAATGCAGTTGGCTATGTGGGCATAGGCTACCTTAACCCTTCGGTGAAGGCGGTTGCTGTTGAAGGCGTTGTTGGTTCAGCCGAGACGGCCATGAACGGAACCTTTCCCATTGCAAGGGCGCTTTTCGTTTTCACGGCAGGCTGGCCCAAGGGCGAGACCATGCATTTTATAAACTACCTGCTGCACCCGGAAAAGGGTCAGCCTTTGGTCAAGCAGGCAGGATTTGTTCCTTTGTACTAGGAGGCAGGTTGCTTATTAGAGCTGTTAATAAAGGCCGGGAGGCTGGAGGCTGTTCCCCTCTGCCGCCGGTTTGGCGGGGGGCGCGGCCTCCCCGGCCTTTATAAGCCGCAAAATATATCGCCAGAAAGCGCTGAAGGCTTTTTGCTCTGGAATTTGACTTCTCTGCCTTGCAGGCCGGACCGGTTTTGGCTGCCTGCCGGGTCAGAAAAAGGGGATTTCCTTCTGGGGCATCTGAGCCTTAACGCGTTTCTTCTATTTAATTTTTGGGCAAAATTTTCAAGGCAAGGCAAATGGCTGCAAAACGAGACATAAAGGAAAAGGGAATCCAGTGGCTTTTTGTGGGTGTGGGCATGGCATCTCTTACCCTTCTGACCATGATCATGATCTTTTTGTTCATGGAAGGCCTTCCCATATTTTCCAAGGTTTCTGTTGGCGACTTTGTTTTCGGCAAGCTGTGGTATCCCACCTATGATCCCCCGGATTTTGGCATTCTTCCTCTCATTGTTGCATCAGTTGCCGTTACTGCGGTCTCATCTTTCATTGCCATACCTCTTGGGGTTATGACCGCCATTTATCTGGCGGAAATCGCCTCAAGCAGAATGAGGGAAATCGTCAAACCCGTTGTGGAGCTTCTGGCAGCCATTCCATCGGTTGTCATAGGCTTTTTCGGCATGGTGGTCATCGCCCCCTTCATTCAGGAGCTTTTCAACATTCCAACAGGCCTTAATCTTTTCAATGCCTCCCTCATGCTGGCCTTCATGTCCGTGCCCACAATATGCAGCCTTTCGGAGGATGCAATTTTCAGCGTGCCGGTGGAACTCAAAGAAGCCTCCCTGGCTTTGGGGGCAACCCACTGGGAGACCATTCACCGGGTAACGCTTCCTGCGGCGCTTTCGGGCATAAGCACATCTGTAATTTTGGGCATGAGCCGGGCAATGGGCGAAACAATGGTGGTGTTGATGGTGGCTGGCGGAGCTGCCATGCTTCCCGGCTCGATTTTTGACCCGGTGAGGCCCATGCCTGCCTCCATTGCAGCGGAAATGGCAGAGGCCCCTTTCCGGGGAGACCATTACTATGCCTTGTTTGCAACGGGAATAGTCCTTTTTCTGTTCACCCTGGCCTTTAACATTGTGGCGGATTACATATCTCACCGTTACAAGCAGGTGGGAGCGGCGACTCTGTAAGCAAGCTGCCGGAAAGCCTTGGAATATGGCTCAAAATCACTCACAAAATCCGCCGGGGGCGCCAAAGGGAATTGCAGGCGCGGCTGCCGCCGGAAAAGAAAGCGCCCTTTCTGAATTGCTTGGGGCTGCCATGAGGGCAAAGCGCAAGGCATCGCAGGGGTTTGCATTCTCCCTTTTCAAGATCGCCGCGGTCATAAACGCATCGGCCTTGGGCCTTTTGCTCTTTTTCCTCATCAAAAACGGCTATTCGGCCATAAGCTGGGAATTTCTTTCCCAGGCCCCCAGCCAGTCCATGACCCAGGGGGGCATTCTGCCCTGCATTGTGGGCACGGTGAGCCTTGCCGTTGGGGCCATGCTCTTTGCCTTTCCAATCGGCGTGGCTTCGGGCATTTATCTTTCCGAATATGCCAAGCCGGGCAAATTTCTGCGCATAGTGCGCCTTGGCATAAACAACCTTGCAGGTGTGCCTTCCGTTGTTTTCGGGCTTTTTGGCCTGGCTTTTTTTGTTATTTATCTAAATATGGGTGTTAGCATTCTGGCCGGCTCGCTCACTTTGGGAATGCTGACCCTGCCTGTAGTAATAAGCGCAACCGAGGAGGCCCTGCGTAGTGTGCCTTCCACATACAGGGAGGCCAGCCTGGGCCTTGGAGCCACCAAGTGGCAGACCACATGGCGGGTTGTGCTTCCTGCTGCCTTGCCAGGGGTGCTAACAGGCGGCATTTTAGGCCTTTCCCGCGCAGCAGGTGAAACCGCGCCCATAATGTTCACGGCAGCGGTTTTTTTCACGCCTCACCTGCCAAAATCCGTTTTTGATCAGGTCATGGCGCTTCCCTACCATATTTATGTGCTGGCCACAGCCGGAACCTTTATTGAGCAGACCCGGCCCCTGCAGTACGGCACGGCCATTGTGCTCATCACCCTTGTGCTGGGCATGAATCTTGTGGCCATTATTTACAGGACGCATTTGCGCAAAAAGCGTTAAAAGGAGGAGGTCTTTTGGCTTTGGATTCTGCAAAAATCCGCATAGAATCTCTGGACTTTTTCTACGGCAGGGCACAGGCCCTGTTCAATATAAGCATGGAGATTCCCGCCAACCAGGTTACCGCGCTCATCGGCCCTTCCGGCTGCGGCAAGAGCACCCTTTTGCGCTGCTTCAACCGCATGAATGATCTCATTCCCATAAGCCGGACCCAGGGATCCATCTTTCTGGACAAGGAGGATATATGCTCCCCGCGCATTGATGTTGTGGCCCTGCGGCGCAGGGTGGGCATGGTTTTCCAGAAGCCAAACCCCTTTCCTAAAACCATATTTGAAAATGTTGCCTATGGCCTGCGTGTGAATGGCGTGAAATCAAAGGCCTTTATCCGCGAAAGGGTGGAGGAATCCCTTATGCGGGCAGCGCTCTTGGATGAGGTGAAAGACAGGCTTTTTGACAGCGCGTTGGGGCTTTCCG
>JAGVAW010000305.1 GCA_020060085.1 Desulfobacterales bacterium
AAAAAAACAAGCGAGGAGCCGGATGCCCCCTTTATCGGCATCGGCTCGGCCATACGGTATCAGGCTGTTCCCTCCGGCAAGGAGCTTGCCCCCTTTCTGGAAGCTGCGGCTGGTGGGGCAAGCCTTGTCTCCTCCCTTGCCCCTGCTGTCTGCGAAAACCTTGCCGCACTCAATGCTCCGGGGGCTTTCACGGTTTACATGGCAACAGCCTGCCCCCATTGCCCAAGGGTTGTGGAGCGGGTTCTGGCCCTTGCCGTGGCAGGCCGCAACCTTTATGTGACGGTTGTGGATGCAATGCTTTTTGGAGAAAAGGCAGAGGCGGACAAGGTGAAGTCTGCGCCAACGGTGATTTTGGACAACCACTTCCGCTGGTCGGGCCAGGTGGAGGCCGCAGAAATGGTGGATGCCCTTGTTCACCGGGACCCGTCAAGGGTCAGCGCCAGGGCGCTCGCCTCAATGCTCCACGATGGCGAGGCCCCGGCTGTTGCAACCATGATGCATGAAAACAACGCTGTTTTTCCTTCCTTTCTGGAGCTTCTTGCCCACCAGGACTGGTCCATCCGCCTTGGGGCAATGGTGGCCTTTGAATATCTGGCAGGCATAGCGCCGGACTTGGCCGGGCAGGCAGCCGCCAGCCTTCTGGAGCGCTTTTCCATGCTTGACGCCACAATACAGGGCGACATCCTTCATGTGGCAGGGGAATCGGGAAATCAGGCCCTTGTGTCTCGCCTTGCCCGGCTTGCACAAGACAGCGCCCTGCCCGAAGATGTGCGGGAAAGCGCAAGGGAGGCTCTGGAAAAATTGCAGTGACCAAAAGCTGTGGGGGAGGGAGCTTTTTTGAAAAAAGTTTTCCCCTGCAAAAAGAGTTTTTGCAACCAGCCAAAAAAAGCGGGGGAAGGCCCTATTTGCGCCTTCCCCCGCAAAATTCCAACACCGCAAAATTTAGGGCATATCCCTCAATGGGGCTGCGGAGGTCTGAACAATTATGGCATCCCTTGTTATGGCGGTTCCCGGCTCGACAGAGGAGCCCGGGTCCAGCCCTGCTGCCTGCCATGCTGCTGTCCAGAATGAAACAATCTCGTTTACTGCAAGGCCATAGCGGGGCACAAGAACATCATCGCGCTTGTCGTTAAAAAATGCCTTATGCGCGGCAATTATCTCGCTTACCCTGCTGCCGGGATTATCCACAGCAAAAATTCCTGTGAACACAACCTTTTCGGGGTTCAAAAAGTGGGTGGTATTAAGGTGGCCGGGACTGAAAGCCTCTGCAATGTGGGCTGCCAGCACACCCATGCTGCGAACTGTGTTGGGATCATTTAAAGAGCCTGCCCGGAGGCGCTCCACCAGGATTTCAAAAATCCTTCCAGTCTCAACCGGGTCCAGTTGGGTGTGTGTCGTGTAGTCATAGATCACGCCGTCCAGAACATCATCCCGGTTGTCCTCCAGAAAGGCCTTTATGTTGGCGGGCGAAAAAATAATGGCATTGTCTGCAATGGCTGTGCGGTTTGCAAAATTGAAAGCCCAGGCAGGGGCCAAGGCAATGCAGCCAAGGGCAAAAATGCAGACAAAAATCCAACACGCTTGCTTTTTCATGGTGTTTACCTCTTTGCAGTAAAATATTGCCACAAGAAAAATCTGCATAAGGGAAAGAACAGCTTTGATTCTTTTGGAAAACAATTTTAATCCAATGGCGCATCCCTGTCAATCTTCTTGCAGAGGCGGCTTAAAAGGCCTGCGATTTGGGGCACAGCCCGATAGCCTTTGCCCCGGACAAAAACAGGCCAGGTACAGGGCGCTTTAACAGCCTAAAAGGGCTTGACATACGAAAAGTTAACATTGTAAAGTTGTATCCATGAAGATAAACATTACATTGTAGAAAAAGCTTTTTTCCACAAGCCCAAACAGGACAAGAAAATGAACAGAAATCCCCTGTTGCTTTTGTCGGCCTCTCTTTTGTCCCAAACCCCCCTGCCCATAAGGGATATGCTTGCCGGGCGATTTACCGACCTGGCTGTTTTTGGTCTGTTAAAGCTCATGGCCATGCATTTCAACTGGCGGCCATCATTAAAAAAATATCTCTTGAGCAAGGACGGCTGGCTGAATTTTTCCGTTGCCATTACAACGGAAAACGCCACCATGGGCCGATCCATCGCCTTTTATAACGGCAGTGCCAGTGTGCATTCCCGCACCCTGCCGGATGCGGATGTCACCCTTATATATGCAGACGAGGCCCAGTTGATGGGTATGCTTGGCGAGGCTCCCCACGAGGTCATGGACAGAATGCTCAAAAACCACTTCCGGGTGGAGGGCAATCTCAACAAGGCCCAGCTTTTCATGTACCTTGTCTCGCTGCTATTGGAAAAAACCCATTCAAGGCGCATAGAAAAGGCCCGGCTTGCCGATGAAAATGCAAGAGACCTTTCAGCGCCGCCTTCCCATTTGCCGGCCCAGGACTTTCGCAAAAAGCCCTTTTCCCTTTATGCGGAGCCGGACCCTGGCGTCCGTTATCTTGATGACATCTGCCTTTCAAAATGGAGCCTTGAGGATTTTGGCAACATAAAGGAAGCCCTTGACGAGCATTTTGCCTCCCAGCCGGAAATATGCCCGGAAAGGCCCCTTTTGCTCACACAGTTTTTCCGGCAAAACGGATTTGAGCGCCAGAAGGACGGCCAGCCCTGGCATCCGGCCCTGCGCGCTGCCAAGGGCTTTTACCACCTCATGGCAAACAAGAAGCCGCTCATCGCAAAAAACTCGCTCATTGCAGGTTCCACCACGGCCAAGCTGCCCACAGGGGTTATAATTTACCCAGATGCCCAGGGGGGTCTCCTGTGGGGGGAGCTTAAAACTGTGGGCAGGCGGCTTTTAAACCCCTACAAAATGACACCTGAAACGGAAAAGACCCTTCATAACGATATTTTTCCCTTCTGGATGAACAGAAATTTCTGGGAATGGGTGCGCTGCGAGCACAAGGAGCCTTTGTGCCAGAAGATAAACAACCGATGGGTGGCCTATTTTGTGTGGAAAACGGTTGGCATAAGCCATGCCATACCCGATTTTTCCCTGGCAATTGAAAAGGGCCTTGATTTTCTCATTGGGGAAATGGCCCGCAAAATGGAGCAGCCGGGACTTTCCGCTGATCAGAAAAACACCCTTGAGGCAATGATAACAAGCCTGGACGCCATAAACGCCTATGCAGACAACCTCAAGGCTGAAGCAAAAAGGCAGGCCGCCGCCCAGACAGACCCCAAAAGAAAAAGGCAGCTTGCCCACCTGGTAAAGGTGCTCTCCCGCGTTCCGCGCCAGGGGGCAAGCACTCTGGACGAGGCGGTTAATGCCCTGTGGCTGCTATGGGTGGGTGCGCACAACGAAAACACCAACACCGGCCTTTCATTTGGCAGGCTGGATCAGCTTTTGCAGCCCTATTTTGAAATGGACATGGAAAAGTGCGCCACAAAAAAGCAGAAAAATGCCTGCATAAAGCACTCTTTAAATCTTGTGGCGGATTTTA
>JAGVAW010000288.1 GCA_020060085.1 Desulfobacterales bacterium
GCAAACCTCTTGTGCTTCGCACCCCGGCAATTCTTGCCGGGGCCACCCGCGGGGGGACATTTTTACTTGACTGTCAGCTTTAATTTAAATATTTGTGTACCCTTGTAGAAAAAGAAGCGAAAGCTCTGTAAGCTATATCCTATTCACCTCATTCGCACAAAATTAAGATGGCATTTTATTTAAGAAAAGGCTTTCGGGCCGGGCCATTTCGCCTCAATTTGTCAAAAAGCGGCTTTGGCCTTTCCGCTGGTGTTACCGGTGCAAGAATAGGTGTCGGACCACGGGGTCTTTATACCCATGCTGGTCGACATGGACTCTATTATCGCAAACACTTATCATTACCAAAACAGTCGAGATCACAAGTCAAGACAGAAGCTGATGGCTGTGCAAAGGTTTTGCTTATCATTGTTGCTTTAGGCCTTGGTCTATGGTTTATTTCGTGGCTGATACAGAATCCCATAGTCATGGTCATTGGCATAAGCATTACAGTTATTATCTGTTCCTATTTCTTGGCAGCCCAATTCAAGCGCAAGAAAATGGTAACTGAATACAAAAATGCTCTTGACGCAACCTTTATAACTTCCCAATCGCTGCCATCTCCTGAAGTTTTATCTAATCTCGAACAGCAGCAAAAAAAATTGCCTCGCAATGGTGCCGCAAAAATATCTGTTGGCGAAATTGAGGCTGATGTGTATCAAGCACTTCTTGACAAGGTTCTTGATGATGGTTTTGTCACAGATGACGAGGCGGCAATGATCGCTGCCGTTGAAAAAGTCCTCCGTCTTGATTCAATGGTACGCCTTCGGACAAAGAAAGAGATATTTTCAGCCGCCTATTTTGAGGCTATCATAGACCGCAAAATCACGGAAGATGAATTCAGCAAACTGGAGAACCTTATTACTGGCCTTGCAATTCCGCGGGCAGAAGTTAGATATGAACTTGGTATCGTAAAAGAAATCATGGATGCTCAATCCTTAAGCTTCCCTCTTGATTCAATCCCTTCAGATCAACTTGCCGCCCCTATACAAAAAAGCGAAAAAGCTTTCCATCAATGCGCCGCAAAAGTTCTTTCCAGACGGAAATCAAAGGATTCACCATCAGGATATGAGCATTCTGTAAAGCGTGATGGTACAATGATTATAACAAATAAACGCATTTTTATTATTAATGATGGTACAACAAATATCCGCTATATGGAAATTGCCGATATCGATGTTGATATTGATGATGGCGTTATCGAAATATCAAAGCAAGGCTCCGGGCGTCCAATTATTATTCAAACTCGAACCCCCATATATGTTGGACGCTTAATTGATCTGTTAATGAGTGGGCAATAAAAGTCAGGTGTTCCATGAATCTCCGCAGGCGAACTTGGGAGGTCGTCGAGGCTGCCAAACCTGGAGATACGGTTAGCCGTGTTTTTGATATCCTGCTTCTTTCGCTTATTCTTCTGAATGTTGTTGCAGTTATCCTTGGGTCAATTCAACCTTTACAGGAGCGATGGGGAGAGTTTTTTCGAGGATTTGAAATAGCTTCAGTGCTTGTTTTTACTACCGAGTATTTGATCCGGCTATGGTCATGCACAATAGACCCCCGCTTTCACCGCCCAATTGTTGGCCGCATCCGATATTCAGTAAAGGTTATGCCGTTCATTGATCTGGTGGCGATATTACCTTTCTATCTTCCGTTTTTTGGGGTCGATCTTCGGTCTGTCCGGGTACTCCGACTTTTAAGAATTCTTCGTATAGCCAAAATGGGGCGTTATTACTCATCTTTCAATCTTATCAAACGAGTCTTATCGGACAAAAAGGAAGAGCTTATCCTTACATCGGCAATGATGGGTTTGCTTCTGGTTGTATCCTCCAGTCTTCTCTACTACTGCGAAAATGAGGTGCAGCCTGATATTTTTTCAAGCATACCGGCAACTATGTGGTGGGCAATAGCTACATTGACCACAGTTGGATACGGAGATATGTATCCAATTACTCTTATGGGGAAGTTTTTGGCCGGCATAATTGCCATTCTTGGAATCGGTATGTTTGCACTTCCCACAGGAATACTGGGCGCTGGTTTTGTCGAAGCGATTCAGCAAAACAAAGTGGCTGAAAAAACCTGCCCTCATTGCGGAAAAGTAATTTCTTGAAAACCGCTCAAAAATATCCCTTCCTTTGCAGGCCTGCCGATTTCCTCTGGCAGGCTTTTTTGCATACAAAAATATATTGCCTGCAAGCATTATATAGCTTGCAATTATAGCTATATCCTTTATTTAGAATAAGTTAACTTATATTGACATTGCTGTTTATTATAGCTTATAAGCAACAAATAGGCGTGGATGGATTGTTCAAGTTTCCGCGCTGATTTGCCGCCATTTGGCCTGCTTTGTTTTTTAAGCCCCAAAAATTTGGAGGAAATTTGCCATGAGCCTTAAAAAAGGGGGGAGGACCATTGAAGAGGTCTGGACCCAGCGCAACAGCCTTTGCTGCTATTACGATTTTTGCCTTGATGCAGCGGCAAGGAGAAACCTTGTGTCGCCCGGCTGCTCGCTTTGCCCCAACAGACAGGACAAGGCCGGGGCCGGGCTTGGCCATGCCGATATCCGGGGCTGCCTTTTGCTTTTCATGATGATTTTTGAAAAAGAGATTCCGCTTGTTAAAAATCTGGCAGCCCAGTGGCGGGAGGAAAAAAAGTTTGAGGAGCTTGAAACCCTGCTGGGCGGGTGGAAAAACGGGCGATGGGAAGGGGAAGACAGTAGGTTGAGCTAGAAATCCCGGCTCTTTGGATTTCCATAACCCATTGCGTTTTTCCGGGGTTTCGTGGCCCAACAATTCTCATTGAATTTGGGCGGGGTGGTAGGGCACAATCTATTGGATAGGAGAACATCACCGGGAGGGCGGCCCCAGGAAAACGATGGCTGCGTTGCGCTTCGCTCGGAATTTCGGTCACATACAGAAAGTATGCTCCCTCATTCCTCGCTCGCGCGCCTTGCCATCCTTTCCCTGGACCTGCCCTGTACGCTTGTGGTTGGGGGGAAAGGCGGCAAAATCCGTAGGTTGGGCTAGCAAATCCGGCCCTGGGGGATGCTGGAAGGCTTTGGCCCTTTTCCGGCTTTGCGTAGCCCAACAACAAGCTGTTTTCCCTTGGGTGGCCCTGGCAACTTGTTGCCAGGGCCACCCGCCCGACCTGCTCTTTTTCGTGTGTTTCGTGTTTTTCGTGGTTTAATTTGCTGTTTTTTTGCGCCCCCCCCAGGCATTTTCCGCCAAAAGCCAGGCTGACTCACCGTGAATCGAACTCCTTGTGAAAGCGGGCGATAAGGCCCTGATCCGCAAAGGAGTAATAGCGGTTGTCCCCGATTATTAGGTGCTCCAAAACCCTTATGTCCATGACCCGGCAGGCGAACACAATCTCGCGGGTGATGTTTGTGTCCTCCGGCGAGGGAACCGGCTCGCCGGAAGGGTGGTTGTGAGCCAGCAGAAGGCCCGAAGCATTGTGCTCCAGCGCGGCCTTGACCACCTCTCTGGGATAGACCGCACTTGACGACACAGACCCGGAAAAAAGGGCCTGCATTTCCAGAACCTGGTTCTGGGAATCAAGGTAGATGACCACAAAGCATTCTGTGCCGCGATCCCGCAGGTTATGATAAAGGTAGTCAAACAATTGGGCTGATGAGCTGATGGCATCTTTGCCAAGCACCCGTTTTTCCAGGTAGCGGCGGCTTACAGCATGGATGAGCTTTAGGCCGATGGCGTTTTTGGGGCCTATGCCCTTTACCTGGATGAGCTGGGCAAGGGGGGCTTCAAGAACCCCCTGAAGGGTCTTGAAGCGGGTTAGGGCATCCTTGGCAGTCTGCTTGCAATCCCTGCGGGGGGTGCCCAAAGTGAGAAGAAGCTCAATGACCTCGTAGTCCAAAAAACCCTCAAGCCCGGAGGCCAGAAAGCGCTCCCGCAGCCTTTCCCTGTGCCCCAAGCCCTTGTGGGGAGGTGTTGAGCTGTTTTTCATCAGAGAGTTTGCGCCTGTTTTGACAATGGATATTTACCTTTTGCCCTGCCATTTTCCCTGTGCAGAAAAATTTTGCCCTGGTGATTGACGCTTTTTGTGTCAGTCGGCGTCTTGCTCATCCAAAACCTTGGGCAGTTTTTCGATCTCCACCTCTATTATGCGCTGGGCATCTGCCTGGGTTACGCGGATTATCGCCTGGGGGGTGGTGATGGTTTCTCCCTGCTTGGGTATGCGGCGGACCTGGCTCAAAATATAGCCGGATATGGTTTCGTAATCATCCTCTTCGTTTATGCACAAATCAAGCGCCTTGTTTACCTCCTCCACCTCGGTTTCTCCAAGCACAAGGGCCTTGTTTTCGGAGAGCTTTCTTATGCGCTCCGGCTCCCGGTCCGTCTCGTCAACAATTTCGCCCACAATTTCCTCAAGCAGATCCTCAATTGTGATAAGCCCTGCCACGCCGCCGTGCTCATCCACCACCATTGCCATGTGAACCTTCTTGCTTTGGAACTGCTGCAGAAGGTCGTCAAGAAGCATGGTATCGGGGATGAACATTACAGGCCGGGTAAGCTCCCGCACGGAAACAGCGCCTTTGCCTGAAATTATGGCTTCAAGCACATCCTTTACATAAAGGATGCCGATTATGGAGTCAGGGTTTTCATCGTAAACCGGCACGCGGCTAAAGCCCCGGCGCACAATTTCGGGCGCTGCGGAATCTGCTGTTTCCGTGGCAGGCACGGAAAAAATCTGCGTGCGGTCGGTCATTATTTCATACACCTCCAGGTCCGAAAACCTGAAGATGTTGTGAATCATTATTCTCTCGTCCTCCTGCACCTCGCCAAGCTCTTCGCCCAGGCTCACAACAGACTTTATTTCCGCCTCCGTGATCTGGGGGGCAAGCTCGCCAGCAGAAAGCGGCCTTGAAAAAAGGCGGGTTAAAACCTCCAGAAAAAGGATAAGCGGGAAAAAAACATACTGCACAACCTGGATAAAGGGAGCAGCAGCAACTGCAAAGGCCTCGTTTTTGGCAAGGGCGATTGTTTTGGGGCTTATTTCACCGAAAACCAGAATAAGGAAGGTCATCAAACCGACCGCCACGCCCACCCCCCGGTTGCCGAAATGCTCCATAGCCAGGAGAGTGGCCACCGATGAGGCAGCAATGTTAACCAGGTTGTTGCCCACCAGAACTGTTATGATGAGCCGCGCGTTGTTTTTTTTGATGCGCTGGACACGGGCCATGCCCTTGCGTCCGCTCTCCACAAGGTGCTGAACCCTTATATCGGAAAGGGACACAAAGGCGGTTTCCGAGCCTGCAAAAAAGGCTGAAAGAACAAGCAGCACAAACAAAAGCAGCAGTAGCATGGAAAAATTCCTGTTACCTTTGCCCCCAAAAGCTGCTTCCGGCCAAAGGCATCTGGCTTGTTTTGGTACAGCAAAAAACCCGCTGTTAAGAAAAAACGCCCTCACCTGCCCGGAAGGGCTTCAGCGCTGTTGAGGCCTTTCCCCAAGGGTCACGGAAATCTCCATTTCAGAGCCGTCCCGCAGAATTTGCAAGGGAACTTTCTGGCCGGGCTTGAACTTGCGCATGGCCCGGACAAAGGCATCAGAGCCTTCCATCTTGGTATCCCCCATTTGCAGAATAACATCCCCGCCCACAGGCAGCACCGCATTGCCTATTCGGAGCCTTTTTTTGGGACCCTCAAGCCCTGCCTGCATTGCCGGGCTTTCGTCTGCAATCTCGGTTATGAGCAGCCCGTATTCCGTATCAAGCCCCAAAAAGCTTGCTATTTCCGGCTTGAGCGGAAAGACCAGGACACCCATATAAGGATAGCTCACATAGCCTTTTTCAATTATTTCCGGCACAACCCGTTTTATTTCATCCACAGGCACTGCAAAACCTATGCCCACAGAGCCGCCCGAAGGCGACAGAATGGCCGTGTTGACCCCTATGATCCACCCCATGCTGCTTATGAGCGGCCCGCCGGAATTGCCCGGATTTATGCTGGCATCCGTTTGAATCATATCTTCCATGAGATGGCCGCCAGGAGCAGCAACAGAGCGGCCCAGAGATGACAAAACGCCGGTGGTGAGGGTGACGCCAAGGCCAAAGGGATTGCCTATGGCCCACACCTTCTGGCCCACCTTAAGGCCTGTTGATTCGCCAAGGGGAATGGGGAAAAGCTTTTCTGCAGGGGCGTCTATCTTTATGACCGCAAGATCCGATTCCGGATAAAAGCCCCTCAATGTCGCAGGATACCTGCTTTGATCCCAAAGGGTCACTTCAAGGCTGCGGGCGTTTTTGATGACATGGTGGTTGGTAAGGATGTGGCCTTCCTCATCGAGCACAATGCCGCTTCCGGCACCTTCCCGCGGGTAGGCCCGCAAAAAGAAATCATAGGTGACCACCGTGGTGGTTATGTTCACAACCCCCCGGTAAGCCCGCTCGTATATGCCCATGTTTATCCTCTCTTCGGGCAGATACGCCCAAAGGCAGGGCACCCAGGCTGCAAACAGTACAAGGGTTGCGGCCATTGTCCAAAAAAAGCGGGCCTTTATGAGCAAAGCTGTTTTAAAGATAGTGCCTCCCCAAAAAAATGAAGCGGTCTTAAAATGCGCCAAAAAGCAAAACCTCTTTTTTGCGGCAATTTGCCCCAATGCGCATATAACTTTTTGGTATCATTATCTATAAACTTCAAGGTGGAGGTGCGCGGAAGATGCTTTTTTTCAAAGAAGCCCCTGCCCCACAAATAAATTTTTCAGATTTTTCAGCCAATCGCAGAAAAAGCCTGTTTTTTAAGACAGGTTCTTGTAAAACTTGACCGCGCACCCCCTGTTGAGCCTGGCGGAGTGCCGGGACGCACAAATAACCGGGGTCGATCCGCGACACAGACAAAGTCACTTATCGCTGCTTCCTTCCGGATCTGACGAGGTTCGCAACCGTCTGTTGCGCGGCGGCCGGTCGCGTGCTGTCCCAACCACGCCGCCATAAGGCCCTCCAGAGGGAATTCAGCCCTGCATGGAGCGGGTTTCAGGCTACAGGGAACCGCTACCTCCCCGCCTAGCGCAGTCAAGCCTTTCAAATATAACGGCTGGCTCAAATTTTATCAAGCATAATCCTGTTCTTGCAGGCAGGTAAAAGGGGTTGACAGCACCGGATGCAGTCTTATCTTTTTGGCGTTGCGGCACAATAAAAAAATCTCAAGCTATTTTGGTGCGTTAAATTATGGATAAGTTTAAAGGGAAAGGCTCGGCCCAGGAAGAGGCCTACAGGATAATGGAAAAGGAAGACTTAAAGGAAAATGGGTTGTCCATGCCCGATGAGCAGGATACTCCCCAAAGCCCCCAAAGCAGCCCGGAGCAGGTTCTGGCCGAGCTGGAGGAAACCAGGGAAAGGCTTTTGAGAACCTTAGCGGAGATGGACAACTTCAAGAAGCGCTCCAAAAGGGAGATGGAGGATTTCCGCAAATATGCCAACGAGGATCTTATAAAAGGTCTTCTGCCGGTCATTGACAACCTTGAAAGGGCGCTGGACAGCGCTCGCAAGGGCCAGTGCGATCTTGGCGCCCTTGTGGAGGGGGTTGATCTGACCGCAAAGGAGATATCCAACCTTTTGGGCAAATACGGCGTGACCTGTGTGGACGCCCTGGGAAAGCCCTTTGACCCGGCTTATCATCAGGCTCTCATGCAGCAGCCCAGCCATGAGCACCCTGAAAATACGGTCATGGAGGAGGTTCAGAAGGGATACACCATGAAGGAGAGGCTTTTAAGGCCCTCCCTTGTGTGCGTTTCTGCTGGCAGCCCAAAGGAAGGCGCAGATGAAAACTGATTTTAATGCATTTTGCCCAAAGGCAGGCCCGATACACTGACTGCATGGCTTGCAGGCCGCCCTGCTGATTCTGGCGATGCCTGTGAGACCCTGCGAAAAAATAATATATAAGGAGGCACAAGGAAAATGGGAAAAGTCATAGGAATCGATCTTGGAACCACCAACTCCTGCGTGGCTGTCATGGAAGGTGGAGAGGCAAAGGTCATAACCAACGCGGACGGAGGACGCACCACACCTTCCATTGTGGCCATCTCCAATTCCGGGGAGCGCCTTGTGGGCCAGATAGCCAAGCGCCAGGCCATCACCAACCCCACAAACACGGTGTTTGCGGTCAAAAGGCTCATCGGCAGGCGCTATGATTCAAAAGAGGTGCAGGAGGACCGCAAGGTTCTGCCCTATAAAATAACAAAGGCCGACAACGGAGACGCCTGGGTGGAGCTTCAGGGCAAGAGTTACAGCCCGCAGGAAGTTTCCAGCTTCATTCTGGGATACCTTAAAAAGGCTGCCGAGGATTACCTGGGCCAGCCCGTAACAGAGGCCGTCATCACAGTGCCTGCCTATTTTAACGACTCCCAGCGCCAGGCAACAAAGGATGCAGGCAAAATTGCGGGCCTTACCGTGCTTCGCATAATCAACGAGCCGACAGCCGCCTCCCTTGCCTATGGCCTGGACAAAAAGGCTGAAAAGAAGATTGCCGTCTTTGACCTTGGCGGCGGAACATTTGACATTTCCATACTGGAAATTGCAGACGGCGTTTTTGAGGTCAAGTCAACCAACGGCGACACCCATCTCGGCGGCGAGGACTTTGACCAGAAGGTCATAGATTACCTGGCTGACGAGTTCAAAAAGGATCAGGGCATTGATTTGAGGGGCGACAAAATGGCCCTCCAGCGCCTCAAGGAGGCAGCGGAAAAAGCAAAGATGGAGCTTTCCACAAACCTGGAGACTGATGTCAACCTGCCCTTTATCACGGCAGATGCCTCCGGGCCGAAGCACCTTAACATAAAGCTCTCCCGCTCCAAGCTGGAATCTCTGGTGGCAGGCCTGCTGGACCGCATTGACGGCCCCTGCAAAACCGCCATGAAGGATGCCAAGGCCACCCCTGCCGACATTGACGAGGTCATTCTTGTGGGCGGCATGACCCGTATGCCCGCTGTTCAGGAGCGGGTCTCCAAGATTTTCGGGGGCAAGCAGCCCAGCAAGGGCGTCAACCCCGATGAAGTGGTGGCTTTAGGCGCAGCCATTCAGGGCGGTGTTCTAAAGGGCGATGTCAAGGATGTGCTCCTTCTGGATGTAACCCCCCTGACGCTAGGCATTGAAACCCTTGGCGAGGTCATGACCCCGCTCATCGAGAAAAACACCACCATACCCGTGCGCAAGAGCCAGATATTCTCAACAGCCGCGGACAACCAGCCCGCTGTTTCCATTCATGTGCTCCAGGGCGAGCGGGAGATGGCCGCCAACAACAAGACCCTTGGCCGCTTTGAGCTTACGGGCATACCCCCTGCCCCGCGCGGCGTGCCCCAGGTGGAGGTGACATTTGACATTGACGCCAACGGCATTGTCAGCGTTTCCGCCAAGGACCTGGGCACAGGCAAGGAGCAGAGCATAAAGATAACCTCCTCTTCGGGCCTTACAAAGGAAGAGATTGACCAGATGGTCAAGGATGCCGAAGCGCACGCGGATGAGGACAAGAAAAAGCGCGCCCTGGTTGAGGCCAGAAACCATGCGGACGCCCTTATCTACCAGACGGAAAAGTCCATGACAGAGCTTGGCGACAAGGTGGATGAGGCAACAAAGTCCAGCGTCACCGCGGCAGCCGAGGATCTTAAAAAGGCCCTGGAAGGCGAGGACGCAGACAACATAAAGAAAAAGACCGATGCCCTTATCCAGGCCTCCCACAAGCTTGCAGAAGTCATGTACCAGAAGGCCAGCGCAGGCCAGGAAGGCGCAGGCCCCGGTGATGATGCCGGGCAGGGCGCAGCCTCCGGCGGCCAGGCAGATGATGATGTTGTGGATGCTGACTTTGAGGAAGTGAAGGACTGATAACGGCAACCTGACGCAAGACAGTTGCTTTGTTC
Source organism: Desulfobacterales bacterium (assembly GCA_020060085.1). GTDB lineage: Bacteria > Desulfobacterota > Desulfobacteria > Desulfobacterales > Desulfatibacillaceae > JAGVAW01. The sequence continues at coordinate 9,901 of JAGVAW010000288.1, forward strand.
TTACCATGAACGAAAGCCGGGCGGTCTGCATTTTAGCAGGCTGCCCGGCTTTTTTTGCCCTGCACAATCCTGGATAAGGCCTGAAAAAAACCCGCCGGACCTTTAGCCCGGATGCGCCCTGGCCTCCGGGCTAAAGGGGATTCACCATAAGCTTATAGTTATCCGGGGCATCCGGTGTGCGGGAAACAGCCAGGTAGTATGTCCCAGGCGCAGCGTTAAAGGTTATGCGGTCCGAGCCTTTTGCAACCGGAGAGTCCAGATCCTGGTCAAAGAGCCTCAAAATGTATCCGCCCTGGCCTTCCGGCACATCAAAAACAACCTGGCCCCCCGGTGCAACAGAATTGTAGCCAAACCAGTGCACCTGATGAAAATCCAGGTCACGGGTTATCATGTCGCCATCTGTTACAATGGGAACCAGATCTATGGAGCGGGCCTCGTAGCCCGCAAAAACCATCTTCTCGCCTGCTGCGTCGTTTTCCACCCGGACCGCGCTTCCATTGCGGTTGGCAAGCCCCGCCACAAAGGCCAGTTGATCATCCTGGGGAAAAATCACCTGGAGATTTTCGCTCTGGGCAACCATAAGCATCCCGCCATTGCCCACAAGTTCAAGGAAGGGTCTGTCCCAGCCCAGGTCGTTGAAGGAATAGTTTTCGATGAGCCAGGGCCTGCCTGCACGGGCAAGCCAGACTGCGCCAACCGGAGGCATGGCCAGCTTTTCCGCCAGGAGCAGCACCACATGGCCCCCGAAAATGCTCTCAAACACTTCCGAACCGTCACTTCCCACCTGAATCATGCCAAAATGGTCTTCGCCCATATAGGAAAGCAGCTTGAACACAATGCGATGGTCAGCGTCCTCCACGCTCCAGGAATCCTGGCCGTATTCCAGCTTTTTTGCCACGGGATTTTGTGTATGCGCGTTCTGTATCCACAAGAGGGTCCCATCAGGGTTTTCCTGCACAATATCAAAGCCGTTTTTCTTCACATAGGTTCCGGCAATAAGAGCCTGGTTTGACACGGAAAAAAGGGCTGGATAGTCAGGAAGCGAGGGGGTGAGGCCTGTTTTTTCCTCAACCGCGTTCTTGAGGCATTCACGGGCTATGGAATAAACTGAAAACTGGGCTGTATCGGAATTGGTCAGAACAATTACTGCAAGTCCTTTGTCAGGAAGAATCTCCATAAAGGAATTGAAATGGCCTGTGCTGCCGTTCTTGGTCCAGGCCCGGCCAGCATAGCTCATAACCGGGTCATTAATGGTGTCAAGGCCAAGCCCTGGCGTGGAATAGCTGCTCCAGTCCAGAGGTGTCCTCTCTCCCCGGCCCATGAGGGCAACGGTTTGGGGGGCAAGGATTCTGTTGCCGAAAGCCGTCTTTCCCTGGGTCAGCAGCATGGCCAGAAACCGCCCCATATCCAGAACATTGGTGACAGCCCCGCCCGTTGCCCCAAAAACGCAGTTGGTTTCCATGGCAGCAGGAAGCGGCTCTCCCCCAA
>JAGVAW010000097.1 GCA_020060085.1 Desulfobacterales bacterium
ATTCCGGCCCATTGTCGCCCCCTGCTTGCCTTTTGCCAGGCGCATCTTATCTTTTTAAAAAAAGGAATTCTTCTTACTTCCTTTCAGGAGGCGGATCATGAAAACTTTCAAGCTATTTGCTTTGTCTGCAATGGCTTTGGTGTTTGCAGCTTTTTTTGCCCGGACTCTAACCGGGCAGCAGCCAGGAGGCCAAATAATGAACAAGAATTTGGAGAATGCCTATTTTGCAGGCGGCTGCTTCTGGTGTGTGGAGGCAGACTTTGAAAAGACCTCCGGCGTGGTGGAGGCTGTCTCTGGCTACATAGGCCTTGCAGGCGAGACGCCCACCTATTCAATGGTGTCATCGGGCAAAAGCGCCTTTGTGGAAGGGGTGAAGGTGGTTTACGATCCGGCCCTTGTTTCTTACGGGCAGCTTGTAGACGCCTTCTGGCGCATGGTGGACCCAACAGACTCCGGCGGCCAGTTTGCAGACCGCGGCCCCCAGTATGCCCCGGCCATTTATTATGAGACTGAGGGGCAGAAGACAATTGCGCTGGAGGCAAAAAGGCTTCTTGGGCAGGCCAAGCTATTTGACCAGCCCGTGGCAGTGAAGGTGGAAAAGCTTCAAGCCTTTTACCCGGCAGAGGGCTATCATCAGGACTACGCAAGGCTTAACCCTCTGCGCTACCGGCTTTACCGCTGGAATTCTGGCCGGGGGCCTTTTCTGGAAAAAGCCTGGAAGGGCAAAGACTCCCTATTGCTTGCCCCGGCCCCGGAAAAAAGGCAGGGCGCATGGCAAAAGCCTGCAGATGAGCAGTTGAGGCGCATTCTTTCCCCCATGCAGTACCAGGTGACCCAGAAAAACGGCACAGAGCCGCCCTTCAACAACGCCTATTGGGACAGCAAGGAGCCTGGGATTTTTGTGGACATTGTTTCAGGAGAGCCGCTTTTTGCTTCTGTCCACAAGTTTGATTCCAAAACCGGCTGGCCAAGCTTTTTTGCCCCAATAGAGCCGGATAACATTGTAGAAAAGCAGGACCGCAAGCTTTTTATGACCCGCACTGAGGTGCGCTCCCGCCTTGCAGATTCGCATCTGGGCCATGTTTTTACGGACGGTCCACCACCCACGGGCCTGCGCTATTGCATTAACTCGGCAGCCCTGCGTTTTGTGCCGAAAGATGATTTGGAAAAGGAAGGCTATGCACAATATAAGGGGTTGTTTGGGAAATAGACGGCAGAGAGCTGATTGGGGCTTAAAAAACAGGTTGAGGGGCAAACAGACAGGCGCATAGAGAAGGTGAATTTTTGGAAATATAAGCCTTCAGGGCATATTGACCCCAGATCACCGGCCCATGCAAGGTCAGGGGGGAGGCTTTTTGGCATTGCTGACATAAAAACCGGCCAGGGCTGTTTTTAAAACCCTGGCCGACTCAAGTTTTTTTCTGACAGGCAGACCGCCATCAGGGAATTGCAGTAAGCTTCTTGAAATCCACTGCGCCTGCATAGGCTTTCAGCTCATCGCGGGTCACATAGCTTCCCTCCACAGTCACAAGAAAGCGGTTGTTGACAACCATTGAGATTTCGCCGGAGCGATCTGCGTTGTTGTATTTTACAACCGCCCTCTGTCCGGAAATCTGCTCAAGTTTTCCGCCGTCAGCCGTGGCAAACATGGGGTTTGACATGAGCATCATCATCCCCTGAAGGGCTGGTGAGTCTGTCACAATCTGCACGGTCACTGAAGGGGTCTCATAATAACCCTCGTCATTTTCCACATTTTTGGTGTAGCTCCGGGCGGCTGAAACAGCCCCGCCCAGAAAGGCATGGGATGCTGCCTGGCTTGAGGCCTCTTCCGCCTGCCAGCCGGGTAGCGGGCCGGGAAGCGCCTGCTCCAGCTCCCCGCCCTTTTTCTGGCGGATCAACTGGGCTGCAAAATCAAGCGTGCCAGCCGCCCCTGTATAATCGCCCTGCTTGTACTGGTTAAGCGCCTCGCCAATGGCATCCGTCACATCGTCAGCCAGGGCAGGCATACTTGCTGCAAAAAAGATGAAAACCGCTGCCAACAGCCATACACGCTTCATGTTTCTGCTCCTTAATCAAAAAAAAGGTTTGCCCTTTTTCTGGGCTGGTCGCCAGCATACAGACAGGAAAGATATGGCCTGGAAACAGGCTGCGTCAACAGAAAAAACAAACCCCTTTTGTTTGGGCAAAGGTATGGCAAAGCAGAGTCTTTTAATTTACGCCTCAACAGCCGCAGCCGCAGCCCCCGGAGTTGTTATCACCGCAGCCGCATCCCCCGGAGCTGTTATCACCGCAGCCGCCAGCATCCGAGCATGAGCCGCATCCGCCCTGGGTGGGCACATCGGAAAAGCCTTCAACGGTCACCTCAAAATTGAGGGTTTTGCCGGCAAGGGGGTGGTTCATGTCCACCACCACCTTTTCGGGGGTGGCTTCAGTAACCGTGGCAGGTATCTGCTGGCCCTGCTCGGACATCAGAGCAACGGTCTGGCCAACCTGGGGATCAAAACCTTCGGGGGTCTGATCCCTGGAGAATTCCCGGATAAGACCCTCATCCCGCTGTCCGTAAGCCTGTTCCGGAGAAAGGGAAAAGCTTTTTGTCTCATTGACAGCCATGCCCTTAACATTCTGCTCAAAACCGGGGATTATCTGCCCGCTTCCCATCTGGAATTCCAAGGGCGCACGATCCTTGCTGGAGTCGAAAACCTCTCCATTTTCTAAAGTTCCGGTGTAATGCACCTGCACAAAGTTACCGTCTTGTACCTTGCTCATAAACCTTCCTTTCCTGGCTGCTGCCTTTGTGCCGCATTTGTGGCTCAGCACGGTGTTTATCAATATGAAACCTGCACAAAAAAATAAGCTGCGTCAAAAAACACACAGCGCAGCCTGCCGCCTTGCCAAGTTTTCATTGCAAGCCCGTTATTTCTTTTATCATAATGCACAATAGCCCATGCGTCAACCGCGCCCTGGCCATAAACCTCTTTTGCAGGTCAATTCAAAACCGGTATTTGGCCATCTGCCGGAAAAGCGTCGGAGTATCTTGACTTTAGCAAAATATCTATATATTGTATTATTGTTAGTATAGTCATCTGTATATGGTATAATTTCCTTCAAGGCTTTAGGCAAAATCAGGGCCGCCAATTTGTCTTGGCGTAAATATCTTGTTATTTCAGTATGTTGATCTTTAGGCTTCCGACGCCCACACAGTCTCCTGGGCCTTAAATGGTGGGCCTGTGGCAGTTTACGGCGGGAATATCTGGCATATGTCCCACTAACCGGATATTATCAAAAAGACATGGTCACCTTTTGAGGGCGGCCTTGTTTCTGTATAAAGGCCTATAACCTTAACCGGAAGGGATGTAAGGAGCTTTTTGGAAAAATTCATGCTGTCTGAAAGCCCGGTAACATGGCCTCGGCTGAAAAACCTTTATTTGTAAGCCCTTGCAGGAAATTAGCTTTGGGCCTAGTTGCTTGAATTGAAATGGAAACATAAAAAAGGAGCGGCATTTGAAACCAGCAATGATTTTATCCTGTCGGCCCGGAAAGCTTTATGCAGTGCTTTTGTGCGTCTTGCTGCTCGCCTTTCTTGGCGGCTGCGCTACCACTCAAAGCGAAGGCCCGGCCCGCAAACCCTTTGATGTGAGGGCCGATGACAGCCCCGTGCCTGCCCCCAGGGCAGAGGTGCGTCCGGCGACAAAGCAGACTGTTGAAAGAAAGCCACCCCTTCAGATGGAGTTTGCTACGGAGATTCTTGATGAAGAACTGGAATTTTCGCCTGTAAGCTCTTCCCCGCGTGTCGGGGGGGCCGTGAAAACAGCCCAGCAATCTCTGGATGAAGCTCTGGAGTATGTTGAGGCTGCCCAGTCATTCTGGCAGCAGGGCGAGCTTCCCGAAGCTGTTGACGCACTGGATCAGGCTTATTCCCTGATGCTGGAGGCCCAGGCCTGTGACGACGACCCAGCTCTTCTCCAGCCGAAGGATGATCTTCGCATCCTCATTTCCCGCAGGCTGCTTGAGATTTTTGCAGCCCGCCACACCGTGGCCATCGGCAACCATAACGCCATACCCCTGGTGCACAACGACCATGTTCAGGCTGAAATCCATTCCTTTGTGGGGCGGGAAAAGAATTTCTTTCTGGAAGCCTACCGGCGTTCGGGCCAGTTCATGCCCATGATTGAGGCTAAAATAGCCGAGGCAGGGCTTCCCAAAGAGCTTGCCTGGCTGCCCCTTATTGAGTCAGGCTTCAAAGTCAGGGCGCTTTCCAGCGCCAGGGCTTTAGGTCCTTGGCAGTTCATTGCCTCCACGGGCTTCAAATTCGGTCTCCAGCGTAACGAATATGTTGACGAGCGCATGGACCCTGAAAAATCAACAGATGCTGCCATTGCTTATCTTAAAGAACTTCACGGGATGTTTGGAGACTGGATGACCGCCATTGCAGCCTACAACTGCGGCGAAAACCGCGTGTTAAGGCTCATCAACAGCCAGCGGATAAACTATCTTGACGACTTTTGGGATCTTTACCAGCGCCTGCCCAGGGAAACAGCCCGTTATGTGCCCAGGTTTCTGGCCACAATCGCCATCATAAACGATCCGGAAAAATACGGCATGGAGCTGCCTGAGCCTGATGCGCCTGTTGTTTACGAAACAACAACCGTCAACAGAAGGCTTCATCTAAAGCAGATTGCAGATACCGCCGGCGTGGATGAAAACCTGCTTGTCTCCCTTAACCCGGAGCTGCGCCACAGAATCACGCCCCCTGGCGGATATACTCTCAAGGTTCCTGAAGGCATAAACCCCACCCTTATGGCAAGGCTGGATTCCCTTCCCGAAACTTCAATCTCCATTCCAATGCCGGTGGCCACGGCTGCAACCCAACACCGCATCCGTGCGGGTGAAACCCTTTCCATGATAGCCCAGCGCTACAAGGTTTCGGTTAATGACATCCGCCGGGCAAACAACATGGGCAATTCCAATGTAATCATTGCGGGCCGCACCTTAAAAATTCCCACCGGTGGTCAGGTGGGGTTGGCCCCTGTGGTTGCGGTAACAACAACATCCGCTCTGCCATCGGTTCATACTGTGGGGCGGGGGGATTCCCTGTGGAATCTGGCCCGGCGCTATGGGACAACGGTTGCGGCCATCAAGAGGGAAAACAAACTGTCTTCAGACAGTCTTTCCGTGGGCCAGACACTTAAAATCCCAAGGGGCAGGGCCGTTGCATCAGCCTCCTCAAAAACCTATGTGGTGCGGGCCGGTGACAACCCCTTTTCCATTGCACAGCGCCATAACATGAGCCTGGATCGCTTCTTGAGCATTAACGGGCTTAACCGCAACTCGAGAATATTCCCCGGCCAGAGGGTTATGGTGGAATAGTCCCAGTTGACTTGAAGTTGCAACTAATTGTAAGATTTAAAAAAATAGGCAGCACCCCTGCTTTGTAACAGGCAAGGGGTGCTGTTTGCTTGTTGAAAATCAATCTTTCCAATAGACAAAACCTGTATTGCAGCTAACTGCCTTTTTTTCCGGCAACTTGCAATGCGTCGGAAACCTTTGGGCCAATCGTTGACTTTAAAAAACATGAAAAGCATTTTTAAACATTTGCCGGTTCTGGCGTTTATTCTAATTTTTCTTCCCGCTTTTTTCTCCGGCGCATGGGCGCAGACGGATTCCGGCCCGGCAACCGGATCTCCGGCGCTTTCCATAAATCCTGAAAAGGCTGGGGCCGCGGAAAATGAACAGGCTGCCCAAAGCAAAAGGGAAAAGCTCCTTTGGCGGGGTTTGGGCCTGGGGGCAACCCTTACGCCCGATGCGTTCCAGCAGGAAATGCGAAAGCTTGGCCAAAAAACGGCCTTTTTGTTCTCAAGGGATTTTTTAAAAAGTCAGAATCAGGCCCTGACCCGGCCCGACAAGCCATCGCCTGTTTTCCTTTTATTTGTCCTGGCAGGGTTCTCAACCCTGTGCGCTTACGCCGGTCGCCTGCTGAAAAAACGCCATCTTGAAGATACGCCTTACAGGAACTTGCTTTTTACGGTTCTGGAAAAATCCCTGCCTCTGACAGGCGCAACCCTCTTTGTTTTTGCAGTGGGCCATTGGCAGGACTTTTTTGCGGCTTCCGCCATGTACCGGGCAGTCACGGGGATTCTTGTCATTTCCCTCTTCATACTCTGGGCGCATGAAATGGCAGGTGGCCTGCATCGGCTTTCCCCCCGCCTTTTCAGCAAGCAGGCTCTTGCCCTTTGGGATGCACTGGTTTTTATCGGTTCTGCCTTTGCTCTGGGTTATTTTCTTCTGGCCCGCGCCCTGCCCGTTAGCGGCCCTATTCTTGTGCTTTGGCGTCAGATATTTGCCCTTGTGGCCCTTTTTGGCCTGTGGGCCTTCTGGCAGATTGTTTTCCGCCTTCTTCTGGAGTCGGGCGATCCCCAGGAACGCCGTCTTTGGCGAAATATTTCCTTTATACGCTGGATAAGCCTTGTGGCAGTTGCGGGCGGGCCTTTGCTTGATTTTGCCGGTTACAGCCTGCTGGCGGATTACTGGTACCGTTCATGGGGTATAACCTTTGCTGTTGTTGCCTGGGGTTTTTTCAGCGGCAGGGCGCTTTCGGAATACGAAAGGCTGATCCGCCCCAGCGCGCCAAAGGGTGATGCAGATATCCAAGGTGATTCTGGCTACCCCTTCCGCTGGCTCATAACCCGCGTTTGCTGGCTTGCCTGGATTGTGGGTGCATTTGCCGGAATGCTCTTTGCCTGGGGTGCAGGTCCCAAGGCTGCTTCAAATCTGACCTTTTTCCTTAATTATCCAGTCGTTGTGGGTACCATGCAGTTTTCGCTGCGGGGCCTTTTGTATGCCTTTGTGGTGCTGTTTTTCACCCATGCAGTCACCCACCTGTGGCGCCAGGTGCTTCGGGAGAGCATTCTTGCAGAAAGCGGCATAGGCCAGGGCGCAAAGGAATCTATCACCAACATATCCGTTTATTTTGTGTGGGGCGTGGGCATTTTGATAGCACTAAACGCCTTTGGCCTTTCCACCACCAGCATGGCCGTGGCTTTGGGGGCTTTAGGCATAGGCCTTGGCTTTGGCCTTCAGAACATCTTCAACAACTTTGTTTCCGGCATTATCCTGCTGTTTGAGCGGCCCATACAGGTGGGGGACGCCCTGCAGCTTGACAAGACCTGGGGAGTTGTTACCCGCATCAATGTGCGCTCCACAGTGGTGCAGACCTATGACAACGCCTCGCTCATCATTCCCAATTCCGAGCTTTTGAGCAAGCAGGTCACCAACTGGAGCTTCAAAGACCTGCGGCTACGCCGCTGGATAACCGTGGGGGTGGAATACGGCTCCAACATCGAGCTTGCCCGCAAGATTCTGCTGGAAATCGCGGAGCAGACACCCCATGTGCTCAAATATCCCAAGCCGGATGTCATTTTTTCCGACTTTGGCAACTCCTCACTGGTTTTCAACCTGCGTTACTGGACCACCCTGACCTATATGCTTTCATCCGAAACAGACATCCGCTTTGCCATTGACCGGCGCTTCAAGGAAGCTGGCATAGTTATAGCCTTCCCCCAGCAGGACATTCACATAAAAAGCCTGCCCAAAAATTTTGCCTGGCCCACGGTTTTAAGGCACGGCACGGAAAGCAGCACCCAG
>JAGVAW010000267.1 GCA_020060085.1 Desulfobacterales bacterium
AGGAACTCGATGTACAACAAGTACACAAAAGTTCCTGCCCGGCTCGCGCGCCTTGCATACGCACCACCTGGAACCGCCCTGTAGGTTTGTGGTTGAAGGGGAAAACGGCAATCATTAACCACGAAAAACACGAACCACACGAAAAAAGACAAAAACAGCAAAAAAGCCGTCATTCCCGCATAGGCGGGAATCCAGAATAAAAATGGGCTGTTACCCTTTTTGAAACAAGGCGGGCTGGGTTGTTCTTGCTTTAAAGCTGCAAGGTTCACCCAATGGTTTGGATGGCAAAAAGGGGTTTTGCCTTTTGGCTCATGTATGATATTTAAAAAAGTTGCGGGTGCAAGGCTTAAGCTGTCTGGGGGAAAGCCCTTCCGGGCCTTGGTTTTTGCGCCATTGGCTTTTATCCGGATAAAACTTGTCTGGCAAGGACAATCTGCCCATGAGCAAAAAAAACAGAAATAAACCCGTGTCATCCGCCCCTGGGTGGCAGGCCGGCAGGTCGGCAGGCCCGGCGCTTGTGCTTGCCCTTGTGCTTGCACTCTTTATGACAGGGCGCTCCGGCCATGCCTTTGCCGATTCCCAGCCCTCCAGCCATGTTCAATGGCGCATGGCCACAATGGCCGCAGACAATGTGGGCTGGGGCAAGCACATCCGTGAGCTTGTTCTTCCTGTTGTGGATGAGGCCACCAACGGCGGGGTTTCCATAAAGGTTTTCTGGGGAGGCATTCTTGGGGATGACTTCCGCGTGATTGAGCGCATGGCAAAAGGAAGTCTGGATGGCGCAGGATTCACAGCCCAGGGCGCTATTGCCCTTGTGCCGGAGATGGGCGTGCTAACCCTGCCCTTTCTTTTTGAAAACTATGAGCAGGTGGATCTTATCCGCTCCACAATGTTTTCCAGGTTTGAATCCCTTTTTGCAGCCAAGGATCTCAAGCTGCTCATGTGGGCGGATCAGGATTTTGACCAGATAATCTCCCGCGCTCTGCCTCTTGACAGGATTGAGCAGTTTGAAAGGACCAAGTTTCTTTCCTGGATGGGGGTTGTGGAGGAGGCCACGCTCAAAGCCTTTGGCGCAAAAATGGTGCCCGTGGAGGTTCCAGAGCTGTCCTCCGCAGTCCGTGAGGGGGTTGTGGATGCAGCCATAGGCCCGGCCATGTGGGCCATAGGAGCCCAGCTTCAGGCTGTTGTCCGCTACATCAACCCCATTAAAATCCGCTATGCGCCAAGCGTCATAGTGGTGAACAACGCATCATTCGCCAGGCTCAAACCGGAGCACCAGAAGACCTTTCATTCCATGCGCGACACCATGACAGAACGATACTGCAAGGCTGTGCGGGAGGACAACGAGCGGGCGCTTACGGCCCTTTGGGCCTATGGTATCCGGGAGGTTACAATGTCGCCCGAAGAGGTGCAGATTCTGCGCGACAGGACAAGGCCTGTCTGGTACGAGCTTGCAGATAAAGTTTATTCGCGGGCGCTGCTTAACGAGATATTAAAAGGCCTGGAAACATTCCGTTAAAGGCGGTTCCGGGCGCAGGGCAAGGCTCACCCAACAACCTGGTTGTTCCGCACGCATTCTTTGCAGACAGATGAAAACAGGCTGTTTTTATTAATTTTGGTCGGCAATACCTGTTGGCGGTCTTGACAGGATGCGCTTTGTATGTAACGGTATTTTACTGTGTAAATGTTTGCCTGACGGCATTGGCCCTTTGGCAAACAGTTTTATGCACAATTCCACCAAAAGCTGCTTTCCTAAAGGGCTTTTAAGGCCTTGAACAAAGGGCCTTGAAAACCTGCAAGCCACTTGGCGGCTTGGCCTGATTTTGTTGAAATAGCCCAGCAGCCGTTTAGGGGCGCGTACCGGCTTTTATAAAACAGCTTGTCTATTCTGCTGCAAAGACCTTTTGGACGGTAGGGTGATGAACCACAAAAATAACAAGGCCTTTGATTCTTTTGAGGACAGCCCGGAAATGGGTATGCAGAACACGGAAAATGACAGCCCCGTGCAGGATAAGGAGCCTGATGCCCATTCCGCGGATGCGTCTTTGGATATGGCCGATGATTATCCTGATGATGAGAAGGGGCCTCTGCTTCTGGACATGACAGGCAATGATGATGACAGCCATCCGCCTGCTGGAGAGAATGCCGGCCCGCATTCGGAAAGCCCGCGCTGGACCAATGTGATTGCAGGCGAGGATGTGGCCATTCCAAATGATGTGTTGAGAACCCGCCTTGCAAAGGTTGGCACTGTCTTTGGTGCCCCTCCCGTGGGCGGGGGCTATGAAGCAGAAGACATTTCACCCAGGCCGGAGCCGGATGCCGGGCCTGCGGACAATGCCTTTATGCAGAAGCAGGGTCTTGCTGATGAGCCGGGCAAAGACCCTTCTTTGGCAAATCTGGTGTCAGGCCTGAATCTGCTTTCCGAGAAAATGGATTTTCTTGTCTCGGAGTTTTCCGGAAAGCTCAAATACGATGCCCACAAAGACAAAGTCATTGATACTCTCCACAGGGAGTTGCAGGAATACAAAGGCGACATCGTAAAAAAGAATATGCAGTCCATGGTAATGGACCTTATAAAAATTATGGACGATATTCGCAAAATCACCATTTACTACCAGGACAGGGAAGTTGAGCCGGGGGATGCCTCAAAGCTCATCAATGCGCTGGAGGGTGTCGGCCAGGACATTGAGGAGGTGTTGAGCATACGGGGGATTGAGACGCTCATCTGCGAGGATGACGCTTTTGCACCCTCCACCCAGCGCGCCCTGCGGCTGGTCCCGACAGCAGACCCCTCCCGGGACAAAACCATAGCTTACAGAATTGCACCTGGTTTTGAATGGGCGGGGCGCGTTTTACGAAAGGAAATGGTGGCTGTTTACGCCTTGAATCCGGAAAACGGCAAAAATTCTGAACAATAATTTTCAAATTGTGGTATGTTTTAACCTTAACTTACAATACCCGGCCTGTCAGCAGGATGCGGCAGCCGGAAAACGCCTTGGACAGGTAAGGGCTTCCATTCAACGCACCAACACAATCAGGGAACAGCTATGACAAAGCAGAAAAAGCGGATTTTCGGCATTGATTTGGGTACCACCTATTCATCCATTGCCTATGTGGATGACTTTGGCAAACCTGTTGTTGTTCCCAACGCGGAAAACCAGAACACCACGCCTTCAGTGGTGTTTTTTGACGGGGGCAACATTGTGGTTGGCGAAGTTGCCAAGGAAAGCTCCAAGCTCTATCCAAACGAGGTGGTGAGCTTTGTGAAGCGCTCCATGGGCGAGCCGGATTTTCTCTTTGACTACGATGGCCACTCCTACCGGGCCGAGGAAGTTTCCGCCTACATCCTGCGCAAGCTTGGTCAGGATGCGGAAACCAACTTGGGCGAAAAGGTGACGGATGTGGTCATCACCTGCCCTGCCTACTTTGGCATAAACGAACGCGAGGCCACAAAAATAGCCGGCGAGATTGCAGGCTTCAATGTGCGCCAGATAATAAATGAACCCACGGCAGCCGCCATTGCCTACGGGTCCACGGAAACCGAAACCGACCGGGTTGTCCTGGTTTACGACCTTGGCGGCGGCACCTTCGACATAACCATGATTCACATCCAGCCCGAAGCCATCGAGGTCATCTGCACAGGCGGGGATCACAACCTTGGCGGCAAGGACTGGGATGACCGCGTGGTGGCCACCCTGGTGGAGGAGTTCAAGACCCAGACCGGCTCCACGGAAGATATTCTTGAAGACCCCGATACCTGCCAGGATCTCCAGCTTTCGGCTGAACGGGCAAAGAAAATCCTGTCCCAGCGCGAAAAAACCCCGGTGTCCATCACCCACGGAGGCGAGCGCGTCAAGGTTGAGCTGTCCCGCGAGCGGTTTGACGAAATCACCAGGGACCTGCTTGAGCGCACAGTAATGCTCACCCACGAAATGCTTTCCGAAGCCAAAAAGCGCGGCTACGACAAGTTTGATGACATAATCCTGGTGGGCGGCTCAACCCGTATGCCAATGGTTCCTGATCGCATACGCGAAGAATTCTCCATCGAACCAAAGCTCTTTGCGCCCGATGAGGCCGTTGCCAAGGGAGCTGCAATTTTCGGGTGGAAGCTCTCCATCAACGATGAGCTGATTGACCGGCTCCAGAGAAAAACCGGCAGGCGGCTCAAAGGCGTGGAAGACCTTGCCTCAATGGATCAGAAGCAGGTGGAGGAAACAGCCCGCGAGCTTGCCGATGAATCCGGCTACACCCTTCCGGCAGTTAAAAGCTCCCTTACAAGGGTGAGAGATGTGGCATCCAAGAGCTTTGGCGTCATGGCCACCAACCCCAACAACGAAGAGGTTGTGGTCAACATAATTCTGCGCAACACCCCTGTTCCTGTGGAGGCAACCCAGGAATTCTACACTGCTGTTGACAACCAGAAAACGGTTTACATCCGCATAATGGAAGCAGAAACCAGCGAGGAGAATGTCCCGCCGGATCATTCCGTGGAAATAGGCACAGCGGTTCTCAACCTGCCAAGCGGCCTGCCGGAGGACACCCCTGTTATCATCACCTTCAAGCTCAACAAAGAGGGCAGGCTTTACGCCACAGCCATCGAGTCGTCCGAGCAGCGCAAGGTGGAGGTGGTGCTGGAAACCTCGTCTGTCATTCATGGCCAGGATCTTAATGAGGCCAAGAGTAGGGTGCGCAATTTAGTCATCCACTAACAAGGCGGGGCCAGGAAGACGATAGCTGCGTTATGCGGGGCCTTTCCGGGATTTTCGTAGCCCAACAAAACCACGCAAAGGGCTGCACGAAAAAAGGCATTTTTAACCACGAAAAGCATGAAACACACGAAAAAAAAGAAGAAAAGGGCTGCCAGGCTCTAACCTCAAAGCCGTTGGGTGGCACTGGCAACTCGTTGCCAGTGTGCTTGCAGCACAATAGGCAAGAGACCATAAGGCTGGATAAGGCTTTTGCCTTGCCAGGGGGGCGGCCCCAGGAAAAGGAGCCACCCGACCCGTCATCCCCGCGCAGGCGGGAAATCCACCACTCCCCCGGCCCGTCATGCCCGCGCAGGCGGGCATCCAGAATAAAAAGGGCTGTTATCCTTATTGGAAATGGCCCCCAAGTAAAATGGCCCTCCAATGGAAAAGGCCCTTGCCCCCCATTGCAACAGATCCAAAGCCTTCAACAGCGCCCTGCATGGATTCCGGCCAAACAGCGGCAAAGCCTTCACGGACGGCAGTACGCCGGAATGACGGATTTTGATGGTTGGAAAGCCCCCAGGCCGTCATTCCCGCGCAGGCGGGAATCCAGAATAAAAATGAGCCGTTATCCTTATTGGAAATGGCCCTCCAATGAAAAAGGCCCTCCAATGGAAAAGGCCCTTGCTCCCCATTGAAACAGAGTCAAAGCCTTCGACAGCGCCTTTCATGGATTCCGGCAGAACAACATCAAGGGCTTCAACCGCGCCATGGGGCCGGAATGACGGACACCTTCTCCGCTGCTTGCATCTTGGCATTAAAAATTCGCGAACATCTTTCAAAATTTTCTTGTGTGAATACTGCCCGTATGCTAACAAATACTCATAAAAGATAAGCAGCCCATTTCTGAAATTAGACATGGAAAAGATTCATGACTGCGGGTTCCGGCTAAACTATGCCCGTTTTCCCTGATTATCGTTGGGTGGGCCAGTTGGTAGGTTGGGCTAGAAAATCCGGCCAACAAAGGCTGTCGGAAGGCAAAGGCCTGCTCCCGGATTTTCGTAGCCCAACAAAACCACGCGCTGGATGGCGGGGATGATAATCGGAAAACGGCCTTTTTGTTGGGCCACGCAAATTCGGGATAAGACAAGAGTGTTCCAGAATCCTTTTGTGCCGAATTTGCTAGCCCAACCTACGATTCTGAAGGGCACCGGGAGGAAAACCTCTTGTGCTTCGCACCCCGGCAACGAGTTGCCGGGGCCACCCATACCGGAGCTGCCGGTGGCACACGGCACCCATACCGGAGTTGCCGGAGGTACACGGGGAACCAAACAACCTAATTGGCTATTGGTCATTCTATGGGCTGTCATCGTATATGACAGTAGGAACATTCCATCTGGGCTGCAAATATGTTTAGGGATTTGATGGGTGAATAAAATGGTCAAAAATTCATTTCACAGTGTTGCAATGCTGGAAGATAACCCAAAGTTTGAAAAATGTAGTAAAAGAGTTAGACCCCTTTATCATCGTGATGATGATATTAGAAGTTGTTTCGCAAGAGATTATAATAGAATATTACATTCAACCGCTTATAGGAGATTAAAACATAAAACACAAGTATTTTTTGCCACAACAAATGATCATGTTTGTACACGTATGGAGCATGTTAACCATGTTACTGCTGTAAGTTATACAATTGCAAAATATTTAGGTTTAAATACTGAACTTACCAATGCAATAGCATTAGGGCATGATTTGGGTCATGCCCCTTTTGGACACGCTGGAGAAGCAATTATTAAAAAAATAATTAAAGATACCTTTGACGAACCATTTTGGCATGAAAAAAATAGTCTCCGTTTTGTCGACTGCTGTGAAACATTAGAAGACACAGACGGGAAACACCAAAACCTGAACCTTACATACGGCGTAAGAGATGGAATTATTTCTCATTGCGGGGAAGTTGATGAAAATGGGTTGATGCCAAGAGAAGATGATGTTGACTTGAATTTAATTGTAAAACCAAATGAATTTGCACCATTTACATGGGAAGGTTGTGTTGTAAAGATATCCGACAAAATTGCGTATCTAGGGAGAGATATTGAGGATGCCATATCATTAAAAATACTATTAAGAGATGATATTGAGGAGCTTGTAAGGGCTGTAAGGCCCTTTACAAAGGCCAAAATTAGTCAACTTAATAATACTGTAATTATGCATGATTTAATTATTGATTTATGTAATCAGTCTTCAATTTATGATGGTATTTGTCTATCAAGTAATAATTTAGAATTAATGAATAAGTTAAAAGAATTTAATTATAAAAGAATTTATGATCATTGGAAAATAGAGAACTATAAAAGTTATGCTAAATTAATAATAGAATCAATTTATAATATGCTTAAAAGATTTTATAATAAAAATGATACAATAAAAGAAATCACTAAATATGCTGAAATTTATCCTAATCTTTGTAATATATTTAGTGAATGGCTATCAAAATATTCACAAACATCTACTCGTGAAACAAAATATCAAAATATAGTTTTGTATGATCTCGACAGCGAACTTGATTATACAAGATCAATAGTCGACTTTATATCCGGCATGACTGATTCATTTGCAATAAAACTATTTAATGAGATAACTACATTTTAGTGTACAATGACCGTATTCCCGGGTGCCACTGACAGCCCGGGTGGTGAAGAGGTGGGTGGCTGGGGTGGCCCGGGGAACTTGTTACCCGGGCGCTATAGCGCAATAGGTTCTGGAAACATTCCCAGGTTTGCGGCGCATAGCTTATTGAATTTTAGGTGAAGACCTCTTGTGCTTTGGACCCAAAGCAACGAGTTGCCGGGGCCACCCATACCGGAGCTGCCGGTGGCACCGGGAGGATTCTGGAGGGGGTTATGAAAAAGTGGATGAAGGCCACAGCCTTTGTGGTGTTTGTTTTAGCAACAGGAGTGTTTTCTGTAGCGCACTCCCAAAATGACGAAGTTTGGCTTAAAGAAATTCAAGAACAAGCAGTACAGGGGAATGTGGATTCGCAAGTTAAGCTTGGTTCTATGTATTTTTTTGGGAAGAATCTCCCTCAAAACTATACTGAAGCTGCAAAGTGGTATCGAAAAGCTGCCGAACAGGGGAACGCCATTACCCAATTCATGCTTGGGAGAATGTACCATGAGGGCCTGGGCGTTCTCCAAGATTACAATGAAGCCGCAAATTGGTTTTTAAAGTCAGCAGAACAGGGTTTCTTGCAGGCTCAATTTAGGCTTGGAGTAATATATTACGATGGAGAAGGCGTTCCCCAAGACTACTCCCAAGCTGCAAAATGGTATCGTGAGGCAGCAGAGCAAGGGGATGCCGGTAGCCAATTACAACTTGGTGCCATGTATGCTGAAGGAAAAGGTGTTCCTCAAGATTACATACAAGCTCACATCTGGAGTAATTTGAGTGCTGCTCAAGGCAATGAAACTGCGAGAAATTTTCGTGATATTATTAGTAAAAATATGACCCCCGCACAGATAGTCGAAGCGCAGAGGATGGCCGGGGAATGGCTGCTAAAGAAAAATGGCACAAATTAAACATTTCAACGGAGACAGAAAATGCAAGAAACTCAACCCGAATCAATTTCAAATCAAGTTGTTGCAAAACGAGAAAAAGCAACTCAATTTGTCGGGGTTGGGTGTCTTATACAGGCGATCGGCCTGCCCGCACCTTTTATCGGCCTTTTGGCCGGAGTACCAGGGTTTATCGCGGGCCTTATATTGATGTTGATTTTATTTTTTGTAGGGTCCTCAAAATCAGTAAGCTGGCGATGCGGGAACTGCAAAAATCCTATCGCTAACGCACAGGTTAAGCTCTGCCCGACTTGTAAGGCTCAACTTAAATGATTGACATTGAGTTTCACCACATTACCCGGGCGCGATAGCGCAAGAGGTTCTGGAAAGATTCCCAGGTTTGCGGCGCATAGCTTATTGAATTTTAGGTGAAAACCTATTGTCCTTTGGACCCCGGCAACGAGTTGCCGGGGCCACCCATGCTTAAGATGCCGGTGGTACCCGGCAATGTTGGTATTTTTAGATCAATTGCATAGAATGACTTGGCTAAATCCAGGAGCATCCGTCTTATAAGCTACTGTTTTATAACCTTAAGTTTTTTTGAAAGGGGTGCGGGGGAAACTTTTTTTCCAAAAAAAAAGTTTCCCCCGCAAATATTTTCGCTGTTTCTGCTGTTCTTTTTTGCTGTTTCCCTGCTTTTTCTGTTTTTCTTTTTCCCCTGTTTCTCATTTAAGCATTGGTGTATTGGGCGTCAGTGTCCAGATGCCGCAGGGGCAGGAGCCGGTGCAGAAGCCGCAGCCGATGCATTTTTCGTCATCTACCACCATTTCGAAGCCGTTGCTGTCTGCTGTTTCTTTGCGGGAGATGGCACCTGTGGGGCAGACGGATTCGCAGATGCCGCAGTCTCTGCACACGCCGCAGGAGGCGCAGGAGTCGGCACACGAGGTGACGGAGTTAAAGTCTGCGGTGCGCGGATCGAAGTATTCGAGCTTGACGCGGTCTATGTTAAGGGGCGAGGTTTCGGATACTTCGGGCTGGCGGCCTGCAAACTTTGCGTCAATGGCAGCGGCGGCTTTGCGGCCTGCGCCTATGGCGTCTGTGAGTAGGCCAAGCTGAACTGCATCGCCTATGGCAAAGATTTTCGGGTCTGTAGTCTGGAAGCTGGCGTCAACTTTGACAAAGCCTTTGGCTGTTTCAACCGATGGCGGCAGGAAGGTGAGTTCCGGCATATCGCCAATTGCTACGACCACATTGTCGGCTTCCAGAATTTGGCCGTTAGTAAGCTCCACGGCCTTTGCGGTAATGCGCTTTGTGAAGCAGGGCCAGAGAAACTTTGCGCCTGCTGCCTGGGCGTGCTCTTTTTCTTTGCCGAATGCTGCCGGGGTTTGGATGTCTATAAGGGTGATGTTTTGGGCTCCCAGGCGTTTTGCTTCTGTTGCTACATCGCAGCCCACATTGCCGGCTCCTATTACAACTACGCTTTTGCCCACGGTAATTGCGCCGGTTTTGGTCTGCTTTAAAAAGTCTAGAGCGGCAACCGCGCGCTTGCCGCCGGTAAGATCCAAAAGGCGGGGCTTGCCTGCACCTGTTGCGATGACCACATAATCGTGATCTGCAACAATTTTTTGCATGGCCGCGGGGGTAAGCGGCGCTTTTAACTGGATGTGCTCGACAGCTTTTTTAACCCTATTTAGCTCTGCGGAGAGGACATCCTTTGGAATGCGAGATTCCGGTATGACCGCGCTGATTTTGCCGCCAAGGGTTTTTTCCGTATCAAAAAGGATGGCCCTGTGGCCTGCCCGGCGCAGGTGCCATGCAGCGGAAAGGCCCGCGGCCCCGCCGCCGATGACCGCCACCTTGCCGCCGGATATGGGCGGAAGGGGAGGGGGGGTGGCGGCAATGCTGGCCTTGCCAAGAATGGCCACATCCACAGGCCTAATGCGCGAGAAGCTGCGCGAGCAGCCTGCCATGCAAAGGTTTGGGCAGAGGTAGCCGCATACTGTTGCCGGAAAGGGCGTGTAGGAAAGGGCAAGGTCAATGGCTTCATCCAGCCGGTTTTCGCGGATGAGCCGCCAGCGCTCCTGCACGGGAATGCCCGTGGGGCATGATGCCTGACAGGGCGGTGTGTACTTGCGGTTTTCCCACACAGGCACAAAGCGCCGCCAGTTGCCGGTGGGGGTGAGGCCTATGGAGCCTTTTTCCACCTCTATAATATCGCCAATCATGCCGCCCCGGCCAAGCTCTGCATCCCACACCTCTGCCTGAAAAGCAGCAAGCGAGCGGCGGGGTTTTGAGAGCTTCTCCTGGGCCGAGCGGGCCTCTATAAGCTGCCAGTCCCCTTTTACGGCAAGGGTTTTGAACAAGTCTGGCCGGTTAATGTTTTTAAGGAAGGCTTTAAGGTTTTCGGTGAGCCAGGCCCAGGTTTTTTCGTCAATTGCAATTAATTTTGCATCTGCTTCTGAAAAACCTTCAATTGGGCCGCGGAAGAAAACCTGCCCGCGCACCATGCCTACACAGGGGCGATACCCCAGGATATTTCCCGGTGTTTGAGGCTCAAATCCGCAGATAACGGCTATTCCCCCGGCCATGAATTCTGCAAAATAGTCTCCGGTGGAGCCTAGAACCCATAGCTGGGGCGGGGCAAAGCGGGGGTTGGCCTTGGTCATGGTCATGCCGCGCGCGCCGATGCTGCCTGCTATCTGAATTTTGCCCTGGGCCATGGCGTTGCCGCAGCCGTTGGCTGCATTGCCGTTAACAACAATGAGCGCCCCGGCGTTTAACCAGCCTGTGTCATCGCTTGCAGGCCCGTTGACCTCTATGCGGGTGTTGGGAAAGCCCATTGCGCCCACGCGCTGGCCACTGGCACCATCTATGCGGACAAGGACGGTTTCATCCCCTGCGGCCCACAGGCGGCCACCTATGCCGTGCTGGCCCCTGGCATTCACCAAAAGGCTGCGCTTGCCGCTGGACACGGCGTTTTGGATTTTTTCTTCCAGAACGCGGGATTCCACCCGTATTCCGTTTTCAATTCCCTGTATTGCAAAGGGTTTTGGCATGATTATCTGCTCCGCAAGGCTTTTAAAGGCTTTTTGCCCTTTTGAATAAGCCTATATGCAATATCTTATGCCCAGGCGTTGGGCAGCGTTGAAGTCGTCAATTCCCAGGGCGTCCGACATTCCTATGGGCAGGCTTGTGGAGCGGCCCAGTGGGGCGACTATCTTTTTAATTTCCGAGTCAAAGGAGACAAACACATCCACAATGCGCTGGGCCACTTTTTCAGGGTCCAGCCTGCGGTACAGGCGCGGGTCCTGGCTGGTTATTCCCTTTGGGCAAAGGCCCACATTGCAGATGTTGCAGCGATCCGTTTCCGAGCCGACACAGCCTGCTGCGGCCTGCATGATGTACTTGCCTGTCTGCACGCCGGAAGCGCCAAGCATGATAAGCGCCATTGCGTTTGCAGCCAGATTGCCGTTTTTGCCCACGCCGCCGCCTGCAAAGAGCGGCAGCTCGTTCTGCTTGCCAAGCTTTACAAGGTTGAGGTAGCAGTCCCGTATGTTGCTGGCAATGGGGTGGCCCATGTGATCCATGGAAACCGTGTAGGCAGCTCCCGTGCCGCCGTCCTCGCCGTCAATGGCCAGCCCCGCTGCATAGGGGTTGCGTGCAAGGTTGTTAAGGACTGCAAGGCTTGTGTTGGTGGCGGAAATCTTTGGATAGACCGGAACCTTGAAGCCCCAGGCCATGTACATGGACTGAATCATCTTGGCTACGGATTCCTCAATGGAATACTTGGTCTGATGAGTGGGCGGGCTTGGCAGGTTGACGCCCTGGGGCACGCCCCGGATTGCTGCGATGAGCCGGTTGACCTTGTGCCACATGAGCAGGCCCCCGTCACCGGGCTTTGCGCCCTGGCCGTACTTTATCTCCACAGCGCAGGGGTCTTCCTTCATGTGGGGCAGGGCGTGGATTATCTCGTCCCAGCCAAAGTAGCCGGAAGCTATCTGCAAGATAAGATACTTCAAAAAGCGCGAGCGCAGAATGCGCGGAGGGCAGCCGCCTTCACCCGTGCTCATACGGACAGGCATTCCCATCTGCTCGTTAAGATATGCCACGCCCATGAGCATTCCCTCCCACATGGTGGGGGAAAGTGCGCCAAAGCTCATGCCGCCTATTATAAGCGGATAGATTTCCCTTACCGGCGGAATCCAGCCCTGCTCGCGCACAAGGGCAAGGTTTTCCTCGGCAGGCAGAACGCGGCCCAAAAGGGTGCGAAGCTCAAACTCGTGGCGGCCTGCATCCAGCGCAGGGTCTGTTAGCATGGAAATCCGCGTGAACTTTATGCGGTCCAGAATGCCCGGCGGTGCGTTTCTGCGCCCGCCCCTGCGCCGCGGCTCTCCCTGCTGGTTTATGTGGAACTTGAGCTTGTCTGCCTCATCGCCATGCATGGGCATTATGGCATCATTGGGGCATACCAGCGTGCAGGAGGCGCAGCCCACGCAGGCATGGGCCGGGTCTGTAAGCTGGCGGATGCCGTAATAGACCTCAAAAACATTGGGCGGCTGCTTGGCTGCCAGAATGTCTGTTTTTACTATGCGCTTGCGGAAAACCGCTGGCTCAATGGCCCCCACAGGGCAAACAGCCGTGCAGCGGCCGCACAGGGTGCAGCGCTCCCGGCTCCAATGCACCTGCCAAAGGAGATCCTTGACACTTAAGCTGCTTGGGACAATGGGTCGCTCTGACGGCATATTTTGACCTCCCGGCGGGAAGGGGTGACTATTGCTGTATCCAGGTGCATGGGCTGAAAGTCCTTGCTCTTGTCGCGATCGGGAATAACAGCATCCAGGCCGCAGACCTCGGAGGAAAACACATAGCAGCCGGGAAGGCCGCCAACCACTCCGGGCCGCAGCTTCTTGCGATCCTGAACCATGAAAAGGGTTTTATCCGGCAAGCAGCCTATAACGCAGTTGGGGCCGTCAATGATAAGCGGGCGGCAGGCGTTTTTAAGGTGCCACAAAAACTGGCGGTCAGGGTGCTGGCCAAGGTCTGTCTCCTGCAGGGGGGTTATGATGTGCTTGTAATACTCAAGGGGCAGCTTAAGCGAGTGGAGCATGAAGTGCAGGATGTGGGTAAAGACCTCGGAATCGGAATTGTAGCCCACATAACCGGCAAACCCGCGGGATGAAAGATACTCGCGGATGGGCACAAAGGCCGTGTTCTCGCCGTTTGTCATGGTGGCCACGCCCTGGATGAAAAAGGGATGGCAGGCATAAAGGTTGA
>JAGVAW010000104.1 GCA_020060085.1 Desulfobacterales bacterium
CCGGTGTTTTTTCGCTTAACCTTATGGTGAAGCTGTTGCCCAGCGATTTGACATTGGAAAAGGCCTCCAGAATAAGGTGGGAAAGAGGATTGGCGGCATTCTCGCCCTTTTCATCCACCCCGCCCACAGTGGGCGCGCAACTGTCCGAGCCAAGCTCATTGCCCGTGCTTTTTGCAGCATAGGGCAGAATCATAAGATTCGTGCCAAGTTTTATAAGAAGCTCCTCAAGCAGATGCAGGGCCTTTTTTGGGGTGATAACCTTCTTTTCAATGTCATTTGCATAAAAGGGATAAAGATATTGGTCAAAGCGGCCTATGGCAAAGATTGCAACCATGCCGTAAGAAATGTAGGCCGCAACCTGGGTGAGCCAGAGGGCCTGAACCGCCTCGGCAAAGCTCCTGGGGGGGTAGTAAGGCACATGGGCGCAATGCTTTGCCATTGCCTCCAATTCCTTGGCCCTGGACGGATTCTTTTCCTTTTTTGCCTTTTCCTTTGCAAGCACGGCAAAGCGGCCCGCAAAATCGCGCACAGCATCACAGCATATTACAACCGACTCCAAAAAGGCGGCCTTGTCCTTATCTGCCCTGCTGCCATTGTTTAAAGCATCAAGGGCCTTTTGTCGTATGCCGCAAAAGCCGCTTTCAAGAACATTGCCATGCCCCAAAACCAGATGCCCCTGAACATCAAACACATTCAAAACAAGGGCCGGGTTGTTGTGCAAAAGCTCCCTTAACCCCCTTAACTTGTAGCCGGGTGTAGCAGAAGGAACGGAGGTTGCCTTTCTCAACTTGCCCCAGTCCATGCTTTTGCGGATTTGGCCAAGCACAAAGGGGTTTTTGGAAAAGGAGAAATCCAGGCCTTGCCTTTTATACAGGGCCTTTTTGTAATCCCTCACAGTTTTGTTGCGCCACAAGGGAAGTATTTCTTCGTCAAGCTCTTTGCGGTCATTCTCATCAATGAAAAAAGGCTGACGGCCTCTTTTGATAAGGTAATCAAGCTCCATGTCCAAAATCAGGTTGACATCGCCCCGCTCCACCGGAATGACAACGCCCAGAAGCTTGGATGAGCGGTTGCCTGCAATAAGCTCGTCATCCAAAATTGTAACCGTACTGTTATGCACCGTATGGGCAAAGGCCTTTGCCGCACGCAGGGCCGGGTGCTGGCCCTTTGTGAGCCTGTAAGACTCTGTGTAATAGCGCGCCCGCTCAATGCATATTTCGTAAGGTGCAGCAAGGTAAAGCTCTTTAAGACGGCTGGTTTTGGGATGGATGGGCATGGAAGCCTCCTTATAAAACCCTTGCCCCTCCCCAAAAGGGCAAATCGTGCTTTTTAAGGCAGGTGATTTTTCCTGTAAATGATAATAGCCCCCTGCCATGCCGCAATGCAAGCCCTGCCCAAAGGCCCGGCAGCCGCCAAAGTCCGTAAGCCCTCTGCACCGATATATTTTTTCAAAATTGCATTTCAAGGTTTTACGGACTTTTACACAAGTCTCATTGCAAAAAAATCCGGCATGGACTAAAATATAATAATATCTGTACAATATTTCAGGAGAAGGCTCGGTGACAGGACAAAGCATAAGCCTAATTTCAGCAGGCCCCCTTTGTGTGGCCACCCTTGCCCTGTTTATGGCGGTCTTCCAGACCTTCATTTTTTTTGCGAGGCGCAATTCCTGGTGGATTGCGTGGGGGGCCGTCCTTTCAGGAGGGGCCTTTCTTTACGCTTCTGCCACCTTTTTCCAGTACAATCTTCCTGCCGGGCCGTATAACCGCCTTGCCGAGCTTTTCCAATACAGCACCTTCATAATTCTGGTTCACGGCCTTTATGGCTTGACCTACTCCTATTTTTCTCTGCCCCAGCGCAGATATCATTTAATCTTCGGGCCTATCCACGGGGCTATTCTTTTTCTTATCTGGACAACGGATCTTTTCATAGGCCGACAGTTTGTGGAGCGCAGCTTTTTGCTGCTCAAAGACCCCTATGTAGAGCCTGTGCTCACCGTGCTGGGAAGCCTGTACCTTGTATATGCCATTGCGGCGGCAGCCAATGCCGTAAGGCTGTGGGCGGTTTACCGCAAAGACACCGATATGCCCACCAGCGCCCTGATTGTGGGCTTTTGCGTGTGGGTTCTTTTGGGTGCCAATGATGTTGCAGCAACACTTGGCGTTCCTTCCATGCTTTTTCTCATGGAGTACGGTTTTTTGGCCTTTGCCCTTTCCGTGCTGGTTTTGAGCATACAAGGCCACATGGAGCTCGTGAGCATTCTGGGGATAAGGGAGGAAAACCTTTTTGCGGAAAAGGAGAGGCTTGGCGTAATCCTGCGCTCACTGGGGGAGGGATTTCTGGCAACAGACAGCAGAGGAGACATAGTTCTTTTCAATAAAATGGCAGAAAAACTCACCCAGGTCCCCCTTTCCCTTGCCATTGGCAGGCCCTATTCACAGGTTTTGCACATAATAGCCGAACACTGCGCACAAGACGGCGAGAGTTCCGGCCCCCTGGGCAAGGGCCAAACCGTGACCCTGCTGGGCAAGGACGGAGCAGAAAGAATCGTCCAGCTTACCCGAACACCTGTGACGGATCGCAGGGACGAGCACCAGGGGGAGGTCTTTCTTTTCAGGGATGTTTCCGGCTGGGTTTCCGACAGAAAACAGCTTGCCGCATCCGAGGAAAAATACCGCTCAATTCTGGAAAACATACAGGAGGGCTACTACGAGGTTGACCTTGGCGGAAAACTCACCTTTTTGAACTCAGCAGCAGCCAGAATGTGCGGTTACACTATGGAGGAAATGTTCGGGCTGAACAACCGCGACTACACAACGCCACAAACCAGCGAAAATCTCTACCGCATATACAACAGGATTTACAGAACCGGCGAGCCGGAAAACATAACTGCATATGAAATCGTACGCAAGGATGGCCAGCGGCGCACCCTTGAGGCCTCGGCATCCCTGGTGACTGATTCATACGGCAGGTCTGTGGGTTTCAGGGGGATGCTGCGGGATGTTACAGAAAAGATGGAAGCAGACAAAAAGCGCCAGCAGCTTGAGGAGCAGCTCCGCCAGGCCCAGAAACGCGAGGCTCTGGGCACCCTTGCCGGAGGGGTGGCCCACGACTTCAACAACCTTCTCATGGCAATCCAGGGAAGCATTGAAATACTTCTTCTTCAAACAGAAAAAAATTCTCCCTTTGGCGAGCGCCTTGTTTCCATCAAACATTTTGTGGAGGATGCCGCCAGGCTTACCCGCCAGTTGTTAGGCTTTGCCCGCGGCGGAAAATACGAGGCAAAGTCTGCCCTTATGGGGGACATTGCAAAGCACACGGCAACAATGTTTGCGCGGACAAGAAAAGAGATAGACATTCACCTGGACTTGAATGACACATGGCCTGTCGAAGTGGACATAGGCCAGTTCGAGCAGGTTTTTTTGAACCTGTATGTAAATGCATGGCAGGCAATGGACGGCTGTGGAGAGATTGTAATATCATCAAAAAATTTGCACTTGACCGAGGATTTTGCAGCGGCCAACGGGGTTTCTCCGGGCCGCTTTGTGCAAATCTGCGTGCAGGATACAGGCTGCGGGATGGATGAAAAAACCCTGACCAGAGTCTTTGACCCCTTTTTCACCACAAAGGCCAAAACCCGCGGCACGGGGCTGGGTCTTGCTTCAGCCTACGGCATTGTAAAAAACCACGGCGGAGTGATAACTGTGGAAAGCACACCGGGAAAAGGCTCCCTGTTTTGCATCTGCCTGCCTGCAACAGACAAGCCTGTTGACCAGCAGGCAGTTAAAAATGATGATATTATTCATGGACAGGGAACCGTGCTTATTGTGGATGACGAAAAGGCCGTGCTGAATACCCAGAGCGAGATATTGCAAAGCCTTGGATACGAGGTCATAACCGCACCCGGCGGACGGATGGCAATAGAAATTTACAAAGAGAAAAAAGATGTAATCAACCTTGTTGTTCTGGATATGATAATGGCGGAGATGACAGGCAGCGCGGTTTTTGACAGCATAAGAGCAATTAACCCCAAGGCAAAGGTTTTGCTTTGCAGCGGGTACAGCCTTGAGGGCCAGGCAGCATTAATCATGGAAAAGGGCTGTAACGGCTTTTTGCAAAAACCCTTTGGGGCAGCGGCCTTTTCACAAAAAGTCCATGAAATACTTACAAAAGAAGATTGATTTTTTTTAGAGCCTGCCGTGCTGCAAGGGAATGGGCAGGAAAATTTGGCAT
The DNA here is from genome assembly GCA_020060085.1 of Desulfobacterales bacterium. Lineage (GTDB taxonomy): Bacteria > Desulfobacterota > Desulfobacteria > Desulfobacterales > Desulfatibacillaceae > JAGVAW01. The sequence continues at coordinate 4,234 of JAGVAW010000104.1, forward strand.
GGCAAGGAGGTTGTTTATGGCAA
>JAGVAW010000028.1 GCA_020060085.1 Desulfobacterales bacterium
AAGACCTTTTAAAAAAGGCCGAGCGCAAAAACCTTGAGGCCTTTTTCGGGGCATTTCTTACGGCGGTTAAAAACAGTGAGCCTTCGCCGAATCTGCATCTGCCCCTAAAGGCTTCCAAACTGGCTTACAAACCGGGCGCTGTAAAGCAAAAGGTTGGCCTGGCGCAAAAAAAGCTTCTTCTTTTGGCAGACAGGCGCGAAGAAGGCAGCAACCTGGATAAGATGATTTCCCGCTTTGTCGGCTCTATTGATGGGGATATTGAAATTGCCTACATTGAGGAAATAGGCGTGAAGGCAGGCTGCTCCGGGTGCATTGGCTGCCATTATGACAACCGCTGCCGATTCGATTCTTCAGACGGCTTTAAGGCCTTTTATGAAAACAAGGTAAAAAAGGCAGATATTCTGGTTTACTGCGGAGCCATGCACGACCGCTTTCTTTCAGCCCTGTGGAAGCGCTTCATTGACCGCACCTTTTACAACGGCCATGTGCCCACCCTCATTGGCAAGCAGATGGGCTGGATAATTTCCGGCCCACTTTCCTGGGAGCGCAATCTTGTAGAGTATTTGACCTCATACACAAGGCTCATGGACGCCAACCCGGTGATGCTGGTGAGCGATGAGTATAAAAGCAGCGAAATTGACTCTCTGTTGGAAACCCTTGCCAGCCGCCTTGTTCTTTTTGCAGAAAGCAGCTTTGTAAGCCCGCCGGACTTTATTCCCACAGGGGTTATGAACACCTTCCGCAATGAAATAGCAGGAAGGCTCAATTTTGTTTTTCGGGCAGATCACCGCACTTACAAAAAGCGCGGTTACTACAAAATTCCCCAAAAGGGCCTGCGAAGCCGCCTTTTAAGCCTCTCCATAGGGCCTATGCTTCTTGTGCCTGCCTTTCGCAAGCAGTTTTCAAAACGCATCCCGCGGGAAATGGTGCGGCCTTATGAGCCTGTGCTGGCCCTGGAAAAATTCAAGCGCCGCTGATTTTGTTAAAAGAAACTGCCTTGGATGGCCTTTGAAAAAAAACGGGGAGGAGCCTGTTAAAAGGCCTCTCCCCGTAATGTTTTTAAGGCAGCTTGAAATCATTCCACTTCAAAAAAGGCCTGTTTTTTTGCCTTGCACACAGGGCATGTGTCCGGCGCTTCATCCTCGCAGGTGTAGCCGCACACTGAGCATACAAAGTAGGCGTCAACGCCGGTGTCATTTCCTGCCTCAAGGCCTTCAAGGGCCTTCTGGTACAATCCGGCATGAATCTTTTCCACCTCGTTGGCAACAGTGAAGCTGCGTTCTGCGGCCTTGTCGCCCTCGGCCTGGGCATGGGCAATCATTTCAGGGTACATGTTTTTAAACTCGTGGATTTCGCCTGCCACGGCCTCCTTAAGGTTTTGGGCAGTGGAGGCAATGCCCTTCATGGCCTTTAGGTGGTTGTGTGCATGAACGGTTTCCGCTTCCGCAGCAGCGCGGAAAAGCTTGGCTATTCCGGCAAATCCGTCTTTTTCTGCCTGCTTTGCAAAGGCAAGATATTTGCGGTTTGCCTGGGACTCCCCGGCAAAGGCGGCTTTAAGGTCTTCAAGAGTCTTTCCCATGATAAAAGCCTTTCTATTAAGTGCATTGATGAGGTTTTTCCCTGTCCATTTTGTTGGAGCAGGATATGAATTCGCTGTATTTTTTAAAATAATTCCTATTAGCAGGCTGTCAAGAGGCAAAAGGCCGGGCAGCAAAATTTTTCTGCCACAATTCAAGCCGCTTCTTATTTGTGGTCAGGGGAAATTCTTTTGCAGTCAGCGTGCACAACCTGCCACAGGCCGTTTTCATCCCGCATTTCCACAAAGCCGCCATCCCCCTTGGCCCACCAGGTAATAAGGCCGTCATCAGAGTAGCGCACGCCGGATGCGGAAAGCACCTGGGGCAGGGTGTGGGTGGAGCCATCGGGCAGGGTTATTTTCACAAAGTGCAGGCTCTTGTCATCAAGATTGAAATAGCGCACCTCAACAAGGGCCTCATCCTGGCACAGGTAGCTGACAAGCTGCCCGCCTTTTACGGCCGGATTGCCCTGTATGATGCTGCATGAGGCTGATAAAAGCGCCCCAACAAGGGCCATGAGAAGGCAGCACCCTGTTTTGAAATGGCTTTTCATGGGCGGCCTATGGGAAGAACCAGCAGGGGCTCGTGAGCCGGATGGACTTTAAGAAGGCTTTGCAGGGCATCATCCTTAAAGGCCCCCACTATGCCCACAGCAAGCCCCAGGTCCTGGGCCATAAGAAAAACATTCTGGGCAACAGAGCCTGATTCCATGAATGCATAGCGTTCGCCCCTTGCCCCGTAGCGCCCCCGTATTCTGGAATACTCTGCCGTGATGACAAGGTGAACCGGCGCACTGGCCATCCATTGCTGGTTTAAGCAGGCTTCCACAATTTGCCTTCGAATATCTCCCTGGCTCACCATTGCAATTTTATGATTGCCGGGCAGGTAATGGAAAAGGCCTGCCTCCAACCCCTCAACCCCCTTGGGGCCTGTTGCCGCATAAACATCCAGAGGATAGCGCGCCCCGGCAGATGGTGCGGTGCGCTTGACACCGTCTGCCCCGCTTATGCCCTGGGCAGCCCACAAAAGAGCGGAAAGCTCGTCAGGCGTAAGGGGGGCATCAGTAAAGGAGCGTACTGTTCTGCGCCGGGCCATGGCTTGGCTCACGCTCAATAGGCCCTTTGTTTGCGGGGGAGGAAGCGAGCCGTCAGGCAAAATGGAGGCCGCTTGCCCTGCATGAAGAAGTTTAGGCACAAGCCCAGCAGCCAAAAGGCCCATGCCTGTAAAGGCAAGGGCCTGCCTGCGGGTGAGCGGTTTTGGGGATTGGGCCTTTTTGCCTTTGTTTGCGGTGTTTTTCATAAGCCCCATCCTTTTAGTTTTACAGCCCTTTCAAAATACCAGAGGTTTGATTCCTCTCTCAACCAGAACTTCAGGCTTGTGTAAAAGTGGTTGCCTGTAATGGCCGGGTCCTCATAGGCCTTGTCCGAGCCTACAAAAAAGTCCCAGGCAATTATGCTCATAAGCAGGCTTTCCCAGGGTTTTACGGATTCCTTTACAAAGCCCTTTCGTTTCCCCTGGGTTTCATAAAAGGTTGTGGTTGAGCCGTTAATGGGCAATTCCCAGAGACTTTCCATTAGATGAACCGGCATGGGGATTGTGCGGGCAGCAACTTTCTCAAAGGATTTCTCCCCTGTTGCAAAGAGATCCATAACCCTGTGCAGGGCAGGCCGCATCACAACCGCCAAGCGGGATTTTTCCTCTGTTTCCGGGTTGAAATCCAAAATCGCCGGAAGCGTTTCTCCAAACACGATCTGGCGGTCCTTGGGCCAGTTCCCGGGAAATGCCTCTTTGTCAAGAAAGGTTGTGGGGGTGACTGAAAGATAGCATCCGCAGGTGTTGGCAGTTGAAATGAGAACCGGCTGATTTTTTTTGTTTAGGGTAATTATGACAATAAGGCCCACATTTTTGCCGGATGTCAGATGAAAGGGTATAAGAGAAGGCACAACCTCGCTCCAATGCACCCGGTAAATGAGGTTGGTGTAGTTGTCCCTGGCTGTGGAAAAGGTTCTGACCATTGCATAAACAGCCGGTTTGTCCGGGTTTACAAAAACCCTTTCCAGGCCTTCTTCATCCTTTTCTGCTTCGGGCGAGCCTATGCGGTTATGCTCCTGCTCCGTCTTGTAGGCAAAAAAGACAGGGCAAAATTCTATTACCATGTCCCCATATTCTCCAAAGGCATCCTTTGCGGGGATCTTCGCTGCCTTGTAGGCAACCGGGCGCTCATCCGGGCCAACCCTTTGCAGGTGAGCGCAGCCGGGCGCCAACAAAAATGCCAGCAGCATTACAAAAGCAAGCAGGGCGGATTTTTTCATGGCAATCCTCCAGGGGCTTTGGAAGGCGCAATATCCCCGCCCAAAGGCAAAAAAGGCTTTGCCTTTAAAGCAAAAGGGCGGGGTTGTCCGGCATTTTTTTAAGGCGCAAAAGTTTCCGCTAAAAATCATGAAGCAAGGCGTATGCTCTCCCCCTCGCGGGTCAGCGAGTTGCTACTGTGGCGTATGTCGCCTTCCTTGATGACCAAAAGGGGGTTTTGGATGTTGCTGACATTTTCCAGGGGGTTGCCAGCCAAAACCACCATATCTGCGTATTTGCCTTCCTTTATGCTTCCGAGCCTGTTTTCCATGTTTACAATCCGGGCATTGTTAATGGTGGCGCACTGAATGGCCTCCACATTGGTAAACCCTGCCCGCACAAGTATTTCCAGCTCCCTGTGCAGAAAGCCAAAATAGCTCAATGGCACGCCTGCATCCATGCCTGCACCCATGAGCACGCCAGCCTGCTTTAAACGCATCATATTTTTGCGGCCAGTTTTGGCCATGCCAAAAAATGGGGCAGTACTTGGCAGGAAGAGTTTTTGCGCAAACATATCCTTGCAGGGGATTGCGCGATATCGCTCCAGGGTGGCCAGATTATCGGCGTGTATTGCCGGATCGCAGATGTCTGCCGGAATGTTTTTAAGATGCTCCCGCCGCAGAATAAGCTCGTTATCCACAAAGGAATCGCGCCAGGCAGGGGGAATCTGCGGATAAGCCTCTTCAAGAAGATAAATCTGGGCAAGGCTGAAGGTGGGTACAACAGCCACCTTTTTGTCTGCCGCAGCTTGTATCTGCTTATCATTAAGTTCAACATCGCAAACAAGATGCTCCAGATTATTGATCGGATATTTCATCATGCGATCAAAACCCCAGCCTGTCATGCAATGACAGGCCACAGGCATATTGCGGCGCTGGGCAAAGTCGAACATGAGCTTCAAATCGTCATCCGGGTAAACCGGAATTTTGGACTTGCCGCAGAGTATGGAATCGTCATCAACCGTGAGCTTTAAAAAATGGGCCTGGGCGCAGTTGGAGTGAAGCGCCCGCACAAGCTCATCCGTGTTCTTGTAGTTTAACATCATGGGGCCGATGACATAGCTTGTGGGGCCTGCAAGGCGGTGAACCTGGGATGCAGGCACATCCGGGTGCCCTCCGTCATTGTTGGTTATGGAGTTGCAGAACACAATGCGCGGGCCGTTTAGGGTCCCTACCTCCATTTCCTTTATAAAGCCGTGCAGCAGGCCTGGAAATGCCCCTGTGTCCCGAATGGTGGTCACCCCGGTGCGGATGCAGGCCTCATAATGGCGGCGAAGCTGCATCAAATGCCGCCAGGCGTCAAAGGTGCTTATGCCAAACCCTGCCGAGCTGGTGGAGTGGCAATGGCCGTCAATGAGGCCGGGCATGAGGTAGCGTCCGCCAAGGTCCAGGGTCTGGGCGCTTGACGGGAAGAGGCCTTCCCCTCTCCAAACGGAGCGGATGAGGCCATTTTCCACCACAACAGAGGCGTTTTTCACAATGGCCCCTTTTTCCACATCCACCAGCAGGGCGTTTTTTATGATCAGCGGACGGCTTGCATCAACTTTGGCCATGCTGGACTTTGTGCTGCACCCTGCAAGAAGCGCCGGGGCTGATGCTATGGATGCCGCGGTCAGTGAGAGTTTTAGAAACTTGCGCCGATTCATTGTAAGTAAAGCCTTTCGCGGGAAAAAAGGTATTTAAAAAATGCGGATAAATAAAAAAACCGGAGGATTATCCGGCCAGAGCTGCCTAGAAGCTGTATTTCACCTGGGCAAAAATCCGGTCATTCTTGTCCATTGTCTTGTAAAGGTCCAGGTTGCCGGAGCCGTATATGGTAACCCCCAGCGTGACTGCAATGCCGTCTGCCCAGTCGTAATCTGCCTGGGTTCGAAAAAACCAGCCGTCATTCCCCCAGTCGCCGGCAGCCAGGCCCACTGCTATGATTCGTAGCTTGTCCCGCAGAAAGTCGCGGGTGATGCGGCCTGCAAGCATGGCCTGGCTCTGCTTGGGCGCTTCGGGCGTATATTCCATAAGGGTTTCAAAGCTCGGATAATGCGTCCAAAAGCCCTCCAGACTAAGGGTTGTTTTGGAAAACCCCATATATTCAACACCCAAAAGCCAGTCAAAGCGCTCCTTTTCCCTGTCTTGTATAAGCAAAAAACGATGGCCCTCGGTGTGGGCGGCCTCGCCCTTTAATATCCAGCTTCCTTTTGTAAATGTCGCGGCAGCGCCTATCATTGTGAGCCTGCTGTACCGGCGCTCGGCCCTATACGAAACAGCAACCGATGGCGGAAGCGTAAAGTTTCCCGGGTCAAAGTCCTCAAGGCTTGTCGGAGGCTCAAGGTTCAGAGCATAATCCACAAGCTCATTAAGCCCGGATATGCTTCCTGTAACCGTGAAATAAGGCACATGGTCAAAATAACTGGCCAGATAAAGGGCCACATCAAGCCCTGTTAGCCTGCCGTTTACTGCAAAGCCCCATTGAAGGTTGTCCAGCGCCATGCTTGGCTTATTGTCATAAGGAAGGGCCTGCTCAAAGGGGTAATATGGGCTTCCCCAGGCAGGCAGCTTGTCAGGGCGCATTTCATGGATAAACAGGTTGGTAAATGACCATCTGCCCAAAGAGTAGTCAAGCCGGGTCATCAAAAGGGGCAGGCGGATATCCTCAATATCGGTCATTCCCGGTTCGCGGTTGTCAACCGGGTTTATGACATCTGTCACCCGAAGGGTTTCGGATGTGCCCCAGACAACAATCTGGCGGCCAAAGCGCAGATCCAGCCCCGGCAGGAGAGGCCCCTGAACCCAGGTCTCCCAAAGCTCGGTCTGATCCTTCATGGAGTCAACAAAGCTTTTTTCGTAATCTTCCTTGCCTAAAATATCAAAAACAAAATCATACCAGAAAAGGCCGGAAACCCTTGTTTTCCATGCCTGGGAAAGCTGGGTGTCAACACCAAGATAGAGTTTTAACCGATGGCGGGAAAGGCCGTTGAAGTTTTTTTTGCCAGGTTCCGGCTCGTCATGATCCCAGTCAAAGGCTGTGGAAAGGGAAACATCCCCAAAAAGGTTAAAGTGCGACCAGAAGCCCTCAGCCTGGGTTTTTTTGTCTGTTTTTGTCTCAACTGTTATTTCCGGGGCTTCAAAATCTCCAAAAAAGTCAAAGCCCCAGGCTGGAGCGACAGAGCCGACAAGGACAAGGCTCAAAAAAACCACAATGTTAAAACCCCACGCCCTTGCTGCTCTCATGGCCACCCCGCTTTTTATGGCTTTTTGCAAAAGCAAAAACAGCCGCCCTGCTATCTTTTATTAAAGGCCACGCTCCATGCGGGTGGTGGTGAAAAGCTCATCGGGCAAATCCTGATCATACTGTATTGATGTTTGGCGCAGCAGGGTCTGGTGCTGGGTGGCGTCATTTCTTTTGGTGGTCATGGAGCTTTCCAGAACAGTTGGGATGCCCTGAATCACCTCGGTTTTGTGAACCATGAAGTAGCGCGCCATGCCTGCCTTGTCCAACTCAAAACGGGCGCGGGTGATGATGAGATCCTCCTGGCGCACGGCTGCCTGAACAAGGGTGTAGCCATATTCCTTTACCACCTCGTCATCTACGGGCATTGATTCAACAAGCCAGTGCTTCTTGCCTTCAATTTCAATTTCCCTTAAAAGCCGGTACTTGAATTTGTCGAGATCGGCCCTTGTCATGTCGCCGTAAGTGAAGTCCGAGCCCATGAAGCTGCCGCTCTTGTCGGCCTTCGCGATGCGCCGGACGCGGTTTAGGGCTGGCAGGTAAAGCCACTGGTCGTCCTCCTTGCCGCTGTCCATGTAGTCGTAGGTGAGAAATGCGGTGTTGCGGACATCGGCTGGTTCCACAAAAAACAGTATGGAGTAGGTGTCGTCCCCGAACTCCTTTAAAAAGCTCTTTATCTTCCGCACCCGCTGGTTGCCCCTTTTGTCAATGAGGATCATCTCCTGCTCCATGACAGCGTTGTCGCCGTTGTCACGGTCGCGGACGCTTTGCATTATCTGCCGGGCTTCCGGCTCATCTTCAAAGGCGGCGGCATTAAAAGGCAAAACAAAAAGAAGGGCTAAAAACGCAAAAAAAACCATCACAGACTTCATGGGAGCATCCTTTCAAAAAAATGCGGATTGTTGTTGGCTTCAAGCAAAAACAAGTCTGCCAAAACAAGGCTCGCTCGTCAACTGCTGGCCAAAACAATCCGCATATAAACCAAAAGAACCTGCTTTTTATGCCTGGCTGGCCTTTTGAGGAAACCAGTGACTTGTGCGGTTGGCGATTTTCACAAGAAAGAGCATGACCGGCACCTCCACCAGAACGCCCACAATTGTTGCAAGCACAGCAGGCGATGCTGCCCCGAACAGGGTTATGGCCACGGCCACAGCAAGCTCAAAGAAGTTGGATGCTCCTATCATGCCTGCAGGGGCTGCAACATTGTGGGGCAATTTGAGCTTTTTTGCTGCAAAATAGGCAATAAAGAAAATGAAAAAGGTCTGTATGATCAATGGAACTGCAATCAGGCCGATGTGCAGGGGGTTTTTGAGGATGATTTCCCCCTGAAAGGAGAAGATGAGAACCAGAGTCAGCAGCAGGCCGCCGATTGTTATGTTGTTGAACTTGGGAATAAAGGTCTTGTTGAAATACTCCTCGCCCTTTTTCTTTATCACAAGGCTGCGGGTTATGGCCCCGCCGGTCAAGGGGATGACCACAAAAAGAAATACGGACAACAAAAGGGTATTCCACGGAATTGTTATGCCGCTAACGCCCAACAGCAGGGCAACAATGGGTGTAAATGCAAGCAGGATGATAAGGTCATTGGTTGCCACCTGCACAACCGTGTAGGCCGGGTTTCCGCGGGTGAGGTGGCTCCACACAAATACCATTGCCGTGCAGGGGGCAGCCCCTAAAAGAACCGCGCCTGCAAGATATGCCTTTGCCAAATCGGGCGGAATTAAAGCCTTGAACACCACATAGAAGAAAAATGCTGCAATGCCAAACATGGTAAAGGGCTTGATAACCCAGTTGACAACCCAGGTGAGATAAAGCCCTGTGGGATTTCTGCCCACATGTTTAACGCTTGCAAAATCCACCTTCATCATCATGGGGTAAATCATAAACCATATCAGCAATCCAATGGGTATGGAAACCTGGGCATATTCAAACTTGGCAAGCTGGGCTGGTATGGCAGGAAGAAATCTGCCGATTAGAACACCTGCAACCATGCACAGGATGACCCAGACCGTAAGATTGCGCTCAAAAAAACTTATTCCTGCGGCTTTTTCCTTCTTCATTTTGCAAGGCTCCTTGTTGGTTGAATTTTTCCAAATACTTTTTGGGGCCGTATATTTTTAAACTGCCTATTGTTGCACTAAAAATGGGTCTTCTGGAGCTTTGGCAAATGGTCAGGAGGCTTTGTCGGCGCACCTACCTGCCTTTTGCCTTTGGCATAAATCCTGCCGGTTGCAGGCAAGGATTTTTTTTAACTGCCTGTTGTCCGCCTTTATCTGCCTTGAATTGGCAAGGGATTGTTCAAGCCAGTTTTTTAGGGTTTCGGGAAAATCCTGCGTCATCCGGTAGAACACCCACCTGCTGTCCTTGCGGCTTTGCACAACCCGTGCATTCTGTAATATGCTCATGTGCCGTGATACGGTGGCCGTGGCCAGACCGAGCATCTCCACAATCTGGCACACGCAAAGCTCGTCATTTCTTAAAAGGGCTGCAACAACCCTCATCCGGTTTCCATCTGCCAAGGCCTTTGCCATGTTCAGAGATTCTTCCATGAATTACCCCTTATTTGTCATTTAGCTAAATAACTAACTATAAACTGCCTCACTGACAGGGCGATGTCAAGGGGCTTTTTGAGGTTTTTATATGCCTTGCCAAGCACACTTGGCCCGGCACTTCCTTGACAATTCTTTTCCTGGCAGTAATTTTAAAAAACTGCATTTTGTGCTGGTTTTGTGGCAGAATGTGTTTTAATGGTCAGTTTTGGCTGTTTTTTTCATCAACTGCATCCGGCAAAACGGCGCACCATTTAAAAAGTTTCCATGTAACCTGCTTGCCATCAGCCCCAGGGCAACAACATGAAAATATCTTCCTTAACAGCTAAAAAAATTCTGCTCCTGGCTGTTTTCATTGCCCTGGCCGGGTTATATTTCGCGCTGGATCTGGGCCAGTACCTTACCCTGGAAAACTTAAAGGAATCCAGACAGGCCATTTTGGGCTGGTACGACAAAAGCCCGATTCTTGTCATTGCTGCCTATATGCTTGTTTACATAGCTGTTACAAGCCTTTCCCTGCCCGGCGCAGCGGTCATGTCCCTGGCCGGAGGAGCCATTTTCGGGCTTTGGGTGGGCATTGTGGTGGTTTCATTTGCAAGCGCCATCGGCGCAACCTCAGCTTGCGCGGTATCCCGCTTTGTGCTGGGCAACTGGGTTGCAAAAAAGCTCGGCCCGCGTATGGACACCTTCAACAAGGGGGTGGAGCGGGACGGGGCTTTTTACCTTTTCACCCTGCGGGTTCTGCCTGCCTTCCCCTTCTGGCTCATCAACCTTGGAATGGGGCTTACCAGGATGCCCTTAAAGACCTTTTACTGGGTGAGCCAGCTTGGAATGCTTACAGGAACATTTATCTTCGTGAACGCCGGGGTTCAACTTGCACGGGTGGAGAAGGTTGGCGACATCTTTTCCCTTGGTCTTATCGCTTCACTTGCAATTCTTGCGGTTTTTCCTCTTGTTGCAAAAAAGGCCATAAATTTTTATTTGCGTAAAAAGGGCAGAACGATTCCCCAAAACCCGGCTGTGGATTAAGGCAACCCTTTACGCTGCGCGAGCAAAGGCAACCCATAAGGGAGGCTGCATGGCAAAGCACGATTTTGATCTTGGCGTGATAGGCGGAGGTGCAGGCGGGCTTACGGTTGCCGCCGGAGCATCCCAGCTTGGCGCAAAGGTGCTGCTTGTGGAAAGGGAGCCCCAACTGGGGGGAGACTGTCTTCATTTTGGCTGTGTGCCCTCCAAGGCGCTTATCGCCTGCGCCAAAAACTATTTCCGCATGAAAAATGCCGATAATTGGGGTTTGCCAAAGATGGATGTGCCCCTGCCCGACTTTTCCCGGATCGCCGGGTACATCGAAGGCGTAATTGCAAAAATCCAGAAGCACGATTCTGTTGAGCGCTTCTGCGGCCTGGGCGTGCAGGTGGAATTCGGCCAGGCAAGCTTTGTTGACGAGCATAAGGTATCAGTCGGGGAAAAGAGCTTTTCCGCAAAAAAGTGGGTAATCGCCACAGGCTCATCAGCCTTTATTCCCCCCATCAGCGGCCTTGATAAAACGCCTTTTCTCACCAACCGTGAGATTTTTTCCCTTAAGAGCCTGCCCGAATCCTTGATAATCCTTGGCGGTGGCCCTATTGGCGCGGAAATGGCCCAGGCCTTTTGCCGCCTTGGGACAAAGGTTACTGTTGTGGAGATGGCCGGGCAGATTCTTGGCCCCGAAGACCCGGACATGGCCCACATTGTTCTGGAAACTTTAAGAAGCGAAGGGGTGGAGTTTTATCTTTCATCAAAGGCGGCAACGGTTGAGGATTTGGGAGGAAGATGCAGAGTGACCGTGGAAAAGCCTTCGGGAGAAAAAATCCCTCTTGCCGCAGAGAAACTTCTTGTGGCTGTTGGCCGCAGCGTAAATGTGCAAGGCCTTGGGCTTGAAAAAATCGGCGTGAACTACTCGGCCCGCGGAATTGGCGTGGATAATCGCTGCCGCACCAGCCAGCCCCATATTTTTGCCGTGGGGGATGTTTCCGGCGGTTATCAGTTCACCCATGCAGCCGGGTATGAAGGCGGCGTGGCCCTTGTCAATGCCGTGATGCACCTGCCCAGAAAGGCTGATTACACCTGGATGCCCTGGTGCACCTACACAGACCCGGAGCTTGCCTCTGTGGGCCTGAATGAAAAACGCGCAAAGGCGGCAGGGGTTAACTACGAGATTTTTGAAGAAAATTTTTCGGACAATGACAAAAGCCTTGCAGGCGGCGAGGCGGCAGGCAAAATAAAGCTGTTGCTTGATAAAAAATCTGGGCTTTTGGGCGTCCAGATAGCCGGGCCTCATGCCGGGGAGCTTATAAACCAATGGGTTGCTGTTGCAAACGGCAAGGTAAAGCTTTCCACCCTGGCTTCGGCAATCCACCCCTATCCCACCCTGGGCGAGATAAATAAGCGCGTTGCCGGGGCTGTTTATGCGCCCAAGCTCTATTCGGATGCAGTCAAAAAAACCTTAAAGGTCCTCTTCGGGCTTAAAGGGAGGGCCTGCGGGCCTGATTTGCAGTAGTTTTTCACAAAAACAACCCTGCCTTTTTGCGGCAGTCAGGAAAAACCAACAAAAAGGGCTTAACCAAAGGGGCTGGATTTGCTATAAATAGAATATTTACACTTCTCTTAATAACCAAAAAGCAGAAAGCCGCCGACATGGAAACTGCCACCGCTTATCCAAAGGCCAGAAGCATCTGTGCACAAAAGGATGCAAAACAGTTTGAAAAGGATTTGGAAATCCTAAAGGCTTTGGCGCTGGAAAAAGGTGCTGCCAGTGCCTTTATAGTGAATGCCAAGGATTTGCCCTGGCTGGAAAAAGCCTCCGGCGCTTCCCTTGATGCAGACTATGACAGTACCCACTGGCCTCTCAATTATCCCAACGATTCCATAAGGGATGCAGCAGCAGCTTTTGAAAAGGCAATATTTTTTGTTGTTGATACGCCTCCGCGCGCAATGGACCCCGGCCAAGGGCCAATTGATGACAAAACCGTGCGCGCAGCCTGCCAAAAGGTCTATGAAATAACGGCTGCTGTGGAGGCTGCTGCCTTTTACATGGGGTATCACCTTACACTGGGTTTTGCCCATGCCAATTGCCGGGCGGTTTTCTGCCCCCAGGAAAAACGCTGCTGGGGCAAGATAAAGGGCAGGGTCTGTCTGCACCCCTACAAGGCAAGGCCATCCATGGCAGCCTGCGGCATGGATTCCAAGGCTCTTGCCGCGGCCTGCGGCCTTACAAGCGACTCTTCAGGCAACTGGGCGGCTGGCATTGTTTTTGTGGATTAACCGTTTTTCCAGGCAATATTTTTTAAGGAAACCGTCATGTCAAAAGCAATTTCAAGGCCCAAAAAAGGCCCTTATAAGCCAAGGGTAATGCCCACGGATTTGGATGAGCTTCAGTGGCTGGCAAAAAAATGGGGTGCAGATGATGCTGTTGCCATAAAGACCTCCGAAATACTCATAGACCCGCGTGTGCGTTTTAAGTGCATGGTGCCCAAATGCTACATGTCCGGCGGGTGCGGCCACTGCCCGCCCAATGGATACAGCTTGGAGCAGGTGCAACAGATGGTGGACACCCACGACTGGGCAATTTTTTTCCGCGTAAAGGTGCCTGCATCCATAATAGCCGCAAAGGGGCTGGGCAAATTCATTGCTGAAGGCAACATGGACCCGGCTGGTAACCT
>JAGVAW010000273.1 GCA_020060085.1 Desulfobacterales bacterium
AGGTCCGGGTTGGGTATGCGCCTGTTTCCGCCGGTGGTCCTGTCGTCATAAAGCTGGGCGGGTGTGGGCGGCAAAAAGCCCTGGCTGAAGTTTGCCCAGATGCCTGAACCCTGCGAGAAATTGTAGCGCAGGCCAATAAATGGGCTGACCCTGCTTTCGCTTCTTTGGGGCGGCTCTTTGTTCACATAGTTGGAGAAGAAGTTGTCGTAGTTTTTCCAGTTATCCTGGCGCAGGCTGGCATCCAGAATCAAACCGTCAACAATTTCAAGCTTGTTGTTGACATAAACAGCCCAAAAATCCTGGGACCAGCGGGTGCGAAGGGTTTCGGCATGGGTGAACCATGCGCGGGTGATGGCCTCTTCAGAAATAGTGTTATGGGAAAAACCGACTGTGAGAATTTCCCTGCCGTCAAAAAAGCGGCCTGAAAGCAGGGCATCAACCGGCACGGCCTTGTAATCCGTGAACATACGCTGAAGCGGCTCGTGGTAGCGTATGCCGCCCCTGTCATAGGTGTGAAGCAGGTCGTCAACATGATAGGCTGCTCGTGCCGTGAAGTTGAACAAGCTGCCAAGGCCCTGCTCAAAGGTTATGCCTGCAAAATCGCGGCGCCACTCGCCTCCGTAGTACACCCGGCCCCTTTTGTAATCATCCCAGAAATAGTTGTAAAAAAGATTTACCGCGCTGGCTTCTCCGAATGTGTAACGGCCTGACAGGGAAAAGCCGTGTTTGATGTACTTGCAGTTGTCAATCATGTGTATGGTGGGATTGACATTGTTTTTGACAACATTGGTTCCGCCCGACCCATTGAGCCATCCGGCCATTGCAAAACCTACACCCTCGCTGCTGCCTTCGGCCAGCGCGGAATAGCGGTAAGTTGAAAAAGAACCACCACCGCCGCTGACAGTCAACGATGTCTCATCAGAACCTTTTTTGGTGATTATGTTGATGACGCCACCTGTGGCGCTCTCGCCAAACATGGCCGAGGAAGGACCGCGAATGACTTCAACCCGCTCTATTATCTCAACGGGTATTGCCTGATTCATCTTCCAGTCAACAGGAATTCCATCAATAAGATACACGGCGTTGCCGATACCCCTAATCGCCGCTGTGGCCGGGAACGGCCCATAGGCGCGGCGGATGCTAACCCCTGCAAGTTCGCGGAGAGTATCCATGAAGTCGCCCTGGGGCATATGCTGCGCAGAGAGCTGCTCGTTGCTCAAAACAGTTACGGAAGCAGGTATGTTTGCCACAGGAGTGTCTATCTTTGTGGCGCTCACAACCATTGCATCCATTTTTACGGCCTTTTCCTCTGCCTGCAATTGCGCTGTCCATGCAAAAAACAGCAGCGCAACACAGACTGAAACCAAAATCCTGCCTTTCATTAAACCCTCCTTACACAAAAACAACAGTGAATGATGAGGGCGCCATGAGCCGTTTCCATTATTTTTGACCGTCCTGCCTGTTTGACGATTTCAATAAAATCGTGATAACAAAAGGACGGCTGCATGGGGCCGTATGCGCCCTTCCCGTAGCCAGGAGGCGGAACTGTTACCTCGGCGGGTGCGTTCCGCCTCCTTTTTTTCCAAAAACCACCAAGCAGCCTTCACCTTTCCTTCAAACAAAAAAAGCCATGAAGACTTCCCGCACGCCTGCGAGATAAAGCCTTCATGGCTTAAAGCAAAAACTCGTTAAAATTTGACTTTTTTTGCTACATCACATCTATTGTTCTGAATTTCAAAAGCCCTTGTGAAGCGGGGCCGCAAGCTCTTTTGGAGGCCAACTTCTGTTGACGCATTGCATCTTAAATTGCAAAGCAGCCATTTATTGTCAAGCAAAAAAGATTGGCCCTATCAACAAGATATGGTTTTTAAGGATAATAATATGACCGATATTGACTGGTGCGCCACCTGGGAAAAACAGATGCAGGAAAACCTGGCCTGCGAAGACCATACTGACTGTGCCGCATTCTGGAGCCGGGAGGATATTGCCCGCGCCTACGCATTCGGGGTTCAGGCCACCCAGAAACAAGGAGCAGAGAAAACCATCGCGCTTCTTGGCGCAAAATCCGGGCACTGCATTCTGGATATAGGCGCCGGCCCTGGAACCTTTGCAGTTCCCCTGGCAAGGATGGGCTGCTTTGTTACAGCCGTTGAGCCTGCCCCACCAATGGTTGACAGGCTTAAAAAATCCGGCGGAAAGCTTTTAAGCAAACGCCTTTTCGTTGTGGAGAAAAAATGGGAGGACATTGATCCATCCAAAGACAGCTTGGTTGCCTATGACCATGTGATTTGCTCCTTTGCACTGGGAATGACAGACATCTGTAGCGCCATAAGCAAAATGGAGGATGTGTGCGCAGGTCAGGTGGCGCTCATATGGTTTTACGGCGAGCCTTCCTGGAACAGGCACAGCCGACTGCTCTACCCCATGCTGCACAACAGGGCCCATGTGCCAATGCCGGATGCACGCATATTGGAAAAAGCCTTAAAGCAGCTTGGCGTGAGCTTTCAGAGCCGTTGCCTGCCTTACAGGGGGGCAACCTTTTTTAAACAGCCAGACCACATCGCTGAATTTTATTCACCCAGGTACAATGCAAAAACAAAAGAGCAAAAAAAAGTTCTTGAAGACTATTTTGGCAGGCTGGCAAAAAAGACACCCTGTGGCTTTAGGATTTCCATTTCTTCAGACGCCAGGCTGATTACATGGAAGGCAGGGGCCAGGGTCAAATCCTGACACGAAAATCCCGGCAGGCTTTGGAACCCATCCCAAAAACAGGTTTCTTCTGCAATCGGCTGCAAAACCCAAGAACTGCGCTTTTTGGCACCTCAATCCTTGCCCTTGAATTTTTCGCCCAATCTCGCGGCGAAATTATTTTTGAACTGGCTTCTACTCCAAAATTGGGTCCAATTCCCCGCTATTTGCAGCGGAGAGCTTCATCCTGTTTTCATCCCCAATAATTCACGAAAAATTTCGCAATATTTTTTCTTGACAAAGGGCTGCTACGCAGAATAAAAACTGATTGAGTAGTCAGTATAAAAGGAATGGAACATGACAAGGAAAAACAACATTCTGCTTGCTGCCACGCACCTGCTTGCTGTCAAGGGGTTTAAGGAAACCTCCATGGCAGAGCTGGCAAAAGTTGCAGGGGTGGCCCAGGGAACCATCTTTTATCACTACAAAAACAAGGAAGAGCTGTTTCTGGCCATTTTAAGGTCTTTTCAGGAGGACATTGTTGCGGAGTTCTCCCGCCACCGCCAGACGCAGCAATTTGATTGCGGCCTGCAAATGGTTGCTGATGTGATTGATTTTTACCTGCACATGGCCTCCCAGATGGAAGAGCGCTTCATGCTGCTGCATCGCCATGACGCCCATGAGTTGGCCAGAAGCAACGCAGATTTTCACGCGTGCCTGGAGGCCATCTATGACTGTCTCATTGACATCTTTGAGCAGGCCATCCTTTTGGGCCAGAAGGATGGATCCATTGGCGACTGCTCTCCCAGGCGCATGGCCATGATCATCTTCACGATGGTTGACGGCCTTGTCCGTTTCCACACCTACAATCTTTATGATGTCGGCGGCTTGTATGAAGATGTTGTCCGGGCATGCGAGGCAATGTTGAAAAAGAATATTCCATAGGCCGGGAGAGCGGGAATGCTTGTAAGAATATTTCCTTTTATCAAGTGGTTTGCCGGTTACAACCTTAACAGTTTGAGGATTGACCTTGTTGCCGGCCTTACAGTGGCCCTGGTGCTCATACCCCAGTCAATGGCCTATGCCCAATTGGCAGGGCTGCCTGCATATTACGGCCTTTATGCTGCCTTTCTGCCGCCTATGATAGCAGCCCTTTTCGGCTCAAGCCGCCAGCTTGCCACAGGGCCGGTGGCCATTGTCTCTCTTATGACGGCAGCCTCGCTGGAAACTCTGGCAACAGCCGGAAGCCCCGGTTTTATAGCCTATGCCATTGTTCTGGCCCTGATGATAGGTTTTTTTCAGTTCCTGCTTGGCGTGCTTAAGCTGGGCCTTGTGGTGAACTTTCTGTCCCACCCTGTTGTTAACGGGTTTACAAACGCTGCGGCCATTATCATTGCGTCATCACAGCTTTCAAAGCTTTTTGGGGTTTATGTTGATTCTTCTCCCCACCACTATGAAACCATATGGCATGTGCTTGAAGCAGCGGTTCACTATACCCACTGGCCCACATTGCTCATGGGCGCGCTTGCCTTTGGGATTATGTATTCCCTTAAAACGATTGCTCCGCGTGTGCCCAATGTGCTTGTGGCGGTTGTCATCACCACCCTTCTTTCCTGGGGTCTTGGCTTTGAGCATAACCAGACGGCAAGGCAGGCGGATATTATTTCTCCCAAGGCCCAAAGCATCATGGAGCAGTTCAACGGCGCATCAGCAGAGGTTGCAGAGCTTTCAAAGCAGCGGACCCGGCTCATGGTGGAGCTGAACACGGCCCGTCAGGCTCACAATTCTGTGGCTGTTGTTGACATCGGCCATGATGTTGATGTGGTGAATATAAAGATGCAGCAGGCAAAGGATGAAGCCCATCATGCAAGGGAGGCTCTGCGCTATCTGCATTTTGTGGCAGTTCCCCAGGCGAACGGCAATCTTCTTTTTTACCAGAAGGAAAATCTGCCAAACGGCTCGGTCACTGATGGCCGCACCTGGAGAATCCGTGTCGGCAACGGTGCCCTGCCCCAGGATCGCATCGTGATGACCGGCGGAGGCGCTGTTGTGGGCAACATTCCCAAGGGCCTGCCCGCATTTTCAGTTCCTGCCATTAACCTTAAAGTTATCGTGCACCTGTTTCCCTTTGCAGTCATCATCTCTTTGCTAGGTTTTATGGAAGCCATTTCCATTGCAAAGGCAATGGCAGGCAAAACAGGCCAGCGGCTCGACCCCAACCAGGAGCTTATCGGCCAGGGACTGGCAAACATGGTGGGGGCCATTGGCCAGAGCTATCCTGTTTCAGGCTCCTTTTCGCGGTCAGCGGTCAATCTCCAGGCAGGGGCCGTATCGGGAATGTCCAGCGTGTTCACCGGGTTGACAGTTCTGGTGGCATTGATGTTCTTCACGCCCTTTCTTTATCATCTGCCCCAGTCGGTGCTTGCAGCGGTAATCATGATGGCTGTTGTCGGGCTTATAAATGTTTCGGGTTTCATTCACGCATGGCGCGCCAAAAGATATGACGGAGCGATTTCCGTAATAACATTTTGCGCCACCCTGGTTTTTGCCCCCCATCTTGACAAGGGAATAATGATCGGCGTTGTTCTTTCGCTGGCTGTTTTCATTTACAAAAGCATGCGCCCACGGGTTGTTTCTTTGGCCCGCGCCCATGATTATGCCCTGCGCTGTGTCTCAACGCACGGGCTTCAAGAGTGCGATCATATTTCAATGGTCCGCTTTGACGGGCCGCTTTTCTTTGCCAACTCAAGTTATCTTGAAGACAAGATGATGGAGATAATGCGGGCAAAGCCGGATCTGCGCCACATAATCCTTGTGTGCAACGGCATAAATGACATTGACGCATCCGGCGAGGAAACCCTTTCATTGCTTATTGATCGCATTCGCAGTGCAGGGCTTGACATATCCTTGAGCGGGGTCAACGAAGCTGTGATGAAGGTGCTGAAAAGAACGCATCTGCCCGAAAAAATTGGCGAAGACCATATTTTCCCAACAATGGAAAAGGCCATAAGCATTGTTCATCCGCTGTCTCACCGCAATAACAGGGAAGAGGCATGCCCGCTTTTGACCGCGTGCCCGCTGCCCATGAAATAGCGCCAAACCACGGGAGACGAACATGTCCGTAATCACAATTTTCAGCGGAACATTCTGCAACACGGAAGCGGTGATGAAGGCCCTTGTGTCTGATACGGGCAGGAAGCTGATGACAGACAGGGATATTGTTGAAAGGGCCGCCCTGCTTTCAGGCATTGCCGGGTCAAAAATTGAGCGTGTGTTTTCTCCCAGGGCTTCTGTGTTCAACAAGTTCACCCACGAGAAGGAGCGCTCGATTGCCTACCTTCGTCTGGCAATGGCAAAGACCCTTTCTGAAGACAACCTTGTAATCAGCGGGTTTTCCGGCCAGCTCATTCCCCGCGAAATACACCATGTGCTTCATGTCTGCCTTATTGCAGAACTCAAGTTCCGGGTGCAAAGAGCGATAAAGGCTCTGAATGTGTCTGAAAGCGAGGCCGTGAAACTGATTGCCGGTCAGGAGGAAGCCAGGGCTGCCTGGATAAAGGCCCTGTGGGGAAAGGCTGACCCCTGGGATGCCAAGCTCTACGACATGGTTCTGCCCACAGACAAAAAAGATGTAAATGCTCTCTCTGCCACCATTGTGGAGCATGCAGACTCAAGCGTGGTGCGCACCAGCGCACGCAGCATGAAGGCTGTGGATGACTTTATGCTGGCTGCCCAGGTGGAAGTGGAGCTTGTGCATGAGGGGCATCAGGTGGGCGTTTCCTCCAAAAACGGGGTGGTTGCCCTTACCATTAACAAGCATGTGCTCATGTTAAACCGCCTTGAGAGCGATCTCAAAACCATTGCCAGCAAGGTTCCCGGCGTTCAGAAGGTGGAAACCAGGGTGGGGCCGGGCTTTCATCAGGCAGATATCTATCGGAAACAGGACTTTAATATGCCATCAAAAATACTGCTTGTGGATGATGAGCGGGAATTTGTGCAGACCCTTTCCGAGCGCCTGCTCATGCGCGAAATGGGTTCGGCCATAGCCTATGACGGAGAATCCGCCCTTGAAGTGGCGCGCGAGGATGAGCCGGATGTGATGATTCTTGACCTTAAAATGCCGGGCATTGACGGCATGGAGGTGTTGCGCCGGGTAAAGGCCACTCAACCCCAGATCGAGGTCATCATCCTCACCGGGCACGGCTCGGAGGCTGACAAGGAAACGTGCATGAAGCTGGGGGCTTTTGCCTACCTGCAAAAACCTGTGGATGTCGAGGAGTTAAGCGCGACCATAAAGCTTGCAAATGAGAAGATTCAAAGGTCAAGGGCAAGCCGTTAGGCAAGCTCCCGTTTTTTTGGCTTTAAGCATTAAAAAGGCTTGGCAGAATGGACCTTTTTAATAAAATCAAGCCTGCTTTCTGGAATATACGGCCCAGAACATCTGCGGCAGGCCGCTATCTGTTCAACTACCGCCGCATATGGAAGTGGTCCGTTTTCCTTATAAGCATTGTGGCCATACTGCCCCTGGTCTTTATAACCGCTCTTGATTACAAGGTCACAGAACGCGCCCTTGAGTCGGAGTTCCGCTCCCAGACCGCTCATATGGCATCCAACACCCACTTGGCCATGAGCTTTTTTTTAAGCGAGCGCAAGTCTGCCCTCAATTTCATTGTTCATGACAACCCGCCTGATGCCCTCAATGACGAGAACCGTCTGGTCCAGGTACTCAAGGCCCTGCAGAAGGGTTTCGGCGAAGGCTTCATGGACCTTGGTATAATAGACAGCAACGGAGAGCAGAAGACCTATGTGGGGCCTTACAGCCTGCAAGACAAGGACTACCGCGAGCACCCCTGGTTCCGCATGGTGGTTAACCAGGATGTGCACATAAGCGATGTGTTTTTGGGTTACAGGCAGGTTCCCCACCTTATAATTGCTGTAAAGCAGAGCCTGCCGGACGGCACCTTTCAGGTTTTAAGGGCTTCGCTTGGCACAGGCCCCTTTCAGGAGATGCAGGACAAATTGTCCCTTGCAGGCATGGGAGATGTTTTTCTCATCAACAAGCGCGGAATGTTGCAGACCAATTCGCGCTACCACGGCAAGGTTTTTGACGAGATGCCCTTTCCTGTCCCTGATTACGACCCGCATACCCAGGTTATTGAAGGGGTTGGGCCTCAAGGGGAAAAGCTGCTTATCGGCTACCGCTTCATTGAAGGCACGCCGTTTATTCTGATGATAGTGAAGCAGAAAAAGGTTCTGCTCGAATCATGGCGGCAGGCCAGGATGGAACTTCTCTTGTTTCTTGTTTTCAGCGTGACCCTCATCCTGGCGGTTATTCTGGGTTCAGCCACCTACATGGTTCGCAATATGCACCTTGCAGACGAAAAACGCCTCATGAGTCTGCACCACATCGAGTATGCCAATAAAATGGCATCCATAGGGCGGATGGCAGCAACCGTGGCTCACGAAATCAACAACCCGCTTGCAATCATCAACGAAAAAGCGGGCCTCATCAAGGATCTGTTCACCATAAAGCAGTGCTATGCTGCGGATGCCAAGCTGATAGGCCTGGTGGACGCCATTTTGAATGCCGTGAGGCGCGCAGGCAAAATAACAAAGCAACTGCTGGCTTTTTCCCGAAACCTTGAGGCCAGTGTGGAAACCATGCACCCGGAGGATGTAGTCCGCGAGGTTCTTGTTTTTCTGGAAAAGGTAACGGAAATGCGCGGTATTTCCGTGAAAATATATGTGGCCCCCCAGACAAAACCCATAATCAGCGATCGCGGCAAGCTCCAGCAGATTTTCTTGAACATCATCAACAATGCTTATGCTGCAATGCCCGACAACGGCCACCTTACAATACACATCCGCCCTACATACAATGAAGAGGGAGTAATAATAAGATTCTGCGATGACGGATGCGGCATTGAAAAAGATGATTTAAACCGCATTTTCGAGCCTTTCTTCTCAACCAAGACAAGCCAGGGAGGAACAGGGTTGGGGCTTTCCATAACTTACAACCTGGTTCATGAAATCGGGGGGAAAATAACCGTGAGCAGCGAGCCGGGCGAAGGCACCTGCTTTACCATCACCCTTCCGGCAAGCATAGACTCTTAAAAGGAGCAGACCATGCGGGTACTCCTGGTGGATGATGAGGTTGATCTGGCGTCAGCCCTTGCAGAGAGGCTTGAAATGCGGGGGTTTGAAACCGACTGGGTTTCTGCCGGAGCAGACGCCATCAAACAAGTGGAGGGAAAAAAATACGATGTGGCGGTTCTGGATGTGAAAATGCCGGGGATAAGCGGCCTGGACTTGAAGGCCCGCCTTGAGCAGATTGATCCGGGCATGAAATTTATTTTCCTTACCGGCTATGGCTCGGAAATTGATTTCAAGGAGCTTACCTGCCGGGCAGGAGAAACAGCCTGTCTGGTAAAGCCCATTGATATCAATGACCTTATAGACATGATGAACTCCCTTGCTGAAAAACCGGAAAGGGGATGACGATGGCTGCCCCTGATGACATCGGTCAGGCCGGGCTCAAGTTTTTCGGACGCACCACCGCGGCCTTCACACATGATCTTAAAAACGCCCTGGCCATAATAAGCCAGAATGCAGGCCTGATGAACGATTACCTGCTCATGGCGGAAAAGGGAATGCCCCTTGATAATGCGCGGCTTAAAACCGTGGCGGATCGCATTGACGGCCAGACGCGAAGGGCGGACCAGCTTATAAAGAACATGAACAGGTTTGCCCACAGCATTGACGAGACAGTAAAAAGTGCGGACATGAACGAATTGGTGGAGCTTCTGGCTGCCGTGTCCTTTCGGGAGGCCTCCCTTAAAAGGATAACTCTGGTTCCCTGCCCGGAAAAAGAGCCTCTTATGATAACAACCAGGCCCTTTCTGCTGCTGGCCCTGCTGGGTCAGTTCCTCACAATGGCCCTTGGCTTGACAGCCCAAGGCAAAGAAATTCAGATCTGCGTCATAAGGCAAAAGCAAGGCGGGCAGGTGCGCTTTGCAAACCTGGGCGATATTCCCGGCCCGGACATGGCTTCTGCCGGTTGCAGCCATACCGGCCAAATCCTTCTTGACGCCCTTGAAGCGCAATATCATCACGATAAGGAAGCAGGAAGCATAACAATAAGCATCCCCAATGTTGAAGGTGCCTGAAACAGGCTATCAATTTCTATCCAAAAGGAGGAAAAGCCATGAAGGAAAGAGTGCTGCTTGTGGATGATGAAAAGGAGTTTCTGGAGGTGATGTCCGAGCGCATGGCCAATAGGGGCATGGTTGTTTCAACTGCCGAGTCGGCCTTTGACGCACTTGAGCAGCTTAAAAGCGGCAACTTTGACGCCATAGTGCTGGATCTTATGATGCCGGGCATGGACGGCATTGAGACCCTAAAGAACATAAAGCAGAAGAATCCGGCCTTGCAGGTCATACTGCTGACAGGGCACGCAACCGTTGAAAAAGGCATTGAGGCCATGAAGCTTGGTGCCACGGATTTTGTGGAAAAACCCGCAGACATGAATGAGCTTGCCGAAAAAATCAAAACCGCAAAAGCCAATAAAATGATGATAGTGGAGCATGAAATGGAGGAAAAATTAAGGAACATAATCACCTCCAAAGGCTGGTAATTTTTTCTGGCTATTGCACTTAGATCGGAAGAGCG
>JAGVAW010000331.1 GCA_020060085.1 Desulfobacterales bacterium
CCACAATGAGAATGGCGTTTTTGGCAGCCAGCCCGATTAACACAAGAAGCCCCACCTGGAAGTAAATGTCGTTGGGAAAGCCCTTGTACATTGCCGCCAGGCTTGCTCCCAGCACGCCAAAGGGAACCGCGCTGGCAACAGCCAGAGGAAGAGTCCATCTCTCGTACTGGGCAGCCAAGATCAAAATAACCATGACAAGGCCAAGGCCAAAGGCCAGAGCGCCGGTGCCTGCTGCCAGATCAAGCTGAAAGGCCTCGCCTATCCAGCCTATGGCCGTGCTTCTGCCCATAAGTGTCTGTGCGGCAACCTCCTCCAGGGCAGCCTTGGCCTGGCCCGTGGTGTAGCCCGGCGAAGGATCAGCCATTATTCTGGCCGCAGCGTTCATGTTGTACCTGTTCAGCACATCCGGGCCTGTGGTGCGCTCAAGCCTCACAAAGGCGCTCAATGGAATCATCTGCCCGTATTCAGAGCGCACGAACACCTTGTTTATGTCGTCAGGGCTGCTCCGAAAATCCATTTCCGATTGAAGGTTGACCTGCCAGTTACGGCCCAGCATGGTGAAGTCGTTCACATAAAGGGAGCCGAATGTGCTTCTCATAGTTTCAAATATCTGGTTTATGGGCACGCCCATATCCCTTGCCTTTTCCCTGTCCACCACTGCGGTGTATTTAGGAATGCCCGTATTGAGGGTGCTTCTGGCACTGTTTATCTCCGGGCGGCTGTTGGCTGCGGCCACAACCCTGTTCACCAGAGCCTCAATCTCGACAGGGGTGACATCCTCGCGCACCTCAAGATAGCCTTCAACGCCCCCGGTAAGGGAAAGGCCTATGATGGGCGGCGGCACAAAGGCAAATACATTGGCCTCCGGGATGCCAAGCCCCATGCCCATGATTTTTCCGGTCACAGAAAGGGAATCCTGGCCCGGCCCTTGCCGTTTGTCCCAGCTTGCAAGATTTATAAAGGCCATTCCCATATTGCTGCGCATGGCAAAATCAAAAAGATCCATGCCTGCCACCGCTGTGATTGCATCCACTTCATCCAGCGAAACCACCATTTCCGAAACAGCGTTACGCACCTGCACCGTTCTGGCAAGGGCTGAAGACGGCGGCAACTGGATAACCGCAAGGGCAAGGCCTGAATCCTCCTGGGGAACAAGCCCTGAAGGAAGCCGCGACACCAGAAAAAAAGCGCTGCCTGTTATGACTGCAAAAAGAAGGCAGCCGATGACCGCATGACGCAACACCTTGCCCACCCCCCAGGCAAAGGCCCTGGTGAGCTTGTCAAAGGCCTTGTTGAAAAGCACAAAGGGCAGAGGCGTTTTTCGGCGCTGTTTGTCCAGAAGAAGGGCGCACATTGCAGGGGTGAGGGTAAGGGCCACAACGCCTGAAACAACAACGGAAACCGCAATGGTAACAGCAAACTGGCGGTAAAGCTCGCCTGTCATGCCGCCAAGAAAGGCCACCGGCGCAAAAACAGCCACAAGAACCAGGGTGGAACTGATAACCGCTCCGGCCACCTGCTGCATGGTTTCAATGGAGGCCTGTCTGGCCTTTATTTTTTTCTCCGTCATAAGGCGGTCAACATTTTCCATTACAATGATGGCGTTATCCACCACAATTCCTATGGAAAGCACCAGCCCGAAAAGGGTTAGAAGGTTAACCGAAAAACCCATTGCCAGCATTCCGGCAAAGGTGCCGACAAGCGAAACCGGAATGGCAGCCACAGGAATTATGGTGGCCCTTATGCTTTGCAGAAATACAAAGGTGACCAGCACAACAAGGATAACAGCAAGAATAAGGGTGACCACAACTTCGCGGATGGATACCGCCACAAACTCCGTTGAGTCATAGCCTATCGCGTAGGCAACCCCGGCAGGGAAGTTATCAGACAGCCTTTCAAATGTTGCGTGCACGGCAGCAGCGGTGCTCAAGGCATTGGCCCCAGGCTGTAGGAAAACGCCCATAGGCACAGCGGGTTTGCCGTTATAGCTTGCGGCAAAATTGTAGCTCTGGGAGCCAAGCTCAACCCTGGCCACATCTTTCAACCGGAGTATGCTCCCGTTTTCCAGGGAGCGCAGTATCACATTTCCAAACTCCTCCGGGGCTGCCAACTGCCCGTGCGTTGCAACGGTGAAGGTGAAAGCCTGGCCTTCTGGCGCTGGCGGCGCGCCTATCTGGCCTGCTGCAAAGTGCGCGCTCTGCTCGCGGATGGCATTGGCCACATCAGAAGGGGTGAGGCCAAACTGGGCCAGCTTGTCGGGCGCAAGCCACACTCTCATGGAGTAGTCATCCGAGCCGAACGGTCCGGCATCGCCCACGCCGGGAATGCGCACAAGCTCATCAACAACATTGAGCAGGGCGTAATTGCTTATGAAGAGCGCATCGCGGCTGCCATCCGGCGAGTACATGACAGGCACCATGAGGATGTTTGTGGACCGGGCCTCCACGCGGACACCCTGGTCGCGCACCGGCTGGGGCAGGCGGGAAAGGGCCGCCTGAACCCGGTTGTTGACATTGATGGCCGCCATGTCCGGGTCAGTTCCCATTCTAAAGGAAACGGAAATACGCAGGCTGCCCGAATCCGTGGAAACCGATTCCATGTAAAGCATATCATCAACGCCGTTTATCTCCTTTTCCAGAGGAGCAGCGACAGAGCCTGCCATAACCTGTGCGCTGGCACCCGGATAAAAGGCCTCCACA
The DNA here is from genome assembly GCA_020060085.1 of Desulfobacterales bacterium. GTDB lineage: Bacteria > Desulfobacterota > Desulfobacteria > Desulfobacterales > Desulfatibacillaceae > JAGVAW01. The sequence continues at coordinate 2,700 of JAGVAW010000331.1, forward strand.
ACAACCTGGGGCGGCACCACCTGGGGATATTGCTCAACAGGCAGAACCCGTAGGGCTGCTGCCCCGGCAAGCACAATGATAATTGAAACAACAGAGGCAAAAATGGGCCTGTCAATAAAAAACCTTAACATTATTGAGCCTTTCGGGAATCCTGCCCGCTGTTTACTGTCACCTTCATGCCGTCATGCAGGGCAACAAAACCCTCAACAACCACAGCCTCTTTTTCTTCCAGGCCTGCCAGAACAACCTGCCCGCCTTCCACAACCGGGCCAAGCTCAACACTGCGGGACAAAACAATGTCATCCTGGCCCGCAACAAATACTCTGGCACCTTCCTTGCCCTGGATGACAGCCTGTTCCGGAACAAGGAAAACCCCTTCCAGGCTTTCCACAAGAACCTTCACCCTGGCAAACTGTCCCGGCAAAAGCGTGTGATCCGGATTGGGGAAAACAGCCCTTGCCGTAACGGTTGCAGTTTTCGAATCAACTGTGCTGGCCGTGAAATCAATGGTTCCGGCATGGGGATACTGCAAGTTGTCATGGAAGATCATCCCGGCCTGCAAAACACCATCCCCTGCCCTGTCCGATGCCTCCTGCAAAAGCCCGCGCCTTTTCCGGGCATCTGCTTCGGGCATGGAAAAATGCACGAAAACCGGGTCATTTGCGGTTATGGTGGTTAAAAGCCCTCCCCAGGAAAGGAGGTTGCCTTCAGAGACATCCTCCATGCCGCTTATGCCCTCAATGGGCGAGCGAACGCTTGTGTAGTCCAGGTTGCGGCGGGCATCCTCCACGGAAGTTTCCGCCAGGCTCAAGCGCGCCCTGGCAAGCTCCAGGTTGTTCAAGGCCAAATCGCGCTCCCGCTCGCTGATGGTGTTTTGTGCGTGGAGCCGTGAAATGCGGGCATACTCCCTTTGGGCATGGTCATGC
>JAGVAW010000261.1 GCA_020060085.1 Desulfobacterales bacterium
AGGGGCAGGCGCATCAGGCCTTACTGGAATCTTTTGAATTCTTCTACCATCCCGCCATAATAATTGCGTTTTTCAGATAAATCAACAATGCGGGACTTTACGGACTGGTTTTCCTCCAGATAGGCATTCACCGCAGGGCCTTTTGCGCCCATGAAAAGGCCCACCTCCTGGCCATTTGTCTCGTACTGGGCATAGAGGGCCTCAAGGGCGAGCTTGTGAGCTTCAAAGGCCCTCTGCTGGTCAATCTCCCTTTCAGCGGGGCTTTCGTAGCTGCGGCCATTGACGCGGGCAAGCTCCTGGTACAGGGCAATGTCCGCATCCAGAGCTTTGATAAACAGGTCGCAGTATGCTTCCACGGAAAGCTCCGCCCTGGCCGGGGCAGGTGCAGCAAGCAGCATGACCGAAACGGCAGCAGCAAGCGCCCACACAATAACTGTTTTTCCCGTGAGCATGGCCTTTTCTCCTTTTCTTTAGGTTCTTGCGGTTAGCACCGCACCAGATAATGGGTTTCAGGCTCGTTTTGCATAAGCCCCATTTGTGTAAGCTTTTTCTGCAACTGGGTGTAAAAGAAGTTGGACTGGGCAAGGGGCATTCCAAAGCCTTTTTTTACCTGGTAGTTGACATCCCCTGTGGATGAAAAGCTTTCGGAATCATCCTCTATGATCACGCCGTATTTTTCGGGCCTGTTGTAAACATCGGTGAACCTTCGCACGCCAAAGTGGCTCACCCCGGCGTGGAAAACCGTGCGGCTGTTGCGGTCCAGAAAATCCATGGTGTCCATCACATCGGCAGGCGTCTCGCCGGGGAATCCCACCATGAGGCACATGTAAACCCTTATGCCCACCCTGGCGCAGTCTTTCAAAATCGTTTCGCAAACGCCTATATCATAGCATTTGTTCATGTGCTTCTGCATACGGGGGCTGCCTGTTTCCAGGCCGAATGTGAGCGCCCGGCAGCCGCCTGCGTAAAGTTTCTGCAAAAAATCGCGGGTGAAAACCTTTTCAAAGCGGACTTCGGCAAACCATTTAAAATCCCGCCCGCTCTGCTCCACAAGTTGGGCAAGCCCCTCCAGAAGCCTTGGAGGAACAGCTTCGTCCCACAGGGCAAAGCAGTTGACCCCGTGAAGGGCGTTTAACTGCTCAAAGTCTGCAAAAACCTGTTGGGCTGCACGCCTGCGGTGGGGCGCACCGCTTGTGAGATAGCGGTTGTTGCAGAAACCGCACTTGTTCCAGTAGCAGCCCCGCGAGACCTTCATCATGGGCACAAAAACAGGGGAGAGGTATTTTTCCAAAACCAGCCCGGAGTAATCCGGCGTGGGCAGGCTGTCTAACTCCGGCAACATCTTCTTTGGCGTTTCAACGGGTTTGCCGTCCTTCATATACAAAAGGTTGGGCACACCGGCCAAATCCCCGGAGCTTTCCAGCACGGTGAGCAGGGCATCCAAAGTCTGCTCGCCTTCAAAAAGGCCAAAGGAGTCCACAAGCTCAAAGGGGCCTTTTGTGCCTGCCAGCACCTTTTTCAAAATGGTTATGACAGGCCCGCCAAAAATGAGGTGGGCCTTTTTTCTTAATGGTGAATTTTTAAGCTCGCGGGCAAGAATGAATGCAGGCACCAACTGGTCTTCAACAATCACGGAAACGCCTATGACGCCGGGGGCCGCCTTTTCCAGAGCCGGGATGGTCTTTTCGCGAAAATACCTGGCATAGGCGCTGTCTGTGACTATCTCCTTTTCAATTTCATCCCAGGACAGGCACTTGGAAAAATCCGTCTTGCCTGTGCGCAGCACGGTTTGCAGCCGCAAATCCTGAAGCACAAGGTTTTGGGCCTTTAGTATGACATCCCGTGCGCGGTTGGCCACAAGGCGCTGGCGCATTTTTTCCGGGTCGCGGATTGTTTCAAGGGCATTTTCGATTTCAGGAAGCACAAGGTTGAAAAACTCGTCCTTGAAACAGCCTGTTATGTAGCGCAGAAGAAAAGCATCCCTTGGTGTGGAATCTGGCTTTGCTGCAAGCTCCCTGAAAAGGGCAAAAGCCCTCTCCCGGATGCCAGAAAGCGCCGGGACTGTGAGGTTGTCTGTTATAAAATCAATGTTTTCATCCGCCTTGACAACCGTATGGCCCTTTTGAGCCAGGTATGCAGAGAGTACCGGCAGGCTCGAATAGGGCTGAAATGTGATGAAATATGGCGGAAAAACAAGAGCGCATTTCATGTTGTCAATTCCGTCCGTCAAGCTGCTTTATTCGGCTTACAAGGCTCAGCCTCAAGTCCTTTTTGAGCACTGCAGCATTGGGAATCTGCCTATCCACCCCAACATAGAAGAACCAGGGGCCTTCGTGCCACGCGGTTATGTCGAACTTTGCATCTGCCCCAAAAAGGCCGGAAACAAACTTTGGTGCAAAAAGGTTGTTGCGGAAGGCCTTTTTGCGCACATGGCGGCGGGACACGGAAACAAAGTAGCGGCGCCAGAAGTCGCTGGCAGCCTCCGGGCTGTTGAAGCAAAATGCCCCTATTGCCACCAGTGCGCCATCAACGCGCATTTGCAGAAGCCTTGCGTCCTTCAGATTTCCAGGGTCCACGCCGGCAAAGCTCTGCACAGGCATAAGAGTTTTTTCCCCAAAGGCAACGCCCTGTGGCAGGGCAAAGGACAGAACGCTCTCCACGCTTTGGGGCCTTTGGGGGCTTGTAAGCCCGAAGCTTTTTATGCCCAGCCAAAGCCCGCCGATAATCATGCCGCCCAGAAGAAGGGCACCTGATACAGAAATTGCAACTGCAAGCAGGGCAGGATGCATCTTCAAAAGCCCTCCCTTATCTGCCCGGTGTTATTTGCCGGGGCTTCAAACAGCAGGCTTACGGCCTGCTCCACGGTACTCACCGCCACCAGGGCGAGATCCCGGCGCACCTCCGAAGGAAGGCTTGCCACATCCGGCTCGTTTGCAGCAGGGAAGAAAACTTTTTTTATGCCCAGCCTGTAGGCTGCAAGGGCCTTTTCGTGCACACCGGCAACGCTGCGCACCTGGCCGGAAAGGGAAATCTCCCCCAAAGCCGAGACATCCGCCGGAACAGGCCGGTTGGCAAGGGCTGAAACCATTGCCAGAAAAACGGCAAGCCCTGCCGAAACGCCGGATTTCAAGACTCCGGCAGGCATTCCGTTGCAATGAATGGTGTAGCGCCTGTAAAAATCAAGCGGCAGGTTCAAAGCCCCTGTGCGCTGGCGGATGCAGGTTATGGCCACCATGACCACTTCCCTGAAAAGACCGTCCATGTTGCCGGTGAGGATGACAGAAGGGTTATCGTCCGGTACAAGGGCCACCTCCAGGTCTGCAATGACCCCATGCCCGCCGGAGCGCCCAAGTGTGCTGATTATGCCAACGCCGCCAACTGTTCTTGCCCGTGTGAAATCGAACTGGGGCGCGCCCAAAAGGCGCGGCAGATCGGCTTCGCTGACATTTACAGGGCCTTTGGAGTCTTGGCCTTCCAGCACCAGCAGGCGCAGCATACGCCTTATGAGCCGGGAAAGATGCACAAGGCCTATTTCATTTGTGTAACGCCGGATAATTGCAAAAAG
>JAGVAW010000127.1 GCA_020060085.1 Desulfobacterales bacterium
AAGGGCATACAGATGGGCGGCATCTGCTGCACGGCAAACGAAATCCTCCAGCGCCACGGCGTACCCCTGGCAGGCACCTTCCTGCAGCAGGAACTGGCCATCATAACCGGCGCATGCGATGCAATGGTTGTTGACATCCAGTGCGTGTTCCAGAACCTGGCAAATGTAGCCAAGTGCTTCCATACCAAGCTCATCACAACCCATCCCATTGCCAAGATGGAGCAGGACAATGTCATCCACATTGAGTTTGACGAGCATCATGCCTTGGAAGACGCCAAGAAAATCGTCAAGCTTGCCATAGACAACTTTGAAAACCGCAAGGGCAAGGGATCTTTCATTCCGCAATACAAAAGCCCTGTTATCGCCGGTTTTGGTGTTGAGTCCATCAAGTATCATCTGGGCGGAACCTGGCGCGGTGATTACTTCACATTGAATGACAACATCATCAACGGCCGCATCCGTGGCATCGGCGCAGTGGTCGGCTGCAACAATGTGCGCACCCGCCATAACGAGGGCCACATCACGGTTGTCAAGGAACTCATCAAGAACGATGTTATCGTCCTCACCACGGGCTGCAACGCCATTGCTTGTGCAATGGAAGGCCTGCTCACTCCGGAAACCGCCCAGGTTTACTGCGGCCCCGGTCTGGCAGAGGTCTGCGAGGTCGTGGGTATCCCGCCGGTTCTCCACATGGGATCCTGTGTTGACAACAGCCGCATCCTGCTGGCAGCCACCGAGGTTGTAAGGGCCGGCGGGCTGGGCAAGGACCTTTCCGAAGTTCCCGCAGCAGGAAGCGCGCCGGAGTGGATGAGCGAAAAAGCCATCTCCATCGGCCAGTATGTTGTGGCTTCCGGTGTTTACACGGTGTTTGGAACAACCTTCCCCACATCGGGCGCACCGGTTTTCCAGGACTATCTGTTCAAGGGACATGAGCAGCTTTACGGCGGTATGTGGGACTTTGAGCCCGACCCCATCAAGCACGCGCACAAGATGATTGCCCACATTGACAAGAAGCGTAAGGCTCTTGGCATTGACAAGGCCCGTGAGCGCGTGCTCATGAGCATGGAAGACAGGCAGAAACTCTCTGCCGCTTAATCGGGTTTTAAAGACTCAACATAAATCCTCAACGAAGGAGGAAGGAATATGTCTAAACTTGTTGCATTTGCCGCCATCCAGGGTGCTTACAACATGGTTTCCAAGGTGGAAGGCAGGTATAAGAGAGTCCTTGCGGCCAATTCGGCTGATACCAAGGTGGAATTTCCCAACACGGCGTATTATCTGCCTGTTATTTACTCACTTACCGGAATCAAGGTGCAGACCCTTGAGGACTTCAAAAAGCCTCTGGATATCTGCCGCAAACTGCTTCCCCCCCATGTGAAGAGGGTTAACCACCTGCCTTACCTTGGCCCACTGCTGGACGCGGGCATGGCAGCGCTGTTTGCCTCCGAGCTGGAAGAAGCCCTGCGTATCCTCGAAGACCCCAACTTCTATGTTTTGGGCTCCGAGGAAATTGATGATGCCAACAACCGCATCTGGCTTGGCCCTGCAGACGACACCGTTTTCAGGAAGCGTGGCGTTGAGTTTGTTGACGGTTCGGCCCCCGGCTTTGCTGCAATAGTCGGTGCTGCACCCACCATAGAAATTGCCAAGGACATTGTGGAAGACTACCAGAGGAAAAACCTCTACATCTTCCTGGCAGCCAACCAGAACGGCACCACCGTGGCCGAGCAGCTTATTGAAGCCGGTGTGCAGATTGGCTGGAACACCCGTATCGTGCCATTTGGCCCGGACATTTCATCGGCTGTTTTTGCTCTGGGCTTTGCCAACCGCGCTGCAATGGCTTTTGGCGGCGTTCAGGCAGGCGATTACCGCAAGCTGCTCCTTTATAATAAGGAGCGCATCTTTGCATTCGTCAATGCTCTTGGCGATGTCAATGCCGAATGGGCTGCTGCGGCTGCCGGATGCGTGAACTGGGGCTTCCCCACTATTTCGGATACGGACATTCCCGAAATTCTGCCCACAGGTATCTGCACCTACGAACATGTTGTGGCCAATGTTCCCCACGACCAGATCGTGGAAAAATCCATCGAAACCCGTGGCCTTAAAGTCACGATTTCGGAAATCGACATCCCCCTGTCCTACGGCCCTGCCTTTGAAGGCGAGCGCGTGCGCAAGGATGACCTGTACTGCCAGTTCGGTGCAAAGCAGCAGTGTACCGAGTTGGTGAACATGGCCGAGATGAATGAGATTGAGGATGGCAAGGTAATTGTTGTGGGGCCGGATATTGCAGATATGAAGCCCGGCACGACAAGCCCCCTTGGCATCTTTGTCCAGGTGGCGGGCCGCGAGTTCCAGCAGGATTTCGAGCCTATCATCGAGCGCCAGATTCACCATCTGACCAACTACATCCAGGGCGTCATGCACATAGGCCAGCGCGATATTGCCTGGGTGCGCGTATCCAAACAGGCCGTGGAAAAGGGATTCTCCTTGAAGCACATCGGTGTTGTGCTTCATGCCAAGTTCCATCAGGACTTCACCAAGATCATAGACAAGGTCCAGGTGACCTTTTACACGAAGAAAGAAGATGTGGACAAGCTCACCGAGAAAGCCCGTGCAGAATACAGGACCCGCGATGAGCGCGTTGAGAACATGACTGACGAAGGCGTGGAAACCTTCTACTCCTGCACCCTGTGCCAGTCTTTTGCCCCCAGCCATGTGTGCACGGTAAGCCCGGAGCGTACAGGCCTTTGCGGCGCATACAACTGGATGGACTGCAAGGCATCCTTTGAAATCAACCCCACCGGCCCCAACCAGCCCATCGAGAAGGGTGAGTGCCTGGATACCAAGCTGGGCCAGTGGAAGGGTGTCAACGAATTCGTGTACAAGGCCTCCCGCGGCAACATCAGCCACTACAACTTCTATTCACTCATGATTGACCCCATGACAACCTGCGGCTGCTGCGAAGCAATCGCTGCCGTGCTGCCCATGTGCAACGGCATCATGACGGTCAACCGCGACTACACAGGCGATACGCCCTGTGGCATGAAGTTCACCACCCTTGCAGGCCAGATGGGCGGCGGCGCTTCAAGTCCCGGCTTTGTGGGCCACTCCAAGTACAATGTCACCCAGCGCAAGTTCGTTGCCGGAGACGGCGGAATTCACCGCCTGGTGTGGATGCCCAAAATCTTCAAGGAAGAGATCAAGGAACGCCTCATCAAGAGAGGCGAGGAAATTGGAATTCCCAATTTCTACGATATGATCGCTGACGAGACCGTGGGCACAACCGAAGAAGAGGTTTACGAGTTCCTGCAGAAGGTCGGTCATCCGGCTGTGAGCATGGATCCCATAACAGGCTAGCACTAATAACAGCCAAGGCGCATAAATCCCCTCCGGCGGCAGGTCAATGACGCGGGCCGGTGTCGGCAGGTTGCCGGAGGGGAGCGCATTTACACGCCAAGGCGATATGATTCCTTCCGGCCCTGCGCGCTTCGCAAAATGCGGAGAAAGGAGAACGCAATGGCTTTAACCGGAATTCAGATTTTCAAACTGCTTCCCAAAACCAACTGCAAGGAATGTGGTGTGCCCACCTGCCTTGCATTTGCCATGAACCTGGCAAGCGGGAAAGCAGAGCTGGATCAATGCCCCTATGTTTCAGATGAAGCAAGGGAGCAACTTGCTGAAGCATCCGCCCCCCCCATCCGCCCTGTAAAACTGGGTGCTGGCGTTCGGGAGCGCACTGTTGGCGGCGAAACTGTTTTGTACCGCCACGAAAAAACCTTTTTCAACCCCACAGGTCTGGCTGCGCTTGTAGGTTCGGACATTTCCAAAGCTGACCTTGCTGCCAAGCTTACGGCTTTCAACGCTTTTCAGTACGAGCGCGTTGGCCTGAACCTGCGCCCGGAGTTTGTGGCCATCAAGGATGCAGGCAAGGGTGCAGATGCCTTTGCTGCTGTTGCCAAGACTGTTTGCGAAACCTCGGAGTTCAACCCCATTCTCATCAGCGATGATGCGGCTGTCCTCAAGGCCGGCGCAGCAGCCTGCGGCCCCAAAAGGCCCCTGCTCTATGCGGCAACCCAGGCCAATGCCGAGGAAATGGGCAAGCTGGCCAAAGAGGCTGATGCAGCCCTGGCCATCAAGGCCGACTCCATTGACGATCTCATTGCCCTGAGCGACAAGCTCACGGCAATGGGCCTTAAGGACCTTGTGCTGGATCCCGGCACCCGCGAGCCAAAGCAGTCCCTTCAAGACAATGTCTTTATCCGCAGGGCGGCCCTCAAGAAGGGCAACCGCTCACTGGGCTTCCCCACCATCTGCTTTGCCTGCGAAATGGCAGACAACCTGGATGTGGAAACCCTCATCGCGGCCCAGCACATTGCCAAGTATGCAGGCATCATTGTCCTGTCGGATTTCAAGGGCGAGTCCCTGTTCCCGTTGCTTCTTGAGCGGCTTAACATCTTCACGGACCCGCAGCGCCCCATGACGGTCACGGAAGGCATTTACCCCATCAACAACCCGGACGAGAATTCCCCGGTCCTGGTCACGACCAACTTTGCCCTTACCTACTTCATCGTTTCCGGCGAAGTGGAAGGCAGCAAGGTTCCGGCATGGCTGCTCATCAAGGATTCCGAAGGCCTTTCCGTGCTCACAGCCTGGGCTGCGGGCAAGTTCTCCGGCGATGATGTGGGCGTGTTCATCAAAAAGAGCGGCATTGCAGACAAAGTGAAGAACAAGACGGTTATCATTCCCGGCTTTGCTGCTGCCATTGTCGGTGATATGGAAGAAGAGCTTCCCGGCTGGGACATTGTTGTCGGGCCACGGGAAGCTGCACATATTCCTGCATTTTTAAAGTCCCGGTAAAAGGACGGGCCTTCCTGCTTTTGGAAGGCTAAACGCGGGAAGGCATATAACACCCAGAATCGGGAGGAACAAATGTTACTTATCGGAGAAAGCCTTAATGTAATTTCCAAAAAGATTGGCGCAGCTTTCAAGGCCAGGGAAAAAGGCCCCTTGCAGGAAGAGGCTGTTTTTCAGAAAGAAGCGGGGATGGATTTCATTGACATCAACCTTGGGCCTGCCAAGAAGGACGGCCATGAGCTTATGCCCTGGGTTGTGGAAGTTGTTCAGGAAGTTGTGAGCGACATTCCCCTGTTTTTGGATACATCCAACATAGATGCCATTGCAGCGGCGCTTCCCGTGTGCAAAATCAAGCCGGTCATCA
>JAGVAW010000268.1 GCA_020060085.1 Desulfobacterales bacterium
ATGGAAAGTTGCCGTGGCTGTCCCGCTCCATGAGCAGGCCCTCCTGGAAAAAGCCTGGGATGTCATTGAAAAGGTCGTCATCCCGCGTGTTCCAGAGGGTGAATTCCGGGTCCTCCCGCGAGCGCCTTGCCAGACGGCGAAGGTAGTCAAGCTTTTCTTCAAGAAGAACAAAGTCGTTGTGGAAAATTGTGTCGTGGGCAGCATTGTATTCTGCGATTATGGTGTTGAGCTTTATGATGAAGTGATTGATTTCATTTATAAACTCCAGCACGCCTTCGGGAATTACAATCACCCCGTAGTTTTTGCCCACAGCGGCCCTGCGCACAATGCAGTCGCATACAACGCGCGAAAGGTGGCGCAGGGTCATGCCGTATGCAAGGTAATCGGTCTGCCCGGTTTTTTTTCGGCCCGCTTCCAGGCGGGCCTCATCCACATATTCTGCAAGGTCCTCGCCGATGAGGGTGATGTTGGCATGGGTCTGGAGGGCCACCTCAAGGGCAAGATGGCTTGCCACGCGGCCCATGACCTTGCAGATGTGCCAGTATTTCACATCAGAGCATGAATCGGTGCAGAGGTTTGACACAGCCTGGGCAAAGGACCTTGCAGCCGTGTGAAAACCAAAGGACATGGCGCAGAGAACTTTGCCTGTTGCATCGCGCACCTGTATATCGCCGTCAATGGTCTTGGGCACGCCGATCACCTGCACGCCCTGGTCAAAAAGCTCCTGGGCCAGAAAGGCCGCATTGGTGTTGGAGTCATCTCCGCCGATTATGACAAGGCTGTCAAACCCTCCATCCATAAGGGTTTTACGGGACAGCTCCATCTTTTCGGCGCTGTCAATCTTTGTGCGGCCTGTCTTTATCATGCCAAAGCCGCCAAGGTTGCGGTATCGGTCAACAAGCTCTTGTGTTATGGGCGTGTATTCGCCTTCAATCACGCCATCTGGCCCCATTAGAAAGCCATAGATTTCATTGTCCGGGTTGGCCTTTTTGGCAGAATCGAAAATTCCGGCAATTACATTGTGCCCGCCCGGGGCAGGCCCGCCTGAAAACACAACACCTATGCGCCTTTTTTTGGTGCAGGAAGCCTCCTTTTCCGAAGATAGGGAAGATGCGCCCTTAACCCGCTGGGCAGGGTTGTTGATGATTTTTGGCAGTTGGCGCGCAGCTTCCGGGTGGCTTTCAAAAACAAAGTCCTGGGCATCCTCCAAAAAAGTGAAGGGCGCATCAAAAACTTCGCACACAGGGGTTTTGGTGCGGCACCTTAAAAAGCATTGTGCGTTTGTGTTTGTAACAAGCTCGCTCACCCTTTTGTTTTGTGTCCAGGCAAGGGTGCTGGCGCAGGCTTTATTGCTCATGGATTTCTCCTTGTCTGTTCAATGGGCTTTTTGGGCTTGCAGTTCAGGGCCAATAGGTCCAGCCCGTAAAAATGCACAAGCAGCCCGTAAAGTTCCGGTACACGGGTTTTGAGCCTTTTGGGGGTCTGAAAAAAGGCTTCTGTTGCAACTGCAAAAAACTCCGCAGGGTGTGATGCCCCGTAGTCATCAAAATCCGCTTGGCGCTCTGCCTTCAAATCGCTTTCCAGCTTTTGGTAGCTTCTGCCAAAAATCTCCTGCCACTTTTTGGCCATCTCCGGGCCGGGCAGGGGCGGCAGGCCATCTGCTGCGCTGTTCTGGGCATCAAGCTGATGAGCAAACTCGTGGAGAATGACATTGGTGCCCTCGTCAGGGTTGGCCATTTCATATTCAACCTGATCCCAGGCAAGCACAAGGGTTCCCTGGGCCCATGATTCGCCCACCCACACCTCATCACTTTTCACCACAATATCGCCGATTGCCTCTTCTTCCACAACCCTGTAAGCGCCCGGATAAATCACAATGCTTTTGAGAAGAGGAAAGACCTCCTTTGGGCGGCTGCCCAGAAGAAGCATACAGGCCTGGGCCGCCACAACAAGGCGCACGGAGTCTGTTATTACAAAACCGCCCGCGCCTTCAAAATTCTTTTCGTCCAAAAAAATGTTCACAAGCCCATGCAGGGGGGCCTTTAACTCATGGGGCAGGCAGCGGTAAAGGGGCACGGATTTTTGTAAAAGCTCCTGCCATTGCCCTGGAAAGGGCTTTTCAAAAAGCGTGGCCCGGCGGCGGCTTTTAGCGGCCCTTGCAAAAAAGACCCCTGCCAGCACAAGAAGCACAGCGCCGAAGATGAGCAGCAGGCCCATGAAAAAAACTCCGGAAGCAAGCGGAAAACGGGGGTCAAGACTCCGCCTTGTCTGCAAAGGGACTGCCAAAACTTAAAAAAGCCGCAAATACGCTAAAAGCATTTCCTGATATTGCAATAATTACCCCAGAAGGCCTTAAAATGCAAGGCAGGCAGGCAATTACCCAGGCTTTGGGCTGCCAGTTTTGCGGTGTCTTTATTATTGGCAGGCAAAACACGATACCCTTTGCAAAAAAAAGCCGCCCCTGCCTTGCAGAAGCAGGGGCGGCATATATGCAGGCAGGTGCAAATCCTTGTTGCCTGCAATTGCGACTTGGCGCTTTTTCTACCTGAACAATCCTTTTATGGCATCCACAGGATCCTGGGGTCTGGTCTGCTCCCCGGCCTTGGCGTCCGCGCCATCCTGGGGCGGCTGGGTCTGCTTTTGCCCGAACCCCGGCAGAAGCCCTCTTATTTCCTGGGGCAGGGCTTCGGTTATTCTCTGCTGGGCCTCGCCTGCCCGGCTCTGCACCAGAGATTGGGCCAGGGCCTTTACATCAGGCCTGTAAGAAAGCTTTTCAAAGCTCCCAACAATGGCAATGGGAACAGGCACTGTGGAAAGATTGATCCCCCCTATGCTGCCAAGCCCCTGCAGGGCCTGGGTTGCATTGGCCTGTATGAGGTAATCCACGGTTTTGTTTGCCAGATCCGCCTGTCCTTTGCCGGAGATATTGAACAGGGGCGAGGCAAGCGCCAGATTCGAGTTCTTGGCAATACCCCTGTCAAAGCCTATGCTCGCAGCAAGGGATACAAAATCGGTCTGGCCCTGGCTGCCTTCCACCTGCTGCTGCTCGCCCTTAACCATTGCCCAGGCCCCGCGCACAAGCTCGGCCACATTTATGCCCTTCACAGAGCCGTTTTCCACCAAAAAGGCTGCGTTTCCGCCAAGGCTTTTGATCAACTGGGAAACCGTGGCCCCAGTTGCGGAAATATCCGCAGAAAAGCGGCCCAGGCCTGTGAGGGTTTCCTTGCCCAAAAAATCGGCAAGCAAAGGGCCAAAGGAAATGGCATCCGCCTTTGGAGCAAAGCTTATTTTTATGGGTGTCTGCCTTGCATCAACAGTTGCTGTGGCTGCAATTTTTCCCTGGTAGAAATCTGCATTCAGGTTTTCCAGGCGTATAAGGCCGTTTTTGGCGGTTATTTTTACGGAAGCATCCCTTGTGGTAATCTTTTTGACAGTAAGCTCGCCAAGGCGGGCGCTGCCGGCAAGATTAAGCTTTTTCAAAGCCTCAATGGGGATTTCCTGCTCTGTTGAAGGCTCCTTTTTGCCTGCATCCTTCTGCTTTTGGCTGTCAGTTGACGGGGGCAGATAGCGGTCCGCATTTAAGGAGTCAGCCTCAATATCAAAGCTTATGGCCGGATTGGAGAAGTCTGTTATTGAAGCCCTGCCCAAAAGGGTGGTGTCATCAAGTTTGGCGTTAATGCCTGTAAGACTGATATTGTCTTTGCCGCCGGAAAAGGCGGCTTTGGCCTCTAAAGATGAAAGGACCTTTGGGTCTTCTGTCTCAATGCTTGTTCCAAGTTTTGCCAGCAGGTTTTTAAGGTTGGTTTTCTCAAGGGTAAGGTTGCCGGTGTAGGCAATTTGCTCATCCAGACCCCTTACAGAGGCGTTTGCCAAAATTTTTGCCCCGGCTGCGTTTGCCAAAAGCTCGCTTATGTTAAGGGTGTTTGCCTTGTTGTCCAGAATCGCCCTTACAAGCAATTGGCCTTGTTGCCTTTGGCCGGGCACAACGCTGCCCGCAGCATCAAAGTCTGCTTCCAGGGGTTTTAGGGCAAGGGTTTGTGCCTTGGGGTCAAAGGCCAGCACGCCTTTGGCAGAAATTGCCAGGGTCACTTCCGGCTCGCTTGCCACAAGGGTCAGGCCCGCTGTAAAGGAGGTATCCTTGTTTTGCTCAATGGCCCCGGTTGAAAGGGTTAAGTCCTGAACCAAATATTTTACGCCTTCCTTTGCGTCATCATAAAAAAGCCTTCCACCTGTCACTTCTATGCCTGCAAGGGAAAAATCCTGCACCTCAAAGCCATCCCCTTTTTCTGCGGGTTCGGTTTTGCTTGCAGGCTCTTTATCGGATGCAAGCCTGTCAGCAATGTCCTGCCAGTTGTTTTGACCCTGTTTATTTACGGCAAGGTTGACTGCCAGGCCATTTACGCGCACCTTGCCCACTCTCACCTGCTTTTTAAAAAGGGGTAGCAGCTCAATTCCGGCAGAGGCAGACTCGATGGCAAGCATGGGTGCCTTGTCAAAACCCGGTGCGTTTTCTAAAGCCAGGGCAGGCAGGTCAACCCCAAGGCGCGGGAAAAAGGAAAGTGACAAATCCCCATCAATGGAAAGCCTTCTGCCCGTTGCATCATGCACAGCGGCATATATGCGATCCTTGTGATCATTGGGGTCAAACACAAAGGCAACCCAGGCAAACAGGGCAGCCACAAGAATAAATACAGCAGCAAAAACCCCTGCAATGACCTTGAGCAAAGTTTTCATGGCGCTCCCCCTTGTCCTGGCCCGGAGACCGGGCAACAGCAGGATGCAAAAAAACAGATTTCGGCTTAACAATTGCCGGTCTGACCAAACTACTTGCCCAAAATGCTTCCAATGTTTCCAAATACCTTTTTTACAAGCTCCGTTCCGCGGGCCACAGGGTCCTGGCGGATTTTTTGCTCCTCAACTGCCATTACAACAAAAAAGCCGTCCAAAGCCTTTTCGGTGACAAAGGAATCAAGATCTGGAGTAAATGCAGCAACAAGGGGAGAAAAGGCCTGTGCCCTGTCGGTCATCAGCTTGTAATAGTGAGTGACTTGAGCCGTATCTGTTGCCTGCCTTACAATGGGTTGAATTTGGGCAAAAAGGGCTGGGCCGGTTTTGCTGCGGAAATACTCTGTGGCTGCATTTTCCGGGCCTGTGAGGATTTTGGCCGCATCCTCAATGCTCATGGCAGAGATTGCATCTGCAAAAATTCCGGTAACTTTAGGGATGGCTGTTTCCGCAGCCCGGTTCATGCTAGCAATGAACTGATCTGCCAAATACCCCTGGCCCGTTTTCCGCAAAAGCTGCTCGGCCTGTACAAGCCTTTCAGGCATGGGAATTCTCACCAAGTCATTTCCCAAAAAACCGTCCTGCTGCCCAAGCTGACTCACAGTTACATTGACCGCCTGAATAAGGGCATCCTTTATTCCGCCTGTCATTTCCAGGGCGGTAAGGGTTTGTGCCTGGGTTCTTACAGGCTTTTGCGCCGGCTCTTTTGCCGGGGTTGGCTCTGTTGAAACTCTCTCCTGGCCCGCTGCGCCGAATATGCTCTTTAAACTTTCCAGCCAGCTTGCATGGGCCGGGCCGGATAATGCGGCAAACACCCCAAGGCAAAGGGCTGCTATCAAAAAGCTGCGAAATGTTTTTTTCATGGCTGCTCCTGAAAATAAAAGGCTGTCAGTAAATATTGCAATCCATCTAAAAAAGGTTCCAAAGAAGAATCTCAAAGCTTGCCTTAACAGGGAAATCTTGAATATCTGCGCACCTGAAAACAAGAACTTTTCCCTATTTTTTTAAGATAAGTCCAGCTCAAGGGCTTGTCGATGGCAAATTCCGGCAAGGTGCATAAAGTCCAGTAAAATCAGATGCTTTTGATAAAAGGGCTTCTGCAAAAGAGGCGTAAAGGTGTATTTGGATTGACAAAGTGAAACAGGGAAGATAGTATGTTGTGGCAGACTGCATCGGTTTGATGCTTTTAGCATCAAAATGACTTGCGCGAAGGGGGCAGTTATGGGAACCAAATCCTTACGAATCGATGAAAGCCTGTTACTCCAGGCCAAACGGCGGGCCAGGGTGGAGCACAGGTCCATAAACGAGCAGATTCAATATTGGGCAAAGCTGGGCATGACCATTGCTTCCAAAATCAGTGCTGCGGAAGCGTTTTCAGTAACCCAGGGCCTAAAAGAGATCCATCTTAAGTCCACTCCAAGCATTTCCGTTGATCCTGATTCTGTTTTGAATGCGCTTGAGGCTGACAGGGCCAGGGGCTTTTCCGGCAAGCCGGTAACAGCCGCGCCTTTTTATTTTGAAGCCAGCCAAAGCAAATCCGGCCTTCTAGACAAAGTTAATACCCGGACAGGGGAAAGGCAGACCGGAAGATTTAAAGACGGCAGATTTGAGGCTGTCTGATGGCTGACACGAAACAAATCTGGGTTCTGGCCGGAGGTAACGGCACAGGCAAATCCACTTTCTTTGATCAATATCTGTCCTGCCGCGGCATCCTGTTTGTTAACTCGGATCTCATTGCCAGGGAAATTGACCCGGACAACCCGGAGCAGGCCAGCTACGAGGCCGCAACATTGGCGTCAGATATCAGGGAAGGCCTGGTTAAGGAGGGCATTTCTTTTTGCTTTGAGACGGTCTTTTCCCACAAATCCAAAATTGACTTTCTGGCTATGGCCAAAGCTTATGGATATAAAATCATTCTAATTTACATCCACCTGTTTGACCCCTGCCTTAATGAAGCCCGTGTTCATCAGCGCGTTAGCCAAGGAGGGCACAATGTACCCGCAG
>JAGVAW010000242.1 GCA_020060085.1 Desulfobacterales bacterium
ACTATTCCCGCAAGAACCAAAATCAGATGCTTTAAAAAACCCGATGAATCAAGCGGGTTATTTCCCCTTGTTGCTCTTGACATTTTTCCCTGTTCCAGGCTTTGTGGAAAAGACGATTTTTGGAAGGGCATTGAAGGGCAATTGAAGCTTTTCGCAGCAGGCTGCGGAGAATTGGACCTGTTCCTTATTAGAACCCATTTCAAAAATAGGTTTCCTCTGCGATTGGCTGCAAAACCCCCTCAATCCTTGCTCTTGAATTTTCACTCAATCTCGCGATTAAACTATTCTTGAAATGAGCTCTGAAAAAAGGCTTAATTGCCATGCTTACCCGCTTAACTTTACGAACCCGAATACTTGTTCTGCTTGCATCGCTGATAGCAGCCAATGTTATGGGTGCGGCTGTCACCATTGCCTACATTTCACAAACCCGCAGCCTGTACACGGCCTTGGTGGACAGGGACATAAACGCCCTGAAGGCGGCCCAGGCCCTGGAAACCGCCCTTGTTATGCAAAAGGGCCATGCCACCTACTATTTTCTGGACGCCAACCCCCAATGGCTGACCCGGCTAGACCAGTATCACCATGCCTTTGAGCAGGGGGTTGTGCGGGCAAGGGAGTCGGCCTATCTTTCCCAGGCCATTTCCATTCTTAACATCCTTGAGTCCTCTTACCTGCGATATATCCACAACCGGCAGCAGGTCATAGACCTTTACACGGCAGGCCAGCGGGATGCTGGCGCGGCCCGCCACTGGGCCGTGCGGGGCGAGTTTGGGGAGCTTATAAACCTTTGCGAGCAATACAAGGCCCTGCACGAGCAGAGCATATTGAGAACCCAACGGAATTACAGCAAAAATGTTCAGCGCGTAACCCTGCTGACAGCCATTGCCCTGCCCTTCGCCGTGGGCATGGGGCTTTTGCTAGGCTTCATCCTGCTTAAACAGGTCTTAATTCCCCTGCGGCAGCTTGTCGACCCTGAAAGGCCAGATGGCCGACCGCCTGCAGGCAACGAGGTCCAGGCTGTGGGCCAGCGCATGAAAACCCTACGCGATGAGGTGGACCAAAGCTACCAGAAGCTTGCCAAAAGTCGAGAGCACCTTCTCATGAGCGAAAAGCTGGCGCTTGTGGGCAAGCTTTCGGCCAGCGTGGCCCACAGCATCCGTAACCCCCTCACATCGGTAAAAATGCGCCTTTTTTCCCTGGAGCGGGGCATAGTTCTCACCCCTGCCCAAAAGGAGGACTTTGCAGTCATATCCGAGGAGATTCGCCACCTTGACACAATAATCGCCAACTTTCTGGAATTTGCCCGGCCTCCGCGCCTTTCCATGCAAAGGGTCAGTATAAGCGACATTGTTGACAACACCCTTGAGCTTCTGCGCCACAGGCTGGAGAGTTACAGCACGAAAATCGCCGTTTCCAGGCGCTACCGTATGCCCCGCATGAATGCTGACCCCGAGCAGATGAAGGAGGTGCTGGTCAACCTTATCATCAACGCCTGCGATGCAATGGGCGAGGGCGGGTCCATAAAAATTACCGAGGAAAAGGTTGAAGACCCGCTTCTTGGCTCTGCTGTGGCCGTAACTGTGGAGGACAGCGGCCCCGGCGTGCCGCCAGACATGGCAGACAAAATCTTCGACCCCTTTTTCTCCAGCAAGGAGGAAGGCACAGGGCTTGGGCTTTCCATTGCCCGGCGCATAGTTACCGAGCATGAAGGGGCCATATCCCTGGAATCTTTGCCCGGAAAAGGCGCAATTTTCCGCATTGTTCTGCCCTGCAGGGAGGAAAAGGCATGGGAAGAATCTTAATTGTTGATGATGACCCCCAGTTGAGGGCCAGCTTTGCCAAGATTCTTGTTCAGGATGGCCACCAGGTGGAAAGTGCCGCAACGGGCGAGGCAGGGGTGGAGGCGGTGAAGGCAGAGCCGTTTGACTGCGTTGTCATGGATGTGCGGATGCCCGGCATGGACGGGCTTACTGCCTATCAGTTGATGAAAAAGGCCAGGCCCGCCATGCCTGTGATCATAATGACAGCCTTTGGCACAACAGACACGGCCATTGAGGCCACCAAAATGGGCGCTTTTGACTATGTGACAAAACCCTTTGATGTGCCTGCTGTGCTGGAACTCATCAGCCAGGCCTTAAAAGCCGGGGCCTTCATGCAATCGCCCGTGGCTGTGGGCAAGGCCCCCCAGAGCCAGACCCAGGATGCCCTCATCGGCGCAAGCCCGGCCATGCAGGAGGTTTATAAGGCCATAGGCCGGGTGGCTGGCACGGACGCCACAGTGCTAATAAGGGGGGAATCCGGCACAGGCAAGGAGCTTGTGGCCCGTGCCCTCTACCAGCACAGCGCAAGGGCAGACAGCCCCTTTCTTGTCATAAACTGCGTGGCAATTCCCGAAACCCTGCTGGAAAGCGAGCTTTTCGGCTACGAAAAAGGCGCATTCACAGGTGCTGCCAGCCGCAGGGTGGGTAAAATTGAGCGGGCCAACCGAGGCTCGATTTTTTTGGATGAAATCGGAGATATGCCCTTTGCCATCCAGTCCAAGATTCTGCGCCTGCTCCAGGAAAAGAGCATAGAGCGATTAGGTGGGAGGGAGCCTATTCCCGTTGATGTGCGCATTGTTGCAGCCACCAACCGGGACCTGGAAAAGGCCGTGAGCCAGGGCCGCTTCAGGGAGGATCTCTACTACCGGCTCAATGTGGTTACCTTAACCCTGCCGCCCCTGCG
>JAGVAW010000143.1 GCA_020060085.1 Desulfobacterales bacterium
CTTTTTGATCTTTTTAAGCAGGTCAAGGCCGCTCATACCGGGCATATTCAAATCCAGCAGCACAAGATCCGGCGGATTTGCCTTGATTGCAATAAGGGCATCAGCAGGACGGTAAAACACATTCACCCTGAATCTTCGCTCAAGGTATTTGCCTATGCCGTCAGCAAGAATGGCCTCGTCATCCACAACAAAAATCAAAGGGCTTTTTGCACTTTTGGGGTTGGAGATTTCTTCTTGCATGGCGTTAAGAAAAACCTTTCCATAAAAATTGGCAGTTAAGGTTCAGCCAGCCTTTGGGGCGGAAAAACCAAAAGCTCAAGTTATGCCAAACCAAAACAATTATGCACCCGGACAGGGCCTGAAAAACTTAAAAAAACTTCAAGGTCTTTTCATCTACAAATTTTTGTAGCAAAGGCCATGCCAAAAATATGATGCCCATGTGCTACATAAATACTGTAAATTCAAGCTGAAACATATTAAATAATAATGGTTTTTATTTCAAGCTCAACAGGGTTTTTTACAGGGCCAGTGCATTTGGAAAAAAATTAAAACAACAAACGATAGGGGCGGTTTGAGGGTTGTCGTTTAATGCTCACGGACCCAGTTGAAACGCCAATGACGACCTTTTGCGCGGATTACCGCTTTTACAGACGAGACGGCGAGTTGGCTGCTTTATATATTTTCGTATTTTTCGTGGCTGATAATTGCTGTTTTCTTTTTCATTCATCAGGGCACTGCGCAAAGGGCCTTTAAGTGTCCCGGCAAAGGGTAAAAAACAGCTATTTGAACCACGAAAAAAACGAAAAGCACGAAAAAAACCAGATTGCCAAAAAAGCACCGGAACCATCATTTTGCCCTGGGTGTGAAGTTTTTAAGCAGGAGTCATGAGCTATGGGTTTATGGAGACATACGGATTTTTGCGCGCAGCGCCGGAAAAATGCAGATGTAAAAAGGAGGGGAGGGGACTGCCTTTTTCCCTTGTGATTAAGGGATTTGGTGCAGCCGGAATATAATTTTGCACCTATGCGTCAGCCAGAATGGAGCGGATGCCGTCCATGTCTTCCTGCATATCCACCAGGTCTGCCTCAATGGCCTGCATAAGAGGTTCGGGCACCATGCAGTCCTGGGGCCTGCGGGAGACAACAAAAAATTTCCCCCTGCCCTCATCAATTGTTTGCGCGGCATCTGCAATATCCGCCCCGGACAAAAGCCCAAGCACCACGCGCTCATTTGTTACGGCGGTTGCAGATTCAAGGGCCAGGGCCAGCGCCCCCCCCTGCTCCTGTTGCTGAGCGGCATTTTCCTTCCAAATCAAAGAATCGTTTTCCCGCAAGAAAACCCCGGTCTGCTCGCTGGAGCCGATGTAACAGCACCCGGCCAAAAGGGGTGTGCCATCTGAAAGCGGAAAAACGGGCAGTATGCTCTTCTCATGGAGGAAGGCTGCCAGGCGGCGGCTGAATTCACTGGGCATGGCCTGAAAAAAGACCATGCAGGATTGGGCGTTTTGGGGCATGGATGACACAAGGCTTATCAACTCCCAGTGGCCTCCTGCTCCAGAGCAGACCAGGGAAATCTTTTTGGGAAGTGTTTGCGCGGGTTGCTTTTGATTTTCCTGCCGGGCTGGAAGGCGGGTTCTTTTAAAGCGCTCAAGCTTTGCTTGCGAGGCTGCAAACACCCGGTCCGCAATGGCTTGGCGCTGTTCATCCATATCCTTTGCCCTTTTAGGCTTGGCAAGGAAATCTGCTGCCCCCAGCATGATGAAATCCATGATGTTGCGCCATCCGTCACTTGCAACATTGCTTATGATGACAACAGGGCATGGGTCTTTTATCATTATGTGCTTTAAGGCTGTGGAACCGCCCATGACAGGCATATTCACATCCAGGGTTATGCAGTCAGGCTTGTGGAGGGCCATCATTTCAAGGGCCTGCTCGCCGTTTCTGGCAACAGAAACCACCTCCATGCTGCTGTGGCTTTCAATTATTTCCAAAAGGGCGTTGCACATCACAAGAGAGTCATCCACCACCAAAATTCGCCGGACTGGAGAGGCGGCTTTGTCCGCCTCCGCTGGCAATGGCTCTTCGGGTTGTTGCAAATCTTGCGCCTGCTGTTTCTCGTCCTCCTGGCGGGCAGCCTCCATAAGCAGTGAATGCCAGTTGGAGTGGATGCTTTTGGGCACGCTGTAAACCGGCGCAAGGGTTTCAAACTTTCCCTTGCCCCAGGACATGATCTTATAAAATGCACGCTCTCCCTGGACCGTATCAGTCCCTGCGTGAACAATTTCGCCCTTGTGTATGTGGATGAAGCCTGTTTCCATGCCGTTGGTTACGCGGATGGAGGTGGACAGGGTGGCCATGCAGCACATCTGAATAAGGTCTGTGAGGACAATTCCGCTCAAGGTTCCGTCAAAGCCGCCGCTCCTTCTTTGAAGAAACTCGCTTATGCAGCGCTGCAAATCGTTTATTCTGAAAGGCTTTTCAAGAAAAAGGTTGCAGCCGCTGGTCTGGGCCTCCTCGCGCACCCTGTCGGACCCATAACCTGTCATCAGCACCACATCTGTGTTGGGGTGTTTTTCGCGGATTTTTTTAAGCAGGGTCAGGCCCGACATTCCCGGCATCATCACATCGGAAATAACAAGGGACACGGCATGGCTGCCCAGAATGTCAAGGGCCTCATCACCGCTTTTGGCCACCAGGCACTGGTAAGATTCCTTATGTTGGGAAAGCGCCTTGTGAAGAACATCCCTCATTGCAGGATCATCTTCCACCAGGAGCACTTTAATCTGGGTGTCTTGCATAATATCTTCCGTTGACCCAAAGCCTCATAACGGCCTGCTGCTTTAAAAAAGCTTTTCTTCCATTTGATTGGATGGCAGCCTGTCGGCCCAAAAAAATCTGTCTTAAAATTCCTGATGCAAACCTTATGCAAAAAAAGCGCCAGAAAAATCGTAAAAATCCGCCGGAGTTTTTTATGCAGCCAAAAATCAAATGGAGGGGAAACTTAAAATGGAAGCAGGGAAACAAGTTTCTTTTCCGTGGCCTGTTTTTTGCATTCAACAGAAACACCATATATTTGAAACCCTTGTAAAAAGCCTAACATAGGCGGTTAACAGGCCTGCAAAAAATATTGAGGCGAACATGGACATTGTGCTTGTTGTTATGCAGAACCCGGCATTGAGAAGCCTGCTTGCAGAAAGCCTGCTGGATTACAGCAGGGAAATGAATGTGTTTGATGTTTCCAGCCGGGAGGAGGCCCTGGAGTTCATGGACGCCCGGCGAATCCGCCTGCTGGTGGCAGACAGCGAGATTTCGGGCCTGGGTCTTGCCGGCCTTTTGGATTGGGTGGCACAGAACAGGCCTTCTGTGGAATGCCTTGTGATGTCGGAGGAAGCTCTTGATAAAAACAAGCTTCCTGTTGCCGGGCATTTGCTGCATTTTCTGCAAAAACCCTTTGAGCTTGACGAGCTTGGCAAAAAAATTCTGACCATTTTAAAAGGGCAGGCTGCGGCTATTGAGCCTGTTATTGCAGAAAATTCCTCTGCCGGGAAAAAGGCTGCTGATGATGCTGCCAAACAGCCTGATTTCCTTATCCATGAGAGAATTAAGGAAACAGCCCTGAATGTGGAGCCTGTGCCGGGCCTGGAAGACCGCCTGGCGCCTCACCTGGAAAAGCTGAAAACCCTTGAGGGCTACAAAAGCTTTGTGCTGGTAAACTTTGCAGGCGAGGTCCTGGCCTGCGATTCCAGCGATGAAACCGCCAGGCTGATTCAGGCTGCTTACGGCCTTAACAATGTTTTACGGCTGTCATGCAGGGCAGGGCAAAAGGCCGGTCTTGGGGCTATTGCCCACACAGAGCTGACCGGCAGCCTGGGGCGGGTTGTTATGGCGGTTGCTGATGAAAAGTCCCCTTTGCTTATTCACGGGCTTGCGCTTATGGATTCCGGCGGGGACACGCAAAAGCTCAAGACCTATCTTGCTGCCATGCTTCTTGATGCAGCCGGGCAGCTGGCTGAAAAACAGTAAGGCCTTTTGGGGGTTGGATGAATAAGGCAATTAAACTTTTGATTGTGGATGATTCAAAGGTGTTCCGCAAAATCATCCGCAAAATGCTGGAAGCAGCCCAAGACATAGAGATTGTGGGAGAGGCTGCGGACGGCAAACAGGCTCTGGAGCTTGTCGGCTCCCTGTTGCCGGATGTGGTTCTGCTGGATGTGAACATGCCGGTGATGGACGGGCTTACAACCTTAAAGCACCTTATGATCCGGCGGCCCACGCCTGTGCTCATGTTCAGCGCCTTCACAAAGGCAGGGGCAACCCTTACCTTTGAAGCCCTGCGCTTCGGGGCCGTGGATTTCATCCAGAAGCCCTCTGGCCTGTCTGCGCAATCGGCAGATGAGCAGTCCGAGGTCCTTGTCCGCAAAATAAGGCTTGCCGCTGTTGTTCGGGTGGGCGCGCTTCGCTACACCAGGCAGGTGGCGAGCAAGGATAAAAGCCTGAAGGCGGCACGGGCCTCCCAAAACCATTATCTTTTTGGCCTTGTGGCCAGAGAGGGTGGCTATTCCTCACTGCTCCAGCTTTTGCCCCATCTTCACGAGAAATTGGCAGCCGGGTTTGTGGCATGGCTATGGGAGCCGTCAGACCATGTGGATGCCTTTGCCTCATACCTGGACCAATACAGCCGCGTAAACATTATGCGGGTGCAGGATAAGGCCGTGCTTGCGCCGGGAAACTGCTGGATCGCTTCAGCCGATGAGCAGGTGGAAGTCCGCCTGCATTTTGGCCTTCCAAGGCTTTCTGTGGAAAAGGGGCCAAAAACCTCTTTGGCCGGGGATGTGCTTCTTCGCTCCCTGGGTGTTGCCGGAGGGGTCCGCTCGGTTGGTGTGGTGCTTTCCGGCAGGGGCGGCGATGGCCTGGCAGGAAGCAGAAGCCTTATCAACAAAGGCGGAACCTGCATGATTCAGTCTCCCCCAACCTGCTTGTGCCCTGAAATGGCATCCGGCATTGCCAATGCCTTTGAAGTGCACTGGGAGGGGGATGCCCAGCAACTTGCTTTCCACATAAACCGGGCATTTTTTGTTTAGCCCTGAAAATATTTTCCATATTCTAACCGGCGAATTTTTCCATGAATTATTCTGGTTAAATGAATTTGGCATGATGAGGCATGGTTCAGGCCCCATTGGCAGACATGCGTTGGTGAAAAAAATAAAATTTATAATTAAGCAATAATAAGGTTCAGACACAAACCATCTTTGGGCATTCCATGTCAAACAAATTGAGTGACAAATTATAATCAAACAGCATTGTATTTACCGGCTGTAATAATTTTAATTAAAGATGCAGGGCGGTTGAGTCAAAAGGTTTCCATTGGCTCTGCATTGCCAGCCGTTTTTATGGGCCAAATTGCCTTGCCCTGCTTTTAAGCCTGCCCATCTCTTTATTCTATCTTTAATGAATGCCCGCAACTTAAGCTTACTTGATTTTCCTGTTAATTTTTGTAATCTTGCCGCAGAAAAGCTGGTACACCCTGGCTGGTGTGCCCAATGCAGGATGGCTGTTTTGCCGCCCTGCCGAAAAAGCTGGCATCCAATACAGCAGCTTTGATACTATTAAAAGCATTCAAATTGTATGGGGAAGGGGACCTGTGCATCCGCTTCTTGAATTTATAAGCCATCACGAATCACGGGTTCTTACCCGCCTGGTGCACTATGCCCAAACCCGTGGATACGCAAAATACACGCCCACCCTGGAGCGGGCCTGGAGAGCTTCCATTGCTGGCCTTGTGGAAAACATGGGCCTTGCAATGGATTCTTTTGCCCAGGAAGCCGAATCTGCGCCAGGCACAGATTTGCCGCCCGACCCCATTGCAGAATTTGTGCTCCAGGAAGCCCGCAAGCACCGCGCCAGAGGTGTTTCGCTGGGTCTTTTTCTTGGGGTGATGAAGTATTTCCGCCATGCCTTTCTTGATGTGGCTGAAGAAGCTGGCGTTGACAACGAAACCCAACAACTCTGGCAGCTTTTTTTAAACCGTTATTTTGACAGGCTTGAGCAGGGCCTTGAGCCTGCATGGCCCCAAAAGCTGGGCGCGCTTATGCCCGGGGGCGGCAAAAAAGGCCCCCAGCCTGGCGCAATTGCAAAAGACAAATATCTCACCGTGTTTGAAAGCCTGCACGCTCCTGCCATTCTTTTTGACTCCAACAACCAGATTCACAATGCCAACCAGGCCTTTTGGGAGATTTTTGATATTCCGGCCATTTCCGGCAGCTCCAAGGCTGCAAAGCCCCAAAAAGACAAGACTGCCACAATTCTTGTTGAGGAGGTCATTGGTTTCAAGGCAAGCCGGGCCGGGCAGTATTCAACGGAAAAAGCCCTTGAAACAAAAAAGGGCCAAAGGGTTTTTGAGCTGTGTTTCAGGGAGCTGAAAACTTCAAACAAATCTTCTTCTGAAACAATTCTCCTTTTGCACGACATAACCGACCGCAAGGCCGCTGAAACAATACTTGGCGGACTGACAGGCATTGTGGCCCAGGAGAACAAGCTGGCTATGGACAGCCAGGAGCGCAGGCGCATAAAGGCCTGGCTGCGCCAAAGCGAGGAAAGCCTCCGCTTTCTGGTTGAAAATTTAAATGTCGGCATTTTTTTGCTGGCAGACGGGCCCCAGTGGAAAGTCCGCCAGACCAATCTGGCCTTTGCCCAAGCCTGCGGGTATGGCTCTGTCAACGAAATGCTCAATAAAACCCTTGTGGAGATTGGCCTGGACCAGGCTGACTGGGCAATTTTGCTCAAGCAGGTAACAAAAAAGGGGCATGGCTGCACGCAAAAACTCAAGTTAAAAAAGGCGGACGGAACAACCATTACAGGCTCATGGAGCCTTGCTCCGGCCTATGCCCAGGACAAAAAACCGCTCTGGCTGGTGGGAAGCCTTGAAGATATCACCCAAAGCGAAAAGATTGTGGAGCGCATAGAGAACGCCAAAAAGGAGTGGGAGCGAACCTTTGACGCGGTTAAAGACCTTATCATGATACTGGACAAGGACCATAGGGTTGTCCGCATCAACAGAGCCATGAAAAACAAGTTTGATATGGACTATGACAAGGTTATAGGCAAAAAGTGCTATGAGCTTTTCCACGGCGCAGATGAGCCGCCGCCGGATTGCCCGCACACAATGGCCCTGAAAACATTTGAACCCTCCTCCAGCGAGCTGTATGCGGAAAAACTTGAATGCTGGCTGGATGTGGCTGTTTCACCCATGTTTGACAGCCATGGCAAGCTCATGGGTACTGTTCATGCAGCCCGCGATATAACGGAAAAAAAGCAGGAGGAGCAAAGGCGTCAGGCAACAGATATGCGCATAAAGCAGGCCCAGCGCATGGAAGCTTTGGGAACCCTTGTGGGGGGCATAGCCCACGATTTCAACAACATTCTCGGCGCAATAATGGCCTATACCGAACTGACCGTGGCCATGAACCCGGAAAACCCGGATGTTTCGCAAAACCTGGGCCATGTTCTCCAGGCTTCGGAAAGGGCGAGGGATCTCATCCGCCAGATTTTATCCTTCAGCAGAAATGAGGCCAGCCAGCTTGCGCCAATACAGATGGATCTTGTTGTCAAGGAATCCTTGAAACTTCTGGAAGCCTCGCTTCCTGCAACCATTGAGATTCAGGTCCATATCGGGCGCAATCTGCCGCCTATTCTGGGCGAGCTTTCCCAGATACACCAGGTCATCTTAAACTTGAGCGCCAATGCCTTGGATGCCATGCGTGAAGAAGGCGGAGTCCTTATTGTTGCCCTTGATGAGGTGGAAATTGATTCCGCCAATCCCTTATGCTCCGGAGAGCTTGCGCCCGGCCCCCACCTGCGCCTAGCAATTCAGGACACGGGCCACGGCATGGATGAAGCCACCCTTGAGCACATTTTCGAGCCGTACTTCACCACCAAGGGGCCGGAAAGAGGTACGGGGCTAGGCCTTTCCGTTGTTCATGGAATTGTCAAAAGCCACAAGAGCGCCATAACCGTAGAAAGCGAGCCGGGCAGGGGAAGCCTGTTTGAGGTGTTTTTTCCTGTACACAAGGGGCCTGCCCTTGATGATGCCGACCGGGAAGCTTCATGGAATCTGGCCCAGGGCAGCGAGCACATACTTTTTGTGGATGATGAAAAGTTTCTTCGGAATGCAGGCAAAATGCTTCTGGAAACATTAGGATATTTTGTTACGGAAGCAGCAGGCCCCACAGAGGCCCTTGAGCTTGTGAAAGCAGACCCCAAGGGCTTTTCCCTTGTAATAACAGATCAGACCATGCCCAAGATGACAGGATTAAAACTTGCCGGGAAAATTCTTGAAATTAACCCGGCCATTCCCATCATCCTCTGCACAGGGCACGATGACTCTTTGAAGGAATCTTCAATGAAAAGGCTTGGCATTTACGGGCCTTTGATCAAGCCCATTTCCATACGCCAGCTTGCGCCGGTTCTTCGCAAAATTCTTGAAAAGCGCACAGAAAAAACAGCGCAATGAGCGGCCTGCCCCAGGCTGGCGCATAACCTTGCCAATCCCTGCCCTTATTGCGCTTCCCCCCTTTTTCAATCAGCATCATCTCCCTTTATGGAGCACAGCCCTTTTAACTGTGCGGTCATTCTTTCCGGCAGCAGAGAGTAAATGCCTTTTTCCTCCAGCAGTGCTGTTGTCTGCTTTGCGGCATTTGCAAGGCCCCGGCTTTTGGGCAGGGAAGAAGCATTTTGCAGCAAAGGCAAACTGCCGGTCATTCGGTTGATAAGCAGGTTGTGGCCAAGCAGTCTTGCCGCATCTTGCGAATAGCCTTCCATTGCCGAGGCAGCATAAGCCACGGCGCGGACATATTTTTCAAGGCTGGCGGCAGCAGAGCCGTTGCTGCCGGATAAATTACCCTCATAAAGGCTGCCAAGAACAGCCTTGCCCATTAAAAGACGCAGGGCAAGCGTGCTCTCCATAAGGCTTTTTGCCGCGCAGTCATCAGCCATTTCCAGAACCGGCGCTATTTTTGCGTCATAAATATTTGTGCACAAAATTATGTAGGGTGGCCGCGCACCCACATTGCGGCGCAGGGTCTCCAGAAATATTCCTCCGCCAAAACCTGCAAGGCAAACATCGGCCACCAGCATGGCTGGCTCATGCTCTGTCCACAGGTTTAAAGTGTCCTCCTGGTTGCCTGTGCAAATGGGAAAAAAGCCCCCTTTTTGGACAATGGCTTTAAGCTTGTTCTGCAACGGGATTTCAGGAATTGCCACAAGCACCTTCATGGGCAGGGAGCCATCAAGCTCGGATTTTCGAAGCCTGCCGGAAAAATAGCTTACAACCCCCTCCGGCGGAGCGCCGCCAAACTCCTCCCAAAAGGCCTTTTTAAGCAGACGCGTGCTTGGATTGGCAGATGCAAGCACCGTGTCGGCCAGCATTTGGGCCATTCTGTCTTGCGGCCCTGATAAATTTCCGTTTTCTGTTCCCATTACCTAAAGCCTGTGCAAGCAGGGTTAAATCAATCCGGCATTTTTATGGCAAGAATTGTGCCGTGCCAAAGATTTAAGATACTTGCACAGGGCCATAAGCATTTGAAAAAGATTTATTTGTCGGGCTTCTTCTTAAAGGGAGCATTAAGCCATCATGTGCACTTCAAGCTTTGCAGTCGGAACAAAATGATGGTTCCGGTGCTTTTTTGGCAAGTTGTTTTTTCGTGCTTTTCGTGTTTTTCGTGGTTCAAATAGCCGTTTTTTGCCCTTTGCCTGGACACTTAAAGGCCCTTTGCGCAGTGCCCTAATGAATGAAAAAGAAAACAGCAATTATTAGCCACGAAAAACACGAAAAAAAGATAAAGCAGCCAACTCGCCGTCTCGTCTGTAAAAGCGGTAACCCACGCAAAAGGTGGTCATTGGAGTTTCAACTGCGCTCACAAGCCTTAAATGACAACCCAAAACTACCCCTATCGTTTGTGGTTTTCCATTTTTTCCAAATGCTTATGGCCCTGGGTGCTTGCAGAATTTTACCCGCCAAAAGGCACAAAATCTTAAGAAAATTGTAAAGAGGCTTTTGGTATCAGACTGGCAGGCAAAGTCGCTTGAACCCTTTGTGATGCCTTTTTTTGTTTCCCGCCCCAGCCAAAGATGACGGCTTGGGGCTGCTTTGCAGGCGGGCTTGCAGGCAATCTGCAAAAATTTGCATTCCCTGTAACAAAAATTTGCACTTTTTGCATTTGCAGCCCCACCACCATTTCAACAGCTTTATTTTTAAGGCCATTTATCCTGCATTCATTTTGGCCCGCATTTTGCTGTGTGGTCTATGCGGCACCATGTTGAACATGGAGCCTTGTTTGCCCAAGCCGGTTATTTAAGTCAACTTCAAGTTTTGCTGATTATCGCCACGGAAGACAAGGGTCTTTAAGCGTGGACCAAACCATAAACCCATAGGGAGGCTTTCAAACGAGCCTGCAACTATCACCAGCCAGCCAAGGGAAAGGAAGAAACCAATGTTCAAAAACATGAGACTCAGAACCAAGCTGCTGACGGTTGGTTGTATTCTGACACTGTTGCCGCTTATCATCATCGGCATCATCGTGTTCATGCAGAACCGCCAGATGCTGGAGGTCTCCACCGAGGAGAGCGTCAAGCTCGCCTACGCAGACTTGGATCACATGACCCGGAATGTCTATGCAATGGCAGACATTCAGAATAACCTGCTGCAAAAAACAATGAAATCTTATCTGAACATTGCCGAAGAGCTGGTTGAAAGAGCTGGCGGCATTTCGTTGAGCCAGGAAACGGTTTCATGGACCGGCACCAACCAGTTCACCCAGAGCATGATACGCAGGGAGCTGCCCAAACTGCTTGTGGGCGGCCAATGGCTGGGCCAGGTGCAGGATATGACTGCGGTTGTGCCTGTTGTTGATGCAGTGAAGGCCCTTACAGAAGGGGCCATGTTTGCGGTTCTCCAGAAAGCTGGGCCTTCGGGCGATATGATTGTTGTGGCCACAAACATTCCGCGTCCCGATAACACAAGGGCTGTGGGAACCATAATTCCTTCAATAGCCCAGAATGGAACCCCCAACCGCCCCATAGCAAACCTGATGACAGGCCAGGCCTTTGTGGGCCGCTCCTTTGTTGTCAACAAGTGGCACATCGGCGCTTATCAGCCTATTTATGATTCCCGTAACGACATCATAGGCGCTCTTTATATTGGCCTGCCCGTTGACATCGCCCTGCGGGATCTCTACCGGGCAATCTACGATATTGAAGTTGGCACCACCGGATATGTTTATGTTCTGGACAGCGGCTATCACTATGTCATTTCCGAAAATGGAACCCGTGACGGCGAGTACATCGGCGAGGCAAGGGATGAAGACGGCAACCTCTTTATCCGCGAGATTATCAGCAAGGCAACCTCTGCTTCCAGAGGCGAGATTACCGAGCTTCGCTATC
The DNA here is from genome assembly GCA_020060085.1 of Desulfobacterales bacterium. Lineage (GTDB taxonomy): Bacteria > Desulfobacterota > Desulfobacteria > Desulfobacterales > Desulfatibacillaceae > JAGVAW01. Next base: position 11,436 of record JAGVAW010000143.1, read on the forward strand.
CCTGGAGAAACCCCGGAGACCCCGAAGCCCGTTTGAAGGTGGCCCGCCTTTTATACTTTGAGCCTTGGGACTGGACCATTGGCGTTGGTTCATACATTGAGGAGTTTTTGGACAGCACAAACCGCATGGATGCATTGAACTCCCAGGTGAACCGGCTGTTTGTGGCTGTTATTGCCATATCCTTTTTTGCTGCTGTCCTTATATGGTTCTTCACATCCAAAACCATTGCAGGCCCCATCGTCAACATTGCCGAGACAGTTCACAAAATCGCTTCAGACCGGGATTTGACCTACGATATCCCTGTGGAGTCCAAGGACGAAATCGGTGAAATGGCAGAGGCCATGAACGACCTTCTGGAAGTTCTGTTAAGCTCCTTCGGGCAGGTGCAAAAGGCTTCTGAAGAAGTCACAGGCGGTGCAGGCGAAGTGGCCCGCCGCGCAGGGGCCAACAGAGAGCGCGCGGCAGCAGCAGAAAAGCAGGCTCTTGAAATCCAGTCAACAGTGGGCGAAATGGGCGGCACCGCAGCACAGGTTGCATCCCTCTCCAACGCCCAGCGCGAAGCAGCTCTTGAGTCCAACAAGTCGCTCCAGGACCTCATTGCCGCCCTGGACCAGATGAGCAAGTCCTCTGGCGAGCAGAACCAGCAGGCAGGCATTGCCCAGGCACGCGTGGGTGAAATGGGCCAGGTCGGCGGCCAGGTTGTGGCTTCGGCCCGTACCCAGGGCGAGGCTGTGAAGAAGGCCACCAAGTCGGTTGAAGAAATCCGCAAAGCTGTTGAGGACATGACCAAGGCAGCCCAGCGCGCTACAGAGTTTGGTGAA
>JAGVAW010000235.1 GCA_020060085.1 Desulfobacterales bacterium
AGCAGAACCGAATCCGGGGTGGCCAGCATATCGTTTTCGCCGAAAAAGAAAAGAAAGTTGGTCTTGCGGCGTCTGCTCTCATCCATGCTCTTTAAAACCGAAGTGCCGTAGATGGGGCAGGCCAGCTTTTTGGCTATCATCTGGGAAAAGCTGTTTTCAAGGCTTCTGGGAATCGGCTCCACAATTTTGCCAAGAAGAATTTTTATGACCTTGCCGCTGATGTTAAAGGGGTTCCACAAAAACATGGAAAGGGGGTTGGCCTTTAGCAGGGAGCCTGGCATCCGCCGTATGAGGCGGGTTATGGGCACAAAGTTCTGGCTTATGGCCCCAACAAACGCGGCCTCTTCAAAGCCCAGCGTTTTGGTTGCCATGTTGGTGTAGGGAATGGCCCGGATAAATATCTGGTTCAAGGTGACGGGGCTGCCTATTGCGGCAAGGTTGTGCACCTTTGCCTGGGGGTTTCTGGCAAGGTATGCGTACATGAGCATTCCGCCAAGGGAATAGCCCACCCAGGAGACATCCTCCTCGCCGGAATCTGCGGCCACCTTGCCAAGCACCATTGGCAGTTCCACATTCACAAGAAAGTCAAAATCCAGAGATTCGACAGCCATGTGGCGGCGGTGATAGTAGCGGCTTTCCCTGCAATGCTGGTAAACATAGCGGTTATGAACCCGCTGGGTATAGCCGGGATGATACAGGTAAACCGTAAAACCCCGCGCAGCCAGCATATTGGCAAGGCTGCGGTTGTGATCCATGCGCAGAAAACCGCCCATGTCATCAATACGGAAGATGTTGGCGTTTGTGGCAAGCCCCGGCGCAAGAACAACATTGCCAAGGCTGGGTATGCCAGGAGAAAGGGAGTGGATTTTTTTTAGAAAAACCTCGTGCCCGTTATGCACCACAAAAAGGTCTTGAGCTTTGAGAAAATAAGGAGGTGTCGGTTCACTGTGATCAGCAAGCCGTGTTCGGGAATCAAAAAAAGAAAGGGAGACTTTTTCCGCCATTTTTCAAAATGCCCCAAAAAAGTGAGGGCTCGCTCGTTTTCATCCATAAGCATAGTCCTTTATAACGCGTTGTGTCAATAGTGGATGCAAAAAAATAACCCTTCTGCCCGGCTCGGCGCAAAGCAGCTTTTGGCCAGCAAAATTTTCGGGCTGGGCCGGATTTTTTTCAGAAGCAGCTATTAACACCTGTTGCCACGAAAGAATGCTGCAGGGCCATAAGCATTTGAAAAAGAAGTTATTTGTCGAGCTTTTTCTCAAAGGGAGCATTAAGCATCATGCTCACTTTAAGCTTTGCATCCAGAACAAAATGATGTTTCCGGCGCTTTTTTGGTAATCTGTTTTTTTTCGTGCTTTTCGTGTTTTTCGTGGTTCAAATAGCCGTTTTTTGCCCTTTGCCGGGGTACTTAAAGGCCTTTAAAGGCAGGGCCTTGATGAATGAAAAAGAAAACAGCAATTATTAGCCACGAAAAACACGAAAAGCACGAAAAAAGATAAAGCAGCCAACTCGCCGTCTCGTCTGCAAAAGCGGTAATCCGCGCAAAAGATGGTCATTGGCGTTTCAACTGGGTCCATGAGCCTTAAATGACAACCTAAAACATCCCCTATCGTTTGTGGTTTTCATTTTTTCCAAATGTGGTGGCCCTGAAGGATGCCACGAAAGGATTGACCACTTATCTGAAAAAATGCCATATTATATTAATTATCGCAGGCATAACGGTGTAAAGAAATAACTCCCAGAATAAAAAATGGGAGTTCTAATCCGGTCGCCATGCCCTTGTGCTCAAACACCCTAAAGCCTTTCAAGTCGTGCCGTGAACCCTGAATTAAACGACACCGATTACCGCCGTCTTGCAGCCCTTGTGTACGCAAAAAGCGGTATTTATCTGCACGACGGCAAGCGCAACCTTGTGCGCTCGCGCCTGGGCAAACGGCTGCGCGCTTTAGGGGTCAAGGACTACGAGGCCTACTACAACTACCTTAAAACAAAGGATGACGGCACAGAGCTTGTGAAGATGCTCGATGCCATAACCACCAATCAGACAGCTTTTTTTCGGGAGCGGCACCATTTTGACTTCATGGAAAAGGCCCTTTTCCCAAAAATGGAAAGCGCCTCTGAAGATAAAATACGCATCCGTATCTGGAGCGCAGGCTGCTCAACAGGCGAAGAGCCTTATTCCATAGCCATATCCATTCTGGAGTTCTTCCTCAAGGACGAGCGGCTGGATGCAAAAATCCTGGCCACGGATATTTCCTCAAAGGTGCTGGAGAACGCGCGGGCGGGCGTTTATTCTGCCGACAGGCTCCGGGAAATGCCCGTAACCACCCAGCGCCGCTATTTCCAAAAAGGCTTTGGAAAGCAGGAAGGCTTTTTCAAGGTAAAGGAAAATGTGCGGCAGATGGTGGTTTTCCGCAATCACAGCCTTATGAACCGCATCAACTTCGGCAGGGGGCTGGATGCCATTTTCTGCCGTAATGTTATGATTTATTTTGACAAGCGCACCCAGAACAACCTGGTGAGAATTTTTTACGAATACTTGAAGCCAGGAGGATACCTCTTTGTGGGCCATTCCGAAAGTCTTGCCGGTGTTACGCACTCCTTTGAATATGTAAAACCCAGCATTTATCTTAAAAGCTAACCCGCCATCATCTGCCAGTTCAGGCGCAGCCTCCTGTTTTGGGGCTGCCTTTTGTTTGCTGTTTCCGAAAAACAAAAGCGGGCCTCCTTTTAAATAAGAAGACCCGCCTTTTTATTTTGAACAACAGCCTTAACCAGCCTTATTTGCCGGTGGCTGCTCCGTGCAGCTTGACTTCCACCTTGTCGGTGACGCCTTCGTAGTACTTGCGAAGAATTTCCACAACCTCGTCACGGCCAAAGTGGTCGGGCAGAGTGCCGCCTTCAGAAAGGAGCTTGCGCAGCATTGTGCCGGAAAGCAGAACGCGGTCTTCCTTCTTGTGGGGGCAGGTCCGCAGGCTTGCCATGCCATCGCACTTGAAGCAGTAGAAGGTCCAGTCGATCTTGAGCGGGGTGCAAAGCAGGGCCTTGCCTTCCCCTGTGGGGCAGGGAATCTTGTTGAAGATGTCCTGGGCCTCGAACATTCCATAAAAATCGCCAACGCCGGCGTGGTCGCGGCCTATGATCATGCGGGAGCAGCCGTAGTTCTGGCGGAATGTTGCGTGAAGAAGTGCCTCACGCGGGCCTGCATAGCGCATATCCAGAGGATAGCCGCCCTGCACAACATGCTTGGGCACAAAGTAGTTCTGCACCAAAGCATCAATGCACTTGACGCGCACTTCGGCAGGAATGTCGCCGGGCTTGAGGTTGCCTACCAGGGAGTGGATGAAAACGCCGTCACACACTTCCACAGCTATCTTGCACAGATATTCGTGGGAGCGGTGCATGGGGTTTCTCAACTGAAGGGCTGCAACCTCGCCCCATCCGCGCTCATCGAAAACCTTGCGGGATTCAGCAGGACGCAGATAAACGCCTGCGTACTTGGTGGGGTACTCGGCCTCGGAAAGAACCTTGACCGGGCCTGCCAGGTTGAAGGGACCCTGGGCCATGACCATCTGGACGCCGGGGTGGTCTGCCTTTGCAATCTTCCAGAAATCTTCAGCAGTGGGCGTACCTTCGCCCATGAAGGTTTTTTCGCACTCATATATCTTGTCAGCTTCGGTCATGGCGTACTTCTCGGTGACCTTCATGGTTGCCATGATCTCTTTGCCGTCAAAAAGGGCAATTTCATCGCCGATTTTGATTGCGGCCTCTTCGGCAGCAGTGCAGTCCAGAGTAACGGGCACAGGCCAGAAGGTGCCGTCGCTCAACAGGAACTTGTCGAGAACGCCTTTCCAGTCCGCCTTGGTCATGAAGCCGTTGAGCGGTGAAAAACCGCCGGTGCCGATCATGATAAGATCGCCCTTGACTCTGGGGCTGATTTTTACCTGCTTGAGGCCTTTGGCCTTTTCTTTTTCCTTGGCAAGGGCATCGCCTTCAAGAAGCATACATACAAGCCCTTTTCCGCCATGGGGGGGAACCAGTTTCGACATTTTGAAAGTCTCCTTTTTCTTTTGAAATGTGTAGCCAATAAAATGCGCTTTTGCTCATGCAAAACGCGCTCGGAAGCCTTAAAAATCAAAAAAGAACCTTATAGGGGCATTATGAAAATGTCAATAGGGCGGGGCCAGGAAAACGATAGCGGCGTTGCACTGCGCTCGAAGGAAAGGTCACATACAAAAAGTATGCTCCCGCCCTTCGCGCTCATGCGCTTTGCTCTCCTTTACCTAGCCCCACCCTGTACGCTTGTGGTTGAA
>JAGVAW010000036.1 GCA_020060085.1 Desulfobacterales bacterium
GTGGGTTGTAAAAAGGATTTTCACTTTGCTTTTCCGTTACAAATCTTCTTTTGGGCCAGGGCTGCCGTTTTTAAGGTCTTTTTGGCCTGACAGCGGCGGGAAAAAATAAGGCTCTTTCTCATAATGCCTGTAGCTCTTATAGGGGAAGGAGCTTATAAGGGCAAGGCCCTTTGCGTAGGAGCCTAAATGCTTTGAGTAACTTTTGTAGATGCGCCAGATGAATTTTGAAAGCCGCTTTGTGCTGACCACGCTCTCGCAGGCAAAATCCAAAAGCTTTTCCATCTGGCCGGGTTTTATGTGGGGGTGGTTCCAGGTGAGGTGCTTGGTGTCGAATTTGTCCCAATCCTTTTCAAAGATGCCGTATTTGTTGTCTATCTCCTCCCACAGGGGGGTATCGGGAAAGGGCGTTAAAATTGTCATCCAGATATAGTCAATGTCATATTTGGTAACCGCCTCAATTTCCGCAATGGTGGATTCATAGGTGGCATTGGCATTTCCCAGTATGTAGTAGCCGAATATGTAGCGGTTTTTCCTGTGAACCTCGTCCGCCAGGTCCAGAAGGGCCTGGGGGGATAGGTTCTTGTGCCAGTCCTTCAAGGTTTGGGGGTCAACATTTTCTATGCCCACCCCAAAGCCCATGAGATATGCATCGCACCACTCATCCAAAAACTTGGTCGCTGTCTCCACCCTTGTCTGGGTTGTCCAGAAGAGCCGGTATTTTTTCAGGAGCTTGACCACCTCGCGGGAGTGATCCTCCAAAAGCCCGAAGCTCTCATCATGGATTCCAACCCAGTCCACCCCGTGCTCCTTGAAGTAGCGCAGGGTTTCATCCACGCTTTCAAGGGGGATGGGCGTGCTTCTGGGTGCCCAGCGGGGCGTCTGGCAGAAGGTGCATTTCATGGGGCAGCCCCGCTGGCTTTGCATCTGCCCCACCCGCTGCACACGGAAAGGCAGGGGCCTTATGTACCATGTGTCGATTATGGGCGGATGGCGCAGCCGGTCAATCTTCACGCCCAGGTAATCGGCAATGTCGTACTCTGCATAGCCGGGAAAAACCTTGTCAAAAAGCCCCAAGGCTCCTGGCGTGGTTATACCGTAGTTGCCGCCCCAAAGCTCTTTGGCCCCCGCATCCCTTGCAGCCTTTGCCATGCGGGCCACCCTTTGGGTTTGGGCCGAATAAAAGGAAAAACCCACAATGTCCCATCCCTGGGAGAGCTTTTTTTCGTACTCCTCCCAGGTTGGAAACTGAAGTATTTCAATGCCGGGGATGTTCTGCTTTATGCAGGAAAGGGCATGGGAATGCTTCACATGATAGACCATCTGAAAGCGGCTTGGCTTGTTGTGGGAAAAATACTCGTACCAGCCGCCAGGCTCAATGTAATAGGTGGTCAGAAGGATTTTTGGCAGTTTCTTTGTCATCTTGCAAATATAGCAGACTGCTCGCGAAAAAGCATTGCAGGGAAAAGACTTTTTTGCCTTGAGCAGGCTTTTTTCTTAAAAAAATATCAAGCAAAAGAAGGCTGCGCCCTTTTAATGGGTTTCAGCTTGCCGATTTGTTTTGCCTGGGAGCTGTTTTCCCTTAAGGCCCCTGCTTTTTAGCCCCCAACCTTGGGGGCTTGGCCAAATGGCCTGGGGCTTTGTCGCACAAGCGAGAAAGGATATCCAAATATTCTGCCACAACCCTACCCATAGGCCCTGGCGGTTCCAGGTGAGGCGGATGCAAGGCCTGAACCCCACCAGGTATGGGGCTTGGCCAAATGGCCGGGGGCAAGGCGCACGAGCGAGAAAGGAAGGAGCATACTGTTGTGTATGTGACTGACTTTCGAGCGAAGTGCAACACAGCCCCAGGCCATTTGGCCAAGTCCTAAATTAACCTAGAGATGATTTCTTTCATTATTTCCTGCGTCCCTCCGCCGATGGACAAAATCCGGTTATCCCGATAAAGCCTTTCCACAATGCTTTCCCGCATATAGCCATGCCCGCCAAGAATCTGCACAGCATCGTAGGTGACTTTATCCGCCGTCTGGCAGGCAAAGTTCTTGGCCATGGAAATTTCGCGGACCATGTTCTCGCCTGCCCCGATTTTTGCTGCAATGCGGTAGGTGAACTCGCGGCTGGCCTCCACAAGGGTTGCCATGTCCACAATCTTGTGGCGGGTGACCTGGAAGTTCCACAGGGGCTTGCCGAATGCCGTCCTTTCCCTTGCATAGGCCAGGGCGTGCTCAAGGGCAATCTGGGCTGTCATGTTGGCCATTATGGAAAGGGAGAGCCGCTCGGCCTGGAAGTTTTCCATTATAAAGTAAAAGCCCTGGTTTTCCTGGCCGATGAGGTTTTCAACAGGGACCTTGCAGTTGTCAAAATAAAGGGTTGCCGTGTCCGAGGCCCACCAGCCCATTTTTTTCATGGGCGGGCTTGCAGAAAAGCCGGGAGTGCCTTTTTCAATGACAATCATGCTTATTCCTGCATGGCCCGGACCGCCTGTGCGAACGGCGGTTGTAACCTGGTCTGCCCTAACCCCGCTTGTGATAAAGGTTTTGGAGCCGTTTACAATGTAATGATCTCCTTCGCGCACTGCGGTTGTCTGGAGAGAGGCCACATCCGAGCCGCCGGAAGGCTCTGTTATGCCTAAAGCTGCAATTCGCTCGCCTTTTAGAACAGGCGCAACAAAGCGCTTTTTCTGCTCGGCTGTTCCATGCATCACAATGGGGGGCAGCGCAATGCCGTGGGAGCCAAGGCTTGCCACAAGGCCAGCAGAGGTGCAGCGCATAAGCTCTTCTGTCACCACAACAGCATAGAAAATATCAGCAGGGGTTCCTCCCACATCTTCAGGGTACATGACAGAGAGAATTTCCGCATCTGCGGCCTTTTTGTAAAGCCCGGCAGGAAACCCGCCTGCCTCCTCCCACTCCTCCACAAAGGGGGTGATTTCCTTTTTTACAAATTCGGCCACTTCCCTGCGGAAAGCTTCGTGGGTCTTTGTAAAATACTTCTGGTAGTCGGTTTTTTCGAGCAGATCCATTTTTCCCCCTTTTTGCTTTTTTTTGAGCCTTGTAAGGGCAGAACAAGATGGCCTTACAAGGCATATCCCTTTAAACGGCAGCCGCCTGGGCCCTTAACAAAAACAGGGGCCAGCAGGGGAAAAGGCAAAAACCCCTTCCCCTGCGGCCCCATTTTTGTTTGACCTGCCCCTAACCTGCCGGGGCAGGAGGAATGACAAGGGCATCTCCAATGCCTATGAGCTTGCCGTGCTGGTTTGTCCAGCGCAGCTCAAGGCGTACCCAGCGTTTCTTTTCCAGCTTCTCAATAACCTCGGCGCTTGCAGTGACCGTATCGCCAAAGTAGGTGGGGCCAAGAAAGCGGGTGTTTATTTCCAGAGCCACGGTTCCCAGGCCCGGCAGTTTCATGCCGAGCACGGATGCAATGAGGCTCTGGGGAAGTGCGCCGTGGGCGATTCGTGTGCCAAATGGCGTCTTTTTGGCAAACTCCTCGTTAAGGTGCATGGGGTTGAAATCGCCAGAAATGCCGGCAAAGAGATAAACATCTGTTTCCGTAATGGTTTTGGTGAAGGATGCGCTCATGCCTATTTCCAGTTCGTCATAGGAATAGCCAAGCTCGAACTGGCCGCTTGTCGGCCTGAAGCACTCTATGTCCATTATGGTGTTGGTGGTCTTTTTGGCAAACTGGGCCTGCACCTTCAAGCCCTCCTTCATCTTGGACGGAGCTACTCCCCTCACTATGTGGGCAAAGGGGGTATCTGCGCCATCGAGTTTGATCATGGCAAGGATGTAGGGAGGCTTTATGGGCTGATGAGGCTCGGCATAGCGCACCACGGTGAAATTCGTGACAACGCCCTTGTCGGAAAGCTCTACCCATTTTTCCGAAAGATCCTCAAAGCATTTTTCGCAGGTCTGGCGCGGTGGCACAAAAACCTTTTTGCAGGTGTTGCAGCGCACGCCTAAAATTTTCTTTTTGTCGCGCAAAGCGATGAGGAACTTGCTGCCCGTGCGGCCCGCGAAATACTGATAGGGCAGGGCCAGCTTGCCCTTCACCACGAAGGATTCCTTGTAATCCGCCTTGTCGTAGGTGGTCATTTTCTTTCGCTCCTTTTTCTTTTGGGCTACTCGGTCAGCTCAAAATACAAAATGTCGGTAATTGCCCCAATGCGCTTGGGATTCCAAACGGGCTTCACCCGCATTCCCCTCTTGGCCCGGCCTATGTCGTCCGGGTTCAGCTCGTGCCACAGGGTTTCGTGGCCCTTGCATCCATCCAGAAGCACATGGCAGGCGCAGTAGGGGGTTTCCCGCACATCCCCGGTAAGGGGGTCGGGGCTGGCATAAAAGGCCACATCCAAAATGGTGAGAGTCCCCTGGGGGCCAACTTCCACCCACTGGTCAGCCCGCACCCTGCATTCCGCGCAGACCTCGCGCGCGGGAAGCTGGAGCCTGCCGCAGGACGGGCACTTGTTGGCAAGAATCTTCTTTTCCTTCAAAGAGTTCAAGAACTTGCCCATCACCGGCCCGGTGGAAAACTTCTGGTTTATGGAAAGAACCTGCTTTTTGACCAAAAGCTCTTCCTGCTCCTCTGCCAAGCCTGCTGTGGGGGGCTGATATTTCTTGAAGAACTTGGTGGCTTTTGTGAGCAGCCCCATGTCGCCTTCCACCTTGAGCCTTCCGGAGGTGAAAGCAGTCATGCCGTCCAGCTTGCCCAGGGTTATGGCAATCCAGTCTTTGGCTGAAACAGTTGTGGTTACAGCCGGATCATGCAGGCTCTTTAGCACCTTCACCTTGCCGTCCTTTACAGAAACCGTCCACTCACCGCCGCCTGTCCCTGTGATGATATATCCGTAATTGGCGGTGATTCCCTTGACTCCGTCAGGGTTGACACGGCTCTCCATTGTGCCGAAGATGTCCTCCACCGTCACTTCCTTGACCGGGGCAGGTGGCTTGTAGGGCTTGAAGAAGCCCGTGGCCTTTGTGAGAAGGCCCATATCGCCTTCCACCTTGAGCCTTCCGGAGGTGAAGGCAGTCATGCCGTCCAGTTTCTTTAAGGTGATGGCAATCCAGTCCTTGGCGGAAACCGTGGTGGTGACAGCCGGTTCATGCAGGCCGGAGAGCACCTTGACAACCCCGTCCGTTACCGAAACCGTCCACTCGCCGCCGCCTGTTCCTGTAATTATGTATCCGTAATTGGCGGTGATTCCGGCAACACCTTCGGGGTTCACGCGGGATTCCATTGTGCCA
>JAGVAW010000295.1 GCA_020060085.1 Desulfobacterales bacterium
ATGCGGTTTGTGGTGAGCAAAAAGGCGTAGAACTGCTCCCGCTTATTTATGGGAACCATTGCCACGGCCTGCTCAATGACCAGAATCTCACCCCCTGCGTCAATCAGGCAGTTCATTATGCCGTTGGGCCTGTCCTCCACCAGCAAAAGCCCTGTCTGTGGGTTTTCCTGGGTCACATGCAGGCCCAGCTTTTCTGCAAACTTTTTAACCTGCTCAAACCAATATGCCATACAAGACCTCCAAAATATTTCAACAACCCGGCTGATAAAGCCCCTCAAGCCTTCTGTAAAAGCCTGTTCAGGGCCGGACACAAGTGTATGATAACTGTTTTGGCCTCTCCCGTCCACGGGTTACCCAACAATTGCCTTTTTTCAGGTACCTTTTCCATCAAAAACCTGTCTTTGAATTTTTGGGTACTTGCAATCACCAGGCCGATTGCAGGTTTGACAGGGCCGCCCAAATTGTCTATAAGCCCGTGCACCAAGGCGCGAATTTTTCTTTCAAAGTTTCTTTTTTCACCGGATGCCTTGCCCTGGGTTCACCCCACAAAAACAGGCTCCGGATTTTTAAGGTGAGTGCCGATGATCAATGCAGGAGAATTGAGGAAAAACAGCAAAATCATGGTGGACGGAGAGCCTTTTGTCATGCTTGAAGTCCAGTTTGTGAAGCCGGGCAAAGGCGTGGCTTTTTACAAATGCAAGATGCGCAACATCATCACAGGCTCGCTTCTGGAGCGCACATACCGCTCCGGCGATGCATTTGAACCGGCCAGCCTGGACGAGCGCAAGATGCAGTTTTCCTACCGGCAGGAAAACGAATTCTATTTCATGGACATGAACACTTATGACCAGGTGATGCTCACTTCCGAGCAGGTGGGGGATGCCATAAACTACCTTATTGACAACCTTGAGCTTGACATCCTCTTTTTTGACGGCAGGGCAATTGGCATAACCCTGCCCAATTTTGTGGATCTCACGGTGGTCAGGGCAGACCCCTGGGCCAAGGGCGATTCGGTTTCCGGCGACACAAAGCCCGTGACCCTTGAAACAGGCCTGGAAATCCAGGTTCCGCCATTTGTGGAAGAAGGCGAAAAAATTCAGGTGGACACCCGAACAGGTCAGTATGTCACCCGTGTAAAGAAATAGCTATCAATCAAGGCTGGTTGCTGCATGGCCGGGTTGCACCGCTGTTAACGGCAAGGTGCGCCCGGCCTTTGAATTTTTAGGGACAACAGCAAAATCCCAAACCTGCTTCAAGGCTTTTACAGCCGGGATCACTGGTTTCCAAAGCCGTTCCATTCGCCGCAGTCCGGGCATTGCCAGATTATGTTGTTGCAGGTTACCCCCCACAGGTTTTCATTCATGCAGGCCTGGCACATGGCAAAGCCGCAGCGGCAGGTCCAGCAGAATATAAACTCCTTTACACAGCAATGGCACAGTACGGGCTGCTTTGCCCTGCCCCATCCGGCCCTTGACCTTTGTTTAATTTTTTCTTCCATTGCTTTTGTTTTTGGTCAAACCTTAATCTGTTATCGGTGTTGGGGCTTATTGCCCATGATTTTAGAAATCAGCCTTTTGCCCGCGCCCTTTAAGCTGCCTGGCAAAACAGCGCACTTATGGCTTGTCATCAGGAACATTATTGCAGGAACAGGGCAAAAATCTCAACAGGAAACCAAACCTGTCTTCCTGTAATTAGGCCTTGTTGCCAAGCGTGGCCCGGACAAGGCTTGCGGAGGCAAAGGGGCACAGTAATACCTTAAGGAGCGAAGCCCGGCTTTAAAGGCTGCTGCCGGGCCTCGCCTTTTTGGAGGGCTGCATAATGGGCAGGCAAAGGCTCTGAATTGGATTTGCCCCCATTTGCAAGGGGCCGATTTTCTGTCGGCTGCAAGGGGCTTACACTTCCACCACGCAGTTTTCGCAATTCCCGTAGGGAGAGGGCATATAGCGATCAGCCTCGCTGTCGTTCTGCCAGTTCTCCCCGTCAAAAAGATAGCGGAACTGGTAGTCGCGGCCCGTTTCCAGGGAAACCGTGGCGGAAAAAGAGCCGTCTTTTTTCCTTTTCATGGGTGTGGCTGCCGTATCCCACCCGTTGAAATCGCCCACCACACAAATTGACTGCGCCTCGGCAGCGGCCTGGGCAGGCACCTCAAAGGTGACTTTGCACAGGGGCTTGGATTTTAGATACTGCTTTTTGATCATGGCTCGCCTCCTTTGTGCTTTGCCTTGCAAAAACTGCTCTTTTCTTCACAGCAACCATCTCAACCAGCAAGATTCAGGCCAAAGGGCAAAAACTTCTGTCAATCGACCTGCCAGGCCTTTTTGGGCCTTTATGCGACAAAAGGCATAGACCTTTTTTGTTTGGGATTGTTTACAAACAGGCAAGGATTTTTACACTTCCGCCGAGCCGGGAAAAATGCTCCTGGTTAAGGAAAGGGAAAAATACTTTAAAATTGGTTGGCCTCAAGGGGATCGGCAGTGAGTTCTCTGCCATCCACCCATACTCTTGGAGCAAGGCGTGTTTCATCCCGGCCACAGCGCATGAGCCGGTCGCAGGTCATCACAAAACCCCAAAAAAAGCCTTGCTCTCCAAAACTTTTGCGGCTGTAAGCCGAACAACTGGGATACATGGGGCAACGGCCCTGTCCTGCCGCAGGTGAAACAAATCGCTGATACCAGGCAACCGCGCCGGAAAAAACGCTGTCCCTGCCTTCCGGCTCCATTGAGGCCTGCCTTTTACCATCCTGGCCCCAGGGCCCGCGAAAATCTGCTGCCAGAACTTGTTCCTTGCCGCCAATGCCAAAGGCAATCAAAAGCAGGGCCGCCATGACAAGGTTTTTGATGATTGAACTGTCCAAGCACCTTTTCTCCATCCTTTGTTCAGGCTTGTTTTGAACTTTATGATTTACTGTTTTTAATAATATAATGCATAAATCGGCGATTGCAAAGCCGCAAAAAAGGGGCGCAGCCTAGGCAGGACAAACTGCTTAAAAAAACGCCTTTGCCATCAAGTTTTTTTCCGATATATATTAAAGCCGTTCCTTATCAGTCCAGCCAGGTTATGCGCGGGGGCTTGCGGGCTGTTGCCCGTGCATGGCGATACTTGGGCCAGCCCAAAGAAAGGCTTGCGTAAACCCGCTTTTTTTCAGGAACCTGCAAAAGCTCGCGCAGGCTCTTGGAAAAGCGCAGGGCCAGGGTAAGAAAGCCCAGATAACAGGTCCCCAGGCCGATGGCATGGGCATAGTTGGTGATGTTGGCTGCTGCTATGTTGCAGTTGTCACAGCCAAAGGAGGCCCGGTTGGGCACGGCAATGAGTATGAGAACCGGGGCATCATGCAAAATGAAGTCGCGGCCCATAGCCGATTCCTCCATGTAGAAATCCATTGCATCTGCATACTTGGCAAGGCGCATGACAGGCAAAAGGCTGCGGATGGCTGCAAAGGCCTGCTTGCCTGGCGTGGCGTTGACCGCACCATAGGCAGTTTCGCCAGCCTTCCAGATGCGCCGGGCTGCCTCGCGGATTCGCTCCCGGTCGCGAACCACTACAAAATGCACATTCTGGTCATTGGATGCCGTGGGAGAATACCGGGCAAGCTCCAGCATTTTTTCAAGCACCCCCCGGCCCACCGGCTTGTTTGCAAAATGCCTCATGCTGCGCCGGGTGCGCACAATGTGATCATAAACTTCAGGAACAAGCTTCTCCCTTTCCACCGGAACAAGACTTGCCATATCCAGGCCGCTGTGGAAAATGGCGTCCTTGGGGCATACTGCAACGCAGTGGCTGCATAGGTTGCACAAATTGGGATAAAGGGCTTTGGGCAGGCCGTCCTGCTGGCGCATCACTCCGGAAACGCAGTCTTTTACACAAAGCATACAGCGGTTGCATTTTTCGTAATCGTGTTCAATCTGCATAAAAAAGCAATGCCTTTCATTGTGTTTGGAAATATGGGCAAAAAACAGGGCTGCTTTGGCGTGGGCTTAAAAATTAAGCATAATGCGGCAGACTACAAAAATACATCTCCAAAGCTCAAGTTTTTTCGGAAGTCTTGTGCCCTTCAGAAGTCTGGCCCAAAGAAAAAAGGGTGACGCTTTTGGGAGGCTCAATTCCCCTTATGACCCAGTCTTCTGCAAGCTGCCACCAGTCGGACTGCTCCCATTCGTCAAAATAGCGCTCCGTCTCCCTAATGCTGGAATGGCTGGCAATGCGCTGAAACTGCATATTGGTCAGCGAGCTGTTAACAATCACGGCAGAGCGGTTCATGCCATGCTCTCTGTAATAGCGCTGGGCATCCACCATTATTTGGCGGGCCTGCTTTCCAAGAATCTCCAGGGTACGCATATCAACAATGACTCCAAAGGCTTTGCCGGTTTTGCCCAGCGCCATTTTGGAATCAGCAAACCACTGCATCATTTCATTGGAGTTCATGCGCCCCCCAAAGGTGAGCAGGAAACCCCAGGATGTCTGCAATATCTGGTACATGGCAGCCCCCCTGATGCAAGGCAAAACAAAATTCGCTCTGTTTCCCTTTTATAACAAGAGGCCTGTTATAAGCGCAAGCATTTGGATTTTAACGGCCAAAACCGCATTTTTCCAAAAGGCGAAGCACCTGGCGGTTCCAGCCCTTTGGGCCTGGGATGTCGCTTACCACAAGGTTGGCAAGGCTTTCCGGCAGCTTGCTCTTGCGGCCCACAAAGATTGGAAAATCCGCCTGCTCAAGCATGGAAATGTCGTTGTCGCTGTCTCCAAGGCCAGCAAAGCGCATATGCGGATTCTGCCCGCAATACCAGTTTTTGAGAAGAGCCACTGCTATGCCCTTGTCGCTGCCCCCATGCAGGTGCAGAAAACGCCCCCCTCCGGTTATGTTCAGATCCCTTGCGGCTGCCGCCTTTTCCAGCATTGCCCGGTCTTTTTTAGAAAGAGCTGGAGCAACAAAAGGCTCATCCCAGTAGCGGAGTTTTGCCAGCCGGGCCTGGGCCAAGGAAAGGCCCGTGAGAAGGCCGACCCTGGTCTCATCCATTGAGGAAAACCCTTCAAGAACGATTCCAGTTTCCTTCTGAATCTCGTCAAGGGCTTTGACAAGCCTTTGGTATCCTGCGCCCAGATCCAGCCGAAACCAGGATGAATCCTGTTTCACGCAGTTTTTGGGAATATGGGCCAATTCTGCCGGGAAAAAAATCCCGCCGCCGTTTTCCGCCACAAGGGGTGATGCCAACGAAAGCTCCCTGTGTAAAGGAGCCATCTCTGCAAAGGTTTTGGATGAAACAAGCACAATGGGAACCCCGGCCTTTTTGCAGGCTGCCAGGGCCGGGGCAGCATCCTTGTAGCTGTAGGTGTCCTCGTCCAGCAGGGTGGCGTCCAGATCCGTAAAAATAACAAGGGCAGGTGTTTGGGTGCTTTCAGGCAAAGCGCCGCATCTCCTCGTGGATGGCGGTTTTCAATATGGCAAGAATGGATGGCAGCTTATTTTCAACCCTTTCCCAGGAAACGGTCTGGGGAATTTCGAATATGTTGTGGTTGAGCTTTGCCTCCACCGAAAGAAAGGCGTCTGCAAGCCCGGCCTCCACAAAGGGGGCAAATTCACGGTGGCTGTGGATTAAGCGCAGAAAGCTCTCTGTCATGCGGGACTGGGCAGTCATAAGCTCTCCGGCCCGGAGTATGGCATTACGGAAGGTTTTCCTTGTCAGGTGCTCCTCGTCATCCCTGTCGTAAAGAAGCCCGTTGAAGGCCGCCTGCTCTGCATATATCTTTATCATGTGCTCGGCCACATCGCGGTAAGTCACTGAAAGATCGCGAAAAAAAGGCTCGGTAATTTCCAGGCCCTCTTCCCGAACCAGGGTGTTCAAAAAGGTTGTGACAATGTCAACAGCCATGCGGTTTAAGCCCTTTGTGTCGTCATCCTCGGAAATGTCCTGGTGCTTGTGGTCAAAAGTTTCCTGGGTGAACTCCACCTGGGCCACGGAAGAGGCCTTGCGGTACACTTCTATAAGGGTGAATATCTCCACCCCCCAGTTGGTGGCAAAGCGCATCTTGCGCAAAAGGTCGTGCTCAAAGGCCACCTCGCCTGAAAGGGGGTAGCGGAACTGAAGGATGAAATCGATAAGCCCCAGCATCTTTTTTTCGCCGCTTTCAAGGAACTTGCGCTTCAAGGACAAAAGAAGGGGCACAAGAAGAAGGCGCTTGACCCGCCCATAAAGACGGCGGTTGGAAGCCCTTATGTAGTAAGACTTGCAGAAATCGTAATTGCACACCACCACAGGGTACAAAAGCCGGTCAAGCTGTATGCGGTCAAAACCCCGGATATCCGCATCCACAATACCCACGCACTGGGCGTCTAAAGCCAGGGCAAGGCCAAAGGAAAGAAACATGTTCTTGCCCTTGCCATCCTCGGTGAGTCCAAAACCTGCATCGTTAAGCTGGGAGTAGAAGTCCGCAAAAACAGGCCCGCTGTTCCACTGTATGATGGAGTTTTTGATCCTGGCCTTGGCTATCATGGAGTTAAGCTCGTGGGCCTCGTCCTCGCTCGCCCTATCCAGGCCAAAAATTATTTTGTGCAGATAGCTCACCTGGCCAAGCTGGTCCAGAATGTTTTCCATGACAGGGCGGTTGGCCGGGTCCGTGAACTCGCTGGCCAGCAAAGGAACAATGAGAACCGTGCGCTTGAGCCGGGCTGCCTGACGCAACTGAGCCTTTATCTTGTTGCGGTCCTGTCTGCCAACAATATGAAAATCCACCACTTCTCGCAGATGATAGGCTGTTTCCATGGCAATGATTCCTTGTTTTTCCGGCTGGGATTATAAGGCCTGCTGCTGTTGCCGCCTTTGCGCGGCACAGTTAAAACTAGAAGGATTTACGCGGGCAGGGCACCAAGCGCATTTAAAATGCAACAGGCTCAATTCTTTTTATGGGGCCGGATTCAACAACGCTTTTCAAAAAAGATTTTCCCGGCAATTCTTTGGGCAAACAAGGTCTGGACAAAACTTTTGCCACAAAGCCGGGCCGCGCCTTACCTGCTGGACCGCTCAAGCATGGCCCTGGCTTCGGCAGCCTCTTTGCTTGTCGGTTCTACATCCGCAGCCCGTTGCCAAGCCTGCCGGGCTTTTGTGGGCAACCCCAGGGCTTGATATGCCTGGCCCAGATCCAGCATGGCTCCGGCAAAAAAGGGAGCAATTTCAACAGCCTTTTCCAAGGCCTGGGCTGCCTCATTTATGCGGCCCATTGCAAGATATGTGCGGCCAAGGCCCCGCCATGCCTGGGCATAGTCAGACTGGTATTCAATGGCCTTCAGATAATACCCGGCAGATTTCTCGTATTCCTTTTTGTTGAAGTAAATCCAGCCAAGATTGAGCATGGGCTGCTGGGGGTTGACATAAAGCAGGTTGGCGGCAAGCTCCTCAAAAAGCGGTATGGCCTTGTCCCACTGGCCCAACGCCCCGTAGGCAAGGCCAAGGTTGTTTTTGGCCGCGCTGTAGTTGGGGTCTTTGCGCAGGGCCTGCTTGAACTGCTCTGCTGCAAGCTCCGGCTGCTCCAGGGCAAGGTAAACAAGCCCGTAATTGTAATAGAGTTTGGGGTCCCGATCATCCAGTGCCTTGGCTTCGTTAAGCCTTTGCAGGGCCTGGCGGTATTTGGCCTCCGACATCAGGGCCTCTGCAAGCTGAATGGTGGTCTGGGCCTGATCCACAGCAGCCGGGCTTACCTGCCTTTTTGGCGCACAAGCGCTGCCTGCAAAAGCAACAGCAAGCAGAAGAAATAAAACCGCCGCCATTTTGAACGCGGCGTTGGGCCTGACCGGGGAAAATCTTTTGCAAAAAACGCTTCTATTCATTGCCTTGCCTTTTAAGGTAAAGGAGTTTGCCAATAGTCGCTCTTGCCCTTAAAACCATACCAGAAATAACTTTACAGGACTTGGCTGGAGTATGCAACTGCCACACCGCCGCACTGTCTGCCGCACAAGGCCGGCAAAATGCTTGCGTTTAAAGCAATGGTTTTCCTGTGCAAGAGCCTTGCTTGTTCACGAAGCAAGATTTGTGCGAGGGCAAGGCGCACGAGCCGTGGGTTTTTCTTATCAACCACCAGCGTACAGGGCGGTTCCAGGGCGCTTTGGGCAAGGCGCACGAGCGAGGAATGCGGGAGCATACTTTTTGTATGTGACCGAAATTCCGAGTAAAGTGC
>JAGVAW010000037.1 GCA_020060085.1 Desulfobacterales bacterium
AAAAAAGTTTTCCCCTGCACCCCTTTCAAAAAACTTAAAATATTATCAGTCTGTTAAGCAATACATGGCTATTATACAAGCCAAAACCCCCCGGCAGGTCCAAAATCAGACTGCCGGGGGGGTTTTTTGTCAGGGCAAAATGGGTCTAAAAAGCGCTCAAGCCATCAAGGTATTATACGGGCGCTATGCATGTGCAAAAGCATTTTCCATGTAAAAGCCCAGCAGCCGCTCCTGATCCTGGCTGGTTATAATGGAGGGAAGCTCATTTATGGCAATATCCATTGCCATTTCCAGCAGCTCCTCTCGAAGCTGAAGCTTTGCTTCAAGTATGCGGGCCTGAATGCGTATTTTGGCGTTTTCCATGAGCATGGCGCTTTCTGCGCGGGCATCATCCACAAGCCGCTGCCTCTCCTGCTCTGCCTGCATTTTGGTCTGCTCCACAAGCTCATTTAGCCACTTATCGCGGGCAGTTATTTTTTCGTTTAGCTCCGCCATTTCCTGAATTACGCTCAAACGGCGTTTTTCAAGCTTTTCAAGCTGGTCTTCAACGCTTTTTTTCTGCTCGCTCAAAAAACCCATAAGGGGTTTTCTTAAAAACTTGACCAGCAAAAAGGCCAGAATAAAAAAGTTTACCCAAAGCATTACAGCATCATAGGTGCCACGCCATCCTGCCGCATCGCTGGCAAAGGCGGAAGAAGCCGTTACAAGCACCAGGAAGAACGCCAGTGCGCAGACAAGGAAAGGCCTGCTGTTCTGGAAAGCAAAAAACGGGCCTGTCGGGTTTTTTCCGGGCTTTGTCATGACAAGCCTGACCTCCTTTGTAAAACCTGTTCCACCATGAAAGCCGAAACAGCGCGGGCCTCCTCCTCTATGGACTGGAGGGCCTTGGCATACTCTGCTTCCAGCTCCACAGCAGATTTCTGCCGCAGTTGGGCTATTTCATCGCGGGCTTGGTCAAAAATATGCTTGGCCTGCTCATCGCTTTGCCGGGCCATTTCCACCTGGATGGTGGCAGCCTCGCTTCTGGCCTGGGCTTCTTGGCGGGCAAGCTCTTTTCTCATGGCGCTCATTTGCGCCAAATTGGCCCGGATATCATCTTCTGTGTCGGAAATGACCTTTTCCCGCTCCGCCATAATTCCCTTTAGAGGCCGGAACATGAGGCGGTTTATTATAAACAGGAAGATCAAAAAGGACAGAAGCTGAATTACAAGCGTCTCATTGATGGAAATAAGAGCTATTTTTTCAACAACTTCCATGGGATATCCCCTTTTTTGCGCGCCATTTTACAATCAGGGGAATTATCCGGTCCCCTGCGGGTCAAGAAAAAGCGCACGCAAACCCCTGTTTTAAACAACAAAGAGCAGCAGCAGGGCGATAACCAGGGAGTAAATACCCGTGGACTCGGAAACCGCTTGGCCCACAAGCATTGTACGGGTGAGAAGGCCCGCCTCTTTGGGGTTTTTCCCGATTGCCTCACAGGCCTTGGCTGCCACCATTCCTTCACCAACACCGGGCCCTATGGCTCCCAGCCCCATTGAAATACCTGCTCCCAAAAAAGCTGCTGCCTTGATGATATCCGCACCTTCGATGGCCATAAATCCTCCGTGAAAAGCGTTTAGTCCGCCCATATCCTTTGGGCAAAAGAGTTTTGTCTTGTCCGTCCGCGTAAGCGGAGGATGCTACACCACATAAATCAGCACAAGGCTGATAACCATTGCATAAATGACTGTGGACTGGGACACGGCCATACCCACCAGCATGATGCGGGTGATGACCTGTCCTGCTCCGGGGTTTCGGGCAACCCAGCGGACGCCGTTGCGGCCAACTTCGCCGCCTCCTATGGCAGGGCCAATGGCTCCAAATCCAACGCATAATCCTGCGGCAAGCAGCGCCATTGCCGGAGCCAGCTCGCTGCTTGGCTGATAGGTTCCAAAAAGAAGAATAAAACTTATAAGCAGGCCGAAAATGGCCGGGCTCTGCACAACAGCCTGACCAAGCAGCATGACAATAGTAACCGAACTTGCGGATTCGGGCCGCCGGGCAATGCCCTCAACACTTGCTTGTGCTGTTGTGCCTCCCCCAAGGCCCGACCCAATGGCTGCAAGCCCTGTTGCAAGCCCTGCTCCGACAAGGGCCGCCCATGCGGGCCAGACCGGCATTGAGGAAAAATCCGTGTAAAGCAGGATAAAGGAAACCACCAGAGCAAAGATGGAGGGGGTTTGGCAGACAGCAGCGCCGATGAGCATATTGGTCATTAGTTTGTTGGCAACAGCAGGCTGGCGAACGGCACCCCGGCAAGCCTCGCCAGCCGGAAAACCCGATCCGATACCCGCACCGATGGCTCCAAAACCCATGGACAGGGCTGCGCCCATAATAGCCGCGGCAGTGAGCCAGCCAGGGTTGCTAAAGGAGGAAAACAGCAGAATCATGGCGACCACCAGTGCAAAGATGGCAGCGGATTCCGCAACAGCTTGGCCCACCAGCATATCTTTTAAGACCACATTTGACAGGCCGGGGTTTCTGGACATGGACTCATTGGCCACGGATGCAGTATATCCTTCGCCGATGGCTGCTCCGATGGCACCAAGCCCTATGCAAAGGCCTCCTCCGAAGAAGGCTGCCGCACGCACCCATATCTGTGGTTCCCATTCCATCATCACTTCACCTGGACCGCTATGTAAACGATTGTGAGCATTGTGAAAACAAAGGCCTGAATCGTGCCGATGAAAAGGCTGAAAAAGGCCACCAGAAAGGGCGGCAGGATCAGGGAGAATATAAGATGGCTGACCACAAGAACGATTATCGCCCCGCCCATTATATTGCCGAAAAGACGAAATGAAACTGAAATGACCTTGGCAATCTCACCAATGAGATTTAAGGGCATCATGAAAGGAAATGGCTGAAAATATTCCCTTGCATAGCCCATAAACCCCTTGGCCTTGATTCCGGCGTAATGGGCGATGACAAAACCCATCAGGCCAAGAGAAAGGGGAGTGTTCAAATCTTTGGTGGGCTCGCTCATGTGGGGAATGGCCCCAAGCCAGTTGCTAACCAGAAGGAACATGAAAAGGGCTGTAATCATTGGTGCATATTTACTACCCAGCTCCTTGTCCAGGGCATCCTCGGTAAGGCTTGCAAACTGCCTCACAAAAAGCTCGCCCAGAACCTGGATGCTGTGAGGCACAAGGCTTCTTTTCCTCACCGAAAATATTCCCAGGAGAATCAGAAGGACGATGGCAATCCAGGTCATGAGAATCACATCAAGGTTGAACACCATGATACGATCCCCAAAAGGTACCAGTAATTGATGAACTTTCCCAAGGTCTTGCATAATTCGGTCTTTTCCTGGCTACAGCTTTATAATAAGCGTATTCATATTACGAGCCGTTTTAAAGAAAGGCTTTCTTAGCCTGAAGAGCGGAAATACCGGGAGCGGATGGGGCCAACAATAAGATGATCCGCCAAAATTGCTGCCTGGACACATAAAAGCCCTGCTGCCACAGCAAAGAAGGAGACTGAAGAAAGCAAAAAACCGGCAGCCAGCGCTGCTCCCATGACGGCAAACCGAAGAAGGATGGAGAAGAGGCTCCTAAAAACCGAAGCTTTCCGGCTGCTTGCAAAAACCTTTGCGGGCAAGGCTATTGCCATCATGGCAAAGTTGATGATGCTTGCCAGGACCCCAAGAAGAAAGCCCTTGCCCTCCTGGGGGTGGCCAAGGCCAATGCCTGCGGCACAGACAATAATCCCAACGAGCAGGGCGGATTGGCCGTACTTTTTAAGGCAGGATTGTATGGGGTCTGTTTCACTCATCATCTTCAATGCTCTTGGCTTTGTCCTTGGCTGAAGGCTCCGGCGCATCTTTGGCTTCGTCCATCAGCTCCATTATCTGACGGTAGCACACAACAGCGCCACCTATAATACCCAACAACAGGAACACCGCTGTCAGAATGCCGGAAAGTCCCAGCAGTTTATCCAGCCAGCGGCCCACAAAAAAACAAAACACAACACAACCCGCCATTGTCAGACCAAGCTGCATGACAATGGTCAGATCCCGCGCCCAGGGCTGGCTGCCTTTAAAATCAAAAAAGGTCACTCAATAGCGCCTTTTACTTGTGAGACCAGAAGGTTAAGGATGCCACAAAAACTTTGCACCCCCCTTGTCTCTCTGGCCTTTAGACGGCATTGCTGGTTAACAGAGGCCTTTATCCTTGTCAACATAAAGTTTGTATGATTTTTTCCGGCAGGGCTTTGTATCTTGATCCGCCTGTTTGTGCTATAAAAGGTTTTGTAATAATAGGCGCGCAGGCCCGCCCTCTTTAAGCTGGGTGCAGGGTAAGCCGCAGGCTTACAAATGATTTGGCCGCTATCTGGCCGGAGAAAGCAAGGCAAATGAATAAAACAGGCAAACAGAAAAGAACTGTCAAGCCCAAAAAGAGGCCGTTGTTTTTTCGGGTGGCCCGCTTTTTTGTGTGGAGTACCCTTTTTGCAATTCTTGCAGGTATCTGCACGATGGTGGGGCTTTACCTGCACTTTGCAAGCGACCTGCCCCAGATAAACACTCTTATGGACTACCGCCCTCCGGTTGTGACCACCATCTATTCTGATGACGGAATAAAACTGGCCGAACTTTTTAAGGAGAGACGGTTTGTCATTGGTCTGGACCAGATGCCTGATCACCTGAAAAATGCCTTTGTCAGTGCCGAGGACTCCCGTTTTTACGAGCACAAGGGCCTTGATTTTATGGGCATTTTGAGGGCTGCAATAAAGAACATCGAGGCCGGGGGAATTGTCCAGGGCGGAAGCACCATTACCCAGCAGGTCACCAAATCCTTTCTGCTCACTCCGGAAAGGAGCTTTTCCCGCAAAATCCGCGAGGCCATTCTTGCCTACAGGATTGATAACACATTTGATAAAGATGAAATTCTCTTCCTTTATCTTAACCAGATATACCTGGGTCAGGGCGCTTATGGCGTGGAGGCTGCGGCCAGGGCGTATTTCGGCAAAACGGCCCTGGATCTTAACTTGGCCGAAGCATCCATACTTGCAGGCCTGCCCAAGGCACCGAGCCGCGATGACCCCATCCGTCATCCTGCGCGGTCCAAACAAAGGCAGATTTATGTGCTGAACCGAATGATTGAGGATGGCCACATAACCCAGGCCCAGGCAGCCCAGGCCCAGGAAACGCCTTTGAAATTTGCCTCATCCTCCAATCTTTTTCTGGAGCATGCCCCTGATTATACGGAATATATAAGGCGCATGGTGCAGGATAAATATGGCGAGGATATGCTTTACAAGGGCGGGCTTGTCATCCGCTCGTCTGTGAATGTTCAGATGCAAAGGGCCGGATATGCGGCCCTGCAAAAGGGTCTTACAGAACTTGACAAGCGCATTGGCTGGCGGGGCCCCATAAAGAAACTGGCCCTTGGGCAGATGGATGCTTTTATTGAAGAGCTTGAAAAAAATAGTGAAGCAACACCTCTTATTGAAGGCATGGTGGTTACCGGCGTTGTGAAGGAGGTTTCTGATGAAAGGAAAACAGCCCTTGTGAACATGGGTGGTGCAATCGGAGAAATCCCCATACGAAATATGCGCTGGGCAAGAACTCTGAACCCGGAAAAGGCTTACTTTGACGCCAGGATATCCAATCCATCCCAAGCCCTTTCCGCAGGGGATGTTATTCTGGTGAGAGCGGTAAAGAGGCCTGAAGGGGAAGACCTCTGGGAACTTGCTCTTGAGCAGGAGCCAATAGTCCAGGGTGCAATTTTGTGTGTGGAAACAGGCACCGGCCAGGTCAAGGCCATGATAGGCGGCTATGACTTTTCCAAAAGTCAGTTCAATCGAGCGGTGCAGGCCATTCGCCAGCCAGGCTCGGCCTTCAAGCCCATCATCTATGCCGCAGCCCTGGATCACCCCTCCAAAAAATTTACTCCAGCCACAAAGCTCATTGACACGGCAATCGTTTTTCAGGATGAGTCCATGGATTCTGTATGGAAACCCAAAAATTACCAGCAGACATTTTATGGCCCCACCCTTTTAAGGGATGCCCTGGCCCACTCCAGAAATGTTGTAACCATAAAGATTCTTCAGGACATAGGCATAAATTACGCCATAGATTACAGCAGGCGTCTTGGCATAAGCTCCCCCATTGCAAGGGATCTGACCATTGCTTTGGGTTCTTCGGGTACAACTCTGCTGGAAATGGTTACCGCCTTCTCGGTTTTTGCCAATCAGGGCACCCTCATCAACCCGGCCTTTATTGCAAGCATAGAAGACAGGGACGGCAGGGTTCTGGAAAGCTGGGAGCCAAAAGGCCGCCAGGCCATTGACGAGAGCACGGCCTTTGTTATGACCCACCTGCTTCAGGGGGCGGTGGAAAACGGCACCGGCTGGCGCGCCAAGGCTTTGGGAAGGCCTGTGGCAGGCAAGACCGGCACCACCAACAATCTCAATGACACTTGGTTTGTGGGCTACACACCGGAATTTGTTACAGGCGTATGGGTAGGTTTTGATAACGAGCAGCCCCTGGGCAAGGGCGAAACCGGCTCCCGCACGGCAAGCCCCATCTGGGTGGATTTCATGCAGGAGATTTTAAAGGACAGGCCTGTAAAAACATTTCCTGTTTCCGATGGAGTTGTTTTTGCCCGCATAGACGCTGAAAGCGGGCTATTGGCAACACCCCAATCCAAGAAGACGGTTTTTGAAAGCTTCAAAAGAGGTACAGCCCCAACAGAATATGCACCCCTTACCCATCGCTCCCAAGCCCCAGGTGAGCTTCCCCGCAGGGATGTGACCGCCGAGGAATTGATGAAAAAGGATATATGATTCCTTGTCAGGCCCGGCCTGGCAAAAAGAGCTGCATACAAAGTTCGCAAAAGGGGCCTTTCTTATGAAATATAAGGGAAGACCCCTTTTTTATTCATAAGAATTTTCCACAGGTTTTGTCTGCCATTATCTGCACCCCTGTTAGCTCTTGCCAAGACCAAAGGGTCGTGTTATCGGAAAAAGGCTCTGCAAGGGCAAGGCCTGTGCAGGGGGCGGCAAACAATCATACCCCGGGCAAGGGGGTCCGATAAGCAAAAGGAGGCAAAAGCGTGCTGGAAGCATTGTTGACCTTGGGTCTGATGGGACTTGTGGTGGGCGTCGGGCTTTCCCTCGCGTCCAAGATTTTCTATGTGTATGTGGACCCGCTCATTGTTGCTGTTGACTCGGCTCTGCCGGGGGCAAACTGCGGCGGATGCGGTTATCCTGGCTGCTCGGCCAATGCCGAGGCCATTGTGCAGGGCAAAAGCGGCCCGGACTCCTGTGTGGCCGGAGGCGATGAGCTTACCCAGCAGATAGCGGCCCTTCTGGGCATGGAAGTAACAGCCAGGGAGCCGGACATAGCCAAGCCCGGCTGCTACTATTCCGTTAAGGATGCAGATACAAAATACGATTACCTGGGAATAAACGACTGCCGGGCCGCGGCCCTTCTTTCCGGCGGAATGAAGGTTTGCAGCGTGGGCTGCCTGGGGCTTGGCACCTGCGTGAAGGTATGCCCCTTTGACGCCCTTAAAATGGGGCCTGACGGCCTGCCTGTGGTGGACGCCAAGAAATGCACGGGTTGTGGTACCTGCGAGCGGGAATGCCCCAAACACATAATCAAGCTCTCCTCTGTAACCCGCCGCATATTGCGGGAATACACGGTGGACGACTGCACAACCCCCTGCCAGCGGGCCTGCCCCGCAGGAATTGACATCCGCCGCTATGTAGGTGCCATCGCTAAAGGCGACTTTGAAGGGGCTGTGCAGATAATAAAGGAGCGAAACCCCTTCCCGGCTGTCATAGGCCGCATCTGCCCCCACCCCTGCGAGCATGAATGCCGAAGGAATCTGGTGGATGAGTCTGTGGCCATCAACCCCCTCAAGCGCTTCTGCGCAGACCTTGAAATTGACGCAAACAAGCGCAATCAGCCCTACAAGGCCCCTGCCACAGGCCGCAAACTTGCCATCATCGGCGGCGGCATCCAGGGGCTTTCCACAGCCTTTTTTCTTGCGCGGCTGGGTCACAGCCCGGTTGTTTACGAAGCTACAGACAATCTTGGCGGGCTTCTGCGCACGGCCATTGCCCAATATCGCCTGCCCCGCGAGGTGCTGGACTGGGAAATTGAAGGCATCCGCGAAATGGGCGTTGAAACCCGGATCAACTCTCCTTTGGGGGGGCAGATTACAATAGCCGGGCTTCTGGCCGAAGGCCATGAATCTGTTTTCCTTGCTGCCGGAGGCTGGGACAGCCGCCTGGAGCGCCTGGGCGGAGCAGACCCGGAACCCGCGCAACTGGGCCTTCACCTGCTTATAGATGTGCTTAAAAAGGGTGCGGGGCATCTGCCTGGGCCGGTGGTATTTGCCGGAGGCGGGAATGCGGCCCTTGAGGCTGCCCTTGGCAGCGGCAATGCTGTTGTGGTTCTTCGCACAGGTGAAGAAGGCCTTGATGCCAGCCTGGTTACAAATGCCAGTAAAACTGGCGTGAAAGTTATTTTCAACGCTGCGGTGTGCGCCCTGGGCGGAGAGGATGATATTCTTAAACAGGTTGAAATTGCAGACTTGACCACAGACCAAAAAACGAGCCTGCCTGCAGGCAGCCTTGTTGTGGCTGCTGGCCGCACACCGGAGTTGATTGTGCGCCGCGCGCCGCTGCCGGAGGCTGACCAGGGCGAAGCCAAAAAGGAGCAGGATGATTCCGGCCCCATAGTGTGGGAAGCCCTGCCTGCCTACAAAAAACCCATGAGCGCCGGAGGGCTTGGCCTGGCTTCTCCTGCTGATGCCATTGCAGATTTTTCCGCCGCAGTGGAGGCCATAGGGGCAGGCCGCAGAGCTGCGGCCAGCGTGCATATTCTTTTAAACAGCGGCAGCCTTGTGGTTGAAGGGGAGCTTCTCACGCCCACGGTCTTTGTGCAGGATGTTGCCGAAGTTTTTGATGTGACGCCAATCCCGCGCGAAATTCCTCACAAGGCCGAGCCTGTTGAAGAGGAAGCTGCTTTTTCAAAGGAGCAGGCCGTTGTGGAGGCCTCCCGGTGCCTGCAATGCGGCCTGGTGTGCTATCAGCACACGGCCCTGGGCAACCAGCCCTTTAAGGAGAGCGCCTGAAATGGCAACAGAGCAGGGAATGGTGACACAGGTAAGAGGCCCTGTTGCGGTGGTTAAAACCATACGCACCGAGGCCTGCGAAGGCTGTGCAGCCCGTGATGGCTGCAAGATGCTTGGCGGAGGGCGCGAAGTGCTCATGGAGGTTGACAACGCCCTTAATGCAAAACCGGGCGATCTGGTCCGCATAAGCGTTTCGGACACGGCCTTTCTCAAGGTCACATTTATGGTCTATCTCATACCTGCAATCTTTTTTCTGGTGGGGGCCATTGTGGGTCACAACCAGGGTCCCCGCTTTTCTGACATGGATCCCGGTGTTCTGGGCGCAGCAACAGGCTTTGCCCTTATGGCCATAACCTTCTTCTTTGTGCGCCTTGTCGGCAACAAAATGGGCCAAACCCCCTCATTTAAGCCGGTGAT
>JAGVAW010000271.1 GCA_020060085.1 Desulfobacterales bacterium
CCAGGGAAACGAGGGCAAGGCTTGCGGGTGTGCGCCGGGACGAGGTGTACTGCTTGTCCATTGAGTCCCGGCGCACACCCGTGTAACGCCGCCCTCGTTTTCCTGGGACCGCCCTTCTATTATTCCTCGTCTGTAGGGAAGTACTCCATCGAAGTTTTTTTAAGCTCTTTTTCCGAAAACAGAAGTGTGTAATCCCCCAAACCGGCTTTTTGGCCCATTTGGGCTGCCATTTCCCGGCACTGGTCGCGGGTTTTGGCGTGTATCATGGTGTAGAGGTTGTAAGGCCAGGTGGGCTGGGGGTTGCGGCGGTAGCAGTGGGAGACGCCATCAAAGGAGGCAAAGATTTTGCCTGCCTTTTCCACGGCGTCTTCGGGCACATTCCAGGCAACCATTGCGTTGGCGGAGTAGCCGGACTTCTGATGGCGCAGGGTTGCGCCAAAGCGGCGGATCACCCCCCGGCCTGAAAGCCCTTTAAGCACCTCAATAAGGCTGTGCTCATCAATGCCAAGCTCATCGGCCATCACCTTATAGGGCCGGGCGCACACGGGCATATCGCCCTGAATTTTGGCAATGACCTTTTTCTCAATATCGCTCAACATATATTCATGCCTTGAGTTTGCAGGGGCCTGCTTTGTCATGCAGAGCCTTTTTTCTGTCTGGCCGGGGCCATTTTACCTTTTGCGGGCAGAAAGGGTGCGCAGACCCTCTGCGCGCTCCTTGCCGCCTTCGGTGAAGTCTATTTCAATGTGGTAAACCCCGCTTTCCAGCTTGGCGGAAACCGGGAAATGGGCTTTTTCGTAAACCTTTATGGCCTTGTTGCTGGAAAGGACATCTGCGGTGAAGCCTTCTATTCCCCGGTCAAGGGCTATTCTTATGAGCATGAGCAGAAGGTGGGTGGCAATGCCCTTGCCCTGGTATTCCTCATCCACAACAAAGGCCGTGTCCGCCCAGGGGCGGTCTGCAAGCTTAACCCAGCGGCCTTCGGCAATGATGTGGCCCTGGCCCGGATCTCCCACAAGCCCCACTATGGACATGGCCTTTTTGTAGTCCACATTCACATATTCCTGCATTTTGGCGTGGGGCATGGTTTTTATGGGCGAAAAATAACGGTAATACACGGCCTCGCTTGAAAAGCGGTAGAACAGGCGGCGCATTTCCTCTTCGTCTGAAGGCCTTATGGGGCGGAAGCGCATCACAAGGTTGTCTTTGAGCGTGGCAGTTTCCGCCAGATCGTAAGGATAGAGCCTGCCAGCATCAATAAGATAAATCTGATCTTTAAAAAGGATGTTCCTTTCCTTTGCCTGCTCCACAAGGCCTTCCCTGTCATCGGGGTGGGCAATGTCGATAAGGGCAAGCGCCCTTTCGCGCACTGTGCGGCCAGCAAGGTTGGCGGTGCCGTATTCCGTGACCACAAGATCAATGGATTCCGGGTTGTTGTACTGGTTGGGCAGGTCGCCGAGGTTCAGGACGATGTTGGAGTTTTTATCCCGGTTGCGGCTTGGCAGAGCTGCAACCACGCGGCCCCCGCTGCTCATGGAAGCGCCGCTGATAAACTCGTTTGCCACGCTTGGGCCGACCCCCAGGTTGCCCCGGCCCTCCAAAAAGGCTATCTGGCCGGTGAGGTCAACCCTGCGGATGGGCAGAATGGCAACGGTTTTGCTGTTGCGGTGAATGCGGTCCGGGTCTCCCAGAACATCAACGCCCTGGAACTCCACAAGGGGGTGGGAATCAAGCCAGTCCATAAGCTCGCGGGTGCCAAGAGCGTAGGATGTCACGCACTTGCCCTTGAAGGAGCCTTTTTTGCGGTTTGTAACAGCCCCGGATTTAACCAGGTCCATGAGGCTGTCCGTAAAAAAGGGCGTGTGGATGCCCAAATCCTTTTTGCGGGCCAGGTGCGGCCAAAGGGCCTCGAAAAGCCTTTCCATGCTCCAGGCAAGGCAGGAGCCGTCATCCACCAGCGAGGCCACATTTTCCGCCAGGGAGTCGTAAACATCCTCCACCTCCACCCTGGGGAAAAGAAGCAAAGACTCGGTGGCCTCCACAAGATAATGGAAGTCATCCACATGAACAAAGGTGTCGCCAAATGTGCGGGGCATTTCCGGCTGGATTTCGCCCACCACCAGCCGGGCGTTGGCCATTGCCTGCCGGGCCACATCAACAGAAACGCCAAGGCTGGCATAGCCTGCGTCATCGGGCGGGGTTATCTGCACAAAGGCTACATCCGTGCGAATCTTGCCTGCCTCAATGAGGGCCGGAACCTTGGAAAAGCGGGCGGGGATCAAGTCCACATGGCCGCGGGTGATGGCATCATGGGCCACCCAGCCTGAAAAGAAGGTCTTTAAGCGAAAGCGCCCGTCATTTAACTTTTCGTTGGCAATGGCATCCCCAAGGCTCACAAGCTGGATAAGCTCAAGATCCTGGATGTTGTCATCCGTGCTGGCAAGCAGGCGCTGCACAAGGGTTCTGGGTTCGGCAACCCCTGTGCCCAGAAAGACGCTCATGCCGGGCCGTATTTCGGAAAGCACCTTCTTTGGGTTGACGATCTTGCCGCTCCACTTGTAGAATCGCCTCATGAGATAAACGCCTTTCCTGCTTTAAGCCCGGTGTCGTAACAGCCCCAATTCAGGCCAAAGCTTAACTGTTGTAGGGTTTTTTTGCAAGGCCTGTCAAGGATGGCAAAGGGATGGCAACGGGCAGCTTAAAAAGACTGGAAACAGCAAATTAACCACAAAAAACACGAAACACACGAAAAAAGCCGAAATGTTTTAGTGAACCAAAGCCGCGGGTGGCCCTGGCAAATGTTGCTTTGGAAGCGAAGCGCAAGAAATCTTGGAAGCCATCCGAGATGGGAAAGAGGCAGCATCTTGAACTTCCGCGGAAGGCCTCTTGTCCTAAAGGACCCCGGCAACGAGTTGCTTTGGGCCACCCACGGTTTTGCCGTTGAGGAAGCAGTGCCAATGGCATCCGGCAATTTTACAAGCATTTTACCCTTCAACCACAAGCGCACAGGGCGGGTCCAGGCGGGTGTGGGCAAGGCTCACGAGCGAGCAATGAGGGAGTGTACAGTTGGTACATGACCGAAATTGCGATGCGAAGTGCAACACAGCCCACGCCCGCCTGGGGGCGCCCATTCAAAAAGGAGAAACCCATGATCGCTTACTGCGGACTCAACTGCAAAGCCTGTGACGCCCTTCTTGCCACACAGGCAAATGATAACGCCATGCGGGAAAAAACAGCCCAGAAATGGTCCAGGCTTTATGGCGCGGCAATCCGGGCAGATCAGATAAACTGCCAGGGCTGCAAGTCGGACGGGCAGAAGTTTTTTCATTGCGCAGATTGCCAAATCCGCTCCTGCTGCCTTTCAAAAAACCTTCCGCATTGCGCAGCCTGCGACCAGTATGTGTGCCCCACCCTTGCCGGATTTGTGAAACTGGCCCCGGAGGCGGGCAAGGCTTTGGAGGCGTTGAGGGAAACAGTTTGACAGGATTTGGGCAGAGCCAGCGCGGGTGAGGGGCGGTTCCAACAGCCCCAAAAAAAAGACTGGAAACAGCAAATTAACCACGAAAAACACTAACCAGTCGCCCCTGAAAAAGGTATTACCCATTAAATTTACTTGATATTATTATCAGTTTGTGTTAACGAAAATTGCAGGAAACGGGTTAATATTCATCCAA
>JAGVAW010000321.1 GCA_020060085.1 Desulfobacterales bacterium
AAAAACAAGGCAGCAAAAAACAACCGGAACCCGTCATTCCGGCGTACAGGCATAGTCGAAGGCTTTGCCGATATCCAGCTTTGAATCCATGTAGGGCGTTCTCGAAGGATAGGGCCTGTTGCAGTAGAGGCTTTGGCCGCTGTTTCAATAATGATAACAACTCAATTTTATTCTGGATTCCCGCCTGCGCGGGAATGACGGCCTGGGTCGAGTTCCCCTCAACCACAAACGCACGGGGCGGTTACAGAAAGTTGTGGGCAAGGCGGGCGGAGCCGTAGGCAAGGCAAAAGCCTCACCCAGCCTGGTAATCTTGCCTCTTGTGCTTATCGCACACTGGCAACGAGTTGCCAGTGCCACCCAACATATGTTTGGCACACGAGCCGGGGAGCAGTTTTTTCTTTTCAACCAACAGCGAACAGGGCGGCTCCAGGGAGCAGTGGGCAAGGCGTTTTTTCCCTTTCCCCACAAGCGTACGGGGCGGTTCCAGGTGGTGCGTATGCAAGGCGCACGAGCGAGCAATGAGGGAGTGTACTTTAAGTACATGACCGAAATTGCGAGCGAAGTGCAACACAGCAGACGCGCCGCCTGGAGCCGCCCTTCTTTAGATATCTTCCAGCGCCCCTTTCCACGAACAC
Source organism: Desulfobacterales bacterium (assembly GCA_020060085.1). GTDB lineage: Bacteria > Desulfobacterota > Desulfobacteria > Desulfobacterales > Desulfatibacillaceae > JAGVAW01. Next base: position 636 of record JAGVAW010000321.1, read on the forward strand.
CTCTCGCAGAATATAGGCGTATCGGAATTTACAACCGGGGCCTGCTGCGGGTCTATCCCTCCGCCAAACACAATGTTCTCATCAACGCATTCAATCGTGTAGGTGGTGTAGGAATCGTCAAGGTCCTGGATGTAGAACTTCTTGCAGCGGCATTTGGGGCATTGTTTTGGCATGGAAAAATCCTTTCGGTCTTTTTTGGCCGGGCGTTTTCCTGTTACATTATTCAGGCTTTTCCTGCACGGGCCTGCCCAGGGCCTCCTTCAACTTTGCTGAAAGCTCGGTGTGGCGGAAGGGTTTTTCAAGAAAGGCAAATTCGGATTGCATAATACCTTGTTTTGAAATGACATCTGCCGTGTAGCCGCTCATGAAAAGGCATTTGATTGCCGGGCACAGATTTTTAAGCTGCTTCCAAAGCTCCAGGCCGTTCATGTTGGGCATTATGATATCTGAAAAAAGCAGATCAATTTTATCCTGGCAGGTGTTTGCAATCTCAATGGCCTTGGCCGGGGTCTCGGCTGCCAGAACCTTGTAGCCCCAAAGCTCCAGAAGGGCCTTTGTGGGTTTCAGGAGCATGGGTTCATCTTCAACCAGCAAAATTGTTTCATTGCCGCAGTGCTTTTCAGGTGTTTTGGCTTCAAACTCCTTTGCCGGGAGCCTGCTTTCATTAAAAGGAAGGTAAATGTTAAAAACCGCGCCTTTGCCAGGGCTGCTTTTGACAAATATAAAGCCCTTGTTCTGCTGCACTATGCCCCAGACCGTGGGCAGGCCCAGGCCTGCGCCCTGGCCCACCTCCTTGGTGGTGAAAAAGGGGTTGAAAATATTTTCCAGGGTTGTCTCATCCATGCCGCAGCCATTGTCCCTTACAGCCAGAAGCACGAAATCGCCGGGGGAAAAATCCGGGTTTTTGTTGCAGAATTCCTGGTCAAAGCCTGCCCTGCTGGTTTCGATGAAGATTTGGCCCGAAGCGCCTGCCGCATCCCTGGCATTGAGGACAAGATTGGTAAGAATCGAATCTATCTGCGTTGGGTCCATTTTAACTGTGCAGGGTGGTGCGCCCGGTTTGAATGTCAGGCTCACTCTTTCGCTGGCAAGTTTTTCCAGCATGGCAAGCCTTTCCTCAACAGCGGCATTCAGATCCAGTATTCTGGGTGAAATGGGCTGCCTGCGGGCAAAGGCCAGGAGCTGACTCACAAGTTTTGCCGAGCGGTTGCCTGCCTCGTGTATGGCAAGCATATCTTTGCGGGCTGAATCGTTCCGGTCCAGCTTCATCAGCGCAAGCTCGGCATGGCCTATTATGACTCCAAGCATATTGTTGAAATCGTGGGCAACTCCTCCGGCAAGCTGGCCCACGGCCTTTAGCTTGTGGGCATGGGCAAGCTGGGCCTGGAGAATTTCCTTTTCCTTCTGGGCGGCCTTGCGCTCGGAAATGTCCCTGGTGGTTCCCTGAATGCCCACAGGGCGGCGCTTTTCATCCAGAATGAATGATGCAAGAATTTCAACATCTATGGGGCTGTTGTCCTTGCGGAGCATGACTGTTTCAAAGCACACCCCCTTGTCGTAATTGCCATGCTCAAGCTCGTGAGCAATGAGGCTGCTCATCATGGCCATTTCATGCGCATCGCAATGATCCGACAGAAGGCTGCCAACCCACTCTTTTGGCTCAAAGCCAAACATCTGCTTTATGGCAGGGTTAACATAGGCAAAGCGGGTTTCCATGTCCATGGTCCAGATGACATCCAGGGTATTGTCTGCCAGAAGCCGGTGCTTTGCCTCGCTTTGGGCAAGTGCTTTTTCAGCGGCTTTGCGCTGGGTGATGTCCAGAAAAACCACAACTCCGGCAATGATTTTGCCATCCTTATCGCGAATTGGAGCTGCATTGGCTGAAACCCAGCGGTTTTCGCCGGACTGGTTTTTAATTATGACCTCCACATCTTTGGAAACTGCTCCTTCCAGAACGGCCCTTGAAAGAGGCAGTTTTTTCGGATCGTATGGAGTCACTCCATCCGTGTGATAGACCTGCCAGGTTTTGGTGTGTTTTGTAACATCAATGCTTATTAGAGAGTCTTTGGCCTGCCCCCGGATTTTGATGGCCGCCTGGTTTGCGGTAACCATTTTTACATCAGGCGCATCGGCAATGAGTATTCCGGCCGGATTCTGCTCAATGGCTGCTTCAAGAAGGGCATGGGCCTTTTCAAGCTCATACTCGGCCTTTTTGCGGGCCGTAATATCCCGCGTGACAGAAAGTATTCCAGTTGGCTTTCCATCTTCATCCTGCAGCAGGGAGGCTGTCAGCTCAACCCACACAGTGGAGCCGTCCTTTTTGTATTCTTCAAGCTCAAGGGTGCGGGTTATGCTGCCCTGCCTGTTCTTAAAGGCCTCCTGTTCGATTTCCTCTGCATAAACCTTTGTTACAAGCTCCAGGGAGGCAGGCGTAAGAATCTGCTCAATGGTATGAGTTATGGCCTCTTCGGCGGCAAAGCCTCTTAACCTTTCTATTGAAGGGCTTACATAGGTGAAGTTGAGATCCATGTCCTGAAGGCTGATTACATCATCGGCATTTTCTGCAATGAGCCGGTATTTTGCCTCGCTTTCTGCAAGGGCTTTTTGGGCCTTTTTGGCGGCGGTTATGTCCATTATGCCCACAAGCACCCTGGGCTTTTGGCGCACATGGATTTTGGCCGTGGAAACAAGAAGCGTAAGATTCTGCCTCTGCCCCTTCACAATAAAGGGTAGCTCCGTTTCCACCTGATGGTGAACCTGGCCGGTTTCAAGGGTGGTCAGAACAGTCTGACGGAGTATGCAGGAGGGGCATTTGGGTCCAAAACCGCACCCGGCAGGGTCATCATCGGCCCACACGCACCTCAAGGCCTGCCCGCCGTACATTCCTAACATTTCTTCTGCCGTGCGCCAGCAAAACTCTGCTGCAAAATCGTTTACTTTGAGCACCCGCCTGTGTTCATCCACCACCATTAAAATAAAAGGCGCGTACTTATATATTGTTGCAAGCTCCTCCTCGCTCTCATTCAAATCCATCTGGGCCTTTGTGCGAAGGGAAATATCGCTTATAAAGCCTTCAAGGGCCTCTGTCCGGCCATCTTCATTCAAAACTGCCCGGCCCCGCTCCCAGACGAATTTTTCAGCGCCAAAGGCATCAATTATCCGATAGTTGATGGTGAATGGCGCAGATTTTGAGACTGCCTCCATTACCGTGTCCCATACAAACTGCCTGTCCTGGGGATGGATTATCTGCCCATAGGAAATGCGGGTGTTTTTGGCCAGCTCTTCAGGCTCGTAGCCTGTCAGCGCCTGCGCCCCCTGGGAAACAAACTCCATTGTCCAGTCTTTATCCAGGGCGCAACGGTAAGCCATGCCCGGCAGGTTGCTCACAAGGGTTGACATTTTGCGCTGGGCTTCAAAAAGAGCCTGGCGGGCCTCCCTTTCCTGGGTCTGATCCCTGAAAACCAGCACAGCACCCATAATGCGGCCATCTTCATCAACTATGGGCGCGCCGCTGTCTGCTATGGGGGTCTCGCTGCCGTCTTTGGCCACAAGCAGGGTATGGTTGGCAAGGCCTATAATCCTGCCTTCCTTGAGCACCAGATCAACCGGGTTTTCCACCTTGTTGCGGGAATGCTCGTTGATTATGCAGAAAACCTCATCCACAGGCCTGTCTAAAGCTTCTTCCTGCTTCCATCCGGTAAGCTTTTCCGCAACCGGGTTCATGCGGCGAATGCGCCCCTTTTCATCTGTGGAGAGTACGCCGTCACCAATGCTGTAAAGGGTTGCGGAAAGCTCCTGAATAATTCTCTGAAGGGAATTTTTATTGTTTTCAGGGTCTGCCATGTCAAAAAAAACCTGTTTCGGGATTTTAATCACATCTGCCGGAAGAGCCTTTTTTGAGAAAACCGCAACAAAACACGCCGACTGCTTTCAGGATATTTCTTAATATGTTTCCAATAATTGATACTAATAGCCTTTCGCAGCTTTAATATCACTTTTTATCTGGCTGTCAACAAAGCAAGGCCTACATTTAAAAAAGTCAGGCCATTCCGGCCATTGCTGATAATTCTTTTTGAATGCAATTTTTTGCAGATTTTCACCAAATAAAATCATTTTACAAACCCGGTTGTTGTTTAAGCAAGCAGCAAATCATACCAGCAGAAAAAAAATGCTTTTATTGCAATTCAATAATAACCTGACTGATTGCAAGGCCTTGTTGAAAAGCCCCTGGCTTCGATCGCTAAAAAAGGGCAAGGGCCTTTTTCAACAAGGATAAAAACCCAATTTTATGCTGGATTCCCACCTTCGCGGGAATGACGGCCTGGGGTTTCCCCTTTAACCGCCTTTCGCACAGGGCGGCCCCAGGGAGGGCAAGGTGTTGGTTGTCTTTCCCTTCAGCCACAAACGCACAGGGCGGTTCCAGGGAGCCGGGCGTTTTTTCCCTCAACCACTTTTCGCACAGGGCGATTCCAGGGAGCCGGGCGTTTTTTTC
>JAGVAW010000122.1 GCA_020060085.1 Desulfobacterales bacterium
GAGGCCGTGGCCCAGGCCATAGAGGATCTTGTGGGGCAGACAATGGCCTTGCCCCAAGAGCAGCAGGAGGAGCTTCGCTCAAGATTTTCCGAAACCCTTGGCCCTGCTGTTGGCGCAGTAACGGAAATTTCCGGGCAGGCCAAAGCCCTTGTGGGGGAAGTCCAGACTGGCGGAGGGCTTCTGGCTCACGAATCCAAAAGCCGCATGAACTTGGCCTTGAGCGCCTTTTTTGCCGCCTTTGCCCAGCCAGGTAAGCCGCTTTTTCTTTTTATTGACGACCTGCAATGGGCAGATGAGCGTCTTGTTGAATGGCTGGAGCATTTTCTTTTCACCAGCCTTCCCAATGGATGCCTTTTTTCCGCCTGCTTTCGGGAAGAGGAATGCCCGGAAAACCACCCTGTGCAAAAGCTCCTGCAAAAAGCCTCCGGCTCCGGCATTGAATTTAGGCATATCAATATCGGCAATCTTTCCCGCCAGGACATTTGCCAGATGACAGCCGACTGCCTTAACATGGACGGAAAATCCGCCCAGAGAGTTGCGGATTCCATTTTCCGCCAGACCCGCGGGAACCCCTTTTACACCCTTGGGCGTTTGCAGGCCTGGACCGGTAGCAGCCAAAACTTGCCGCCAAACTTTTTGGCCCCCATCCAATCTGATGTAAATCCTCCCCAAAGCCCACCAGCAGACGAGCAGGAGGCCATTTTCCGCAGGCTTGCCGCTCTGCCGCCTAAAATACGGCGCACCCTTTCGGCTGCTGCGGTATGCGGAAGCACCTTTGACCTTTTCACCCTTTGCCGGGTGCTGGATGAGCCGCCTGACAGCCTTTTGAAGGACATTGAAGCCGCGCAGATGCACTTTCTGATAATGGCCCAGGAGAAGGCAGACATAAATAACTGGGCCTTTGTACACGACTGCGTCTATCAGCAGGCCCTTCTCCTGCCGGAAAAAGCCCAGGCTGAAACCTGGCACGCCAGCCTGGGTTTTCTGTACGGCGAAAGTGCATTCAATTCAAACAACACCGCTCTTTGCATGGCTGCTGCCCAGCATTTTGGCCAGGGCCAATATGAAATAATTGAGGATGAAAAGCGCCTTGCAGCAGCTCAAATATGCCTTGAGGCAGGAATTGCCGCCCGCAGCCAGGCTGCATTTGCAAAGGCCTTTGAGTACCTGGAAACCGGCATGGGACTGCTTGGCCCCAAAGGGTGGAAAATTGCCCGTGAGACCATGATGGAGTTGACAGTGCGGGCCGCAGAGGCAGCAAACCTTTGCGGGCTTAAATCAAAGGCTGGCGCTCTTACAAAAGAAGCCCTGGCCCACGCTGAAGATGTGCTTGAAACAGCCCGGATAATGGAGGTGGAGTTCCAAACCCTGATTGCTCAAAACCGGCTGGAGGAGGCTGTCAGGGTGGGGCTTGATGTGCTCAAGGTTCTTGGGGTGAAGTTGCCGGAAAACCCTTCAAGAATTAGGGCCGCTGCCCAATTTCTGCGCACCCGTCAGCTTGTATCCAAATTCGGAATTGAAAACCTGGAAAAACTCCCTGAAATGGAAGACCCTAGCACCAGAGCCGCCCTGCCCATAATGCTGTCGGTTATGCTGGCCGCCTATTCCACAAAACAAAACCTTTTGGCCGTGGCACTTTTCAAAGCCCTGCGTCTGTCTTTAAATAAAGGATTTGCCCCTGAATTCGGTGCGATCCTGGCAGGTTATGGTTTTATCCTCACAGGCCTGGGTTTTCTTAAAGATGGCGCAAAAGCAGGGGAAAGCGCTTGGAGATTCCAGCAGCGCTGGCCCCAGAGCCGAAGCGCCGGATACACAGATTGCGTTGTGCACTGCTTCATCAAAATATGGTCCACCAGGGCAGAGGATGCTGTCAGGGACTTGAAAAACTCTTTTGAGCGAGGTCTATCCTGCGGAAGCCATGAATGGGCCTCCATTTCAGCTTATGTTCGTTGTTATGTTTTTCTGGATTCGGGAGCGTCCCTAAAACAAGTTGAACATGAAATGACCCGCACAGGAGACATTATGAAACAGATGGGCCAGGAGCGAAGCCTGAATTATCTTCACCTTGGCCATCACGCAGTCCGCACTCTTCTGGAAGCACCATCGGATTTCCCCATCGCCCAGGCCTATACAGACCCGGAAAAGGAAAGGCTGCTCCTTGCAAAAAAAGACGAAGTTAGCGCCTATGTCTTATATTACAATAAGTTGATCTTGAGTTTTTACATGGGGCAATACAGACAGGCAGCACAACACGCCCGGCATATGAACATTTATATAAATGGAGGGTTTTCTTCGGTGGCCCTTGTTGTTGCAGCCTTTTTCGAGTCTCTTACCCTTCTTATGCTTGCGCGGGAAAGCAGGGGTCTGCAAAAAATAAAGGCCGTAACAAGGGTTGAACGACTTCTCAAAAAGCTGGAAAAATGGGCCGGCCACGCTCCTTACAACAATTTGCACCGTTTTGAGCTTGTGAGCGCCCAGCTTGCCTGGACAACAGGAAAATTTGACGAGGCCGCAGACTTGTACGCCAAGGCCATTTCAGACGCAAAGCAAAACGGATTCTGCCAGGATGAGGCCACGGCCTGCGAAATGGCTGGCTGCTTCATGCTCGCTACGGGAAACCCCAATGAAGGCAAGCTGCTGCTGGCCCAATCCAGACAGCTATACGGGCTTTGGGGGGCCAGCGCCAAGGTTCGGCAGATGGAAGAAAAATACAGCCCGATTTTCCGACAGCCCGTAACTTAGCCCAGCTCCCCCAAAACCTCGTTAATCGCCTATTCCTGCTCAACTATCTCTATCTTGTCCACCTTTATGGGGGTTCTTGGCCTGTCGCCTGCATCGGTGGGCATACTTTGAATTTTGTTTATCACATCCATGCCTTCAACAATTTGCCCGAAAACAGGGTGCTTTGAAGGGCCTGGGGTGAACCAGTCCAGATAATCGTTGTGGGCCGTGTTGATGAAGAACTGGCTTCCGCCGGAGTTGGGGCGGCCCGTGTTTGCCATGGAAAGGGTTCCAGGCTCGTTGGAAAGCTTGTGGGCAGGCGGGTGCTCGTCAACAATGTTGCCTGAAGGAGGGCCGCCGGTGCCGCACTTGGGGCTTCTTGGGTCCTTGCTATAAGGGCAGCCGAACTGAATCATAAAATCTTCGATAACCCGGTGGAAATGCAGGCCGTCATAATATCCCTGCCTTGCAAGGGTAAGAAAGTTGCCTGCTGTTACAGGCATCTTGTCTTCAAAAATTTCGGCGGTGAAGTTGCCCATTGATGTGTGGAAAACTGCCTTGGGGTTTGCCATTTTGTCTCCCTTAATTTTTGCCCTGCAGAAGGGCGCTTTAATGAGGTTGAATAAAAATTTCCCGGCAGAGGTTTTCTTTTATGAACCCCATGCCGGGCATTAAAAAAAATCCTGTCTGAAAAATCAAACCAGCCCAAAGGCTTTTGCCCAATCCGGGTTTTCCAGATACCAGGCAACGGTTCTGGCAAGGCCGCTTTCCAGGGGTGTTTCCGGCTTCCAGCCTAAAGTCTGGGTTATGCGCGAAAAATCCGTGGCATAGCGCAGATCATGGCCCGGCCTGTCATCCACAAACCTTATGAGCATCTTTCTGGGGCTTCTTTCTCCAAGCCCCAGGGCCTTATCCACCAATTCGCAAATTTTTTCCACAACAAATCGGTTGGAAACCGGCGCACCGCCCCCAACGCAGTAGCGGCGGCCCGGCTTGCCGTTTGCCAGCACGCGCCACAGGGCCTTGCAGAAGTCTCCCACAAAAAGCCAGTCGCGGACATTTCTGCCGTCTCCGTAAACAGGTATGGCCCTGTTGGCCGCAGCATTCAATATGGCCTTGGGGATGAGCTTTTCCGGGTGCTGGCAGGGGCCGTAATTGTTTGAAGGGCAGATGATGCTTACATTAAGCCCGTGGGTCTGATAAAAGGCCCGCACCAAAAAGTCTGCTCCGGCCTTGGATGCGGAATAAGGGTTGTTGGGCAAAAAGGGGGATTCCTCATGGCTCTGCCCGGAAAGCCCCTGATCCCCGAACACCTCGTCCGTGCTCACAAAAACAAAGCGAAGTAGATTTTTGGCAAAGCGCCGGGCTGTTTCCAGAAGAATTGCGGTTCCCTTTACATTGACATCGGCAAAGGCAATGGCGCTGTCAATGGAGCGGTCAACATGGGTCTGGGCCGCAAGATGACAGACAGCATCAACACCGTATTGCTCAAAAATGCCTGCAAGAGCGTCCATATCGCGGATATCGGCACTTTCCACAACAAGCCGGTTGCCGTAAAGCCTGTCAAGTCCCTCCAGGTTTTTAGGGTTGGCGGCATACGAAAAATTATCCACCACCACCACGCGGCCTGCAAAATCCGCGCGATCAAGGGAGTGACGGACGAAGTTGGACCCCATAAACCCCATGCCGCCGGTCACAAGAAGTGTTTTCACCCTGTTTCCCTCTGGATTACCATAAGACTCATGTCATCAGCAAAGTCATCACTGCCCTTAAATTGGTAAAGGGCCTCGCCGATCTTTCGCATGAGCATGTTCAAGGGCAGATCCCGGTATTTGGCAAGAAGCACAAGAAGCCTTTCCGCGCCGAATGTTTCGCCTGAAGGGTTCTGGCATTCTATTATGCCGTCCGAGTAAAGAAAGAGCCGGTCATGGCGAAGAAGCTGCTGGCAGGACTCGGAGAACTGGGCATCGTGCAAGAGGCCCACAGGCAGGCCGCCGGAGCCGATAAGCCGCGGCTTGTCTCCGAATGGCTGATAGACCGGGTGAGGATGACCTGCCTGGGTGAAGCAGATCATGCCGTCATGGCGGTTGATTACCCCGTATATCATGGTGAAATACTTTTCCATAAGCTCATTGGCCTGGAAAAGCTGGTCAAGCTCCCGCACAACCGAGGCAGGGGATGTCATCTCATGGCGGGGAAGATCATCTGCAAAACCGCGAATCATGCTCTCATGATAAGGCAGGGATGAAATGGTCTTGGAAACCGCAACAGAAAGCATGGCCGCAGGAATTCCATGACCTGATACATCCAGAATGTAAAAGGCAAGGTGATCAGCATCCAAAGGGAAGAAATTGAACATATCCCCGCCCACAACATTGCAGGGGATAAAAAGCGAATCAAAGGAAAAGCCGAAAAGGTTTTCAGCCCTCACCGGCAAAAGGCCCTGCTGAATGCGGGCTGCGGCCTCCAAATCCCGCGTGATTACTTCCTGGGCCCTGGAAAGCTTGTCGTTCATCCTCACAAGCTCATCATTTCGGGCTGCAAGGTCCGCTTCTGCGTGCAAAAGCCGGACAGCGGAAAAAAGGCGCTCCTCCATCTGCTTGTAAGTAAAAGGCGTTAAAAGAACCTTGTCTGCCCCGTGCTCAACAGCATGGATGAGCAGATCCGGCTTGTCCCTGGGAACAAGGGCTATGGTGTAGATGTAGTTATCGGGCCGGGTTTCGCGAATTGTCCTGCACAGGGTAAGGCCGTCAATGCCGTCCAGATCCAGGCTCACAACAGCCATGCGGACCTTCTCTTGTTTGCAGGTTTCCAATGCTGACGGGCCGTTTGGAGCAGTTACAAGTGAAAAGCCCCAGTCTACCAGGCGCTTTGTGAGCATACTACGGGCCTGGTGGTCCCTGACCGCAACAAGGACGCGGACCCCGTGGTTTACGACAGAAGAAAGATTGTATGGCGAATCCGAATTGTTGAACACAATTTCAGGCTCCATGACGGAGCATCCTCAAACCGCCTTGGCAGGCTTAAGCACAATGGACCAAAGTGCCAATCATTATCCACGGCTGGTCTTTAAAAAGCTCCCAGCAAAGAAAAAACCAACAAAAACCTGTTATAAGATTAACAAGGGTAAGTGCTTATGTCAACCGGCAAAACAGGTCAGTACACATCTAACATTTTAATTTAATTTAAAAATGTTGATAAGGCCCCTTGGCGGCTTGCAGGCTTGGGGCGTTTTTCCCGTTCAAAAGCCAATAAAGAGCCGCAAATCAGCGCGCATCCTTATATTTATCTGCCAGGGATTGAGGGGGGGCTCCAAGCAAGTAGCGCAGTAAAAGCGAATAGTTTTTTAAGGTCCGGGCCAAAAGCCCCTCCTGCTGCCAGCGCCTTGCAGATGTATAAACTCTGGCCCGCGCCATGCAGAAGCGCCCTATCCTGCCAAGTTTTCTTGCAATTTCAACATCCTCCATAATCGGAATTGGCGCAAAGCCGCCAACTGCAAAATAGGCATCTCTTTTGACAAAAATGGCCTGATCCCCATAAGGCAGCTTAAAAAAGCAGGTACGAAGGTTGGCCCCAAGGCAGATCAAATCAAGACCCAAAGCTCTTTCACCGACCCCCAGGGCAAAGGCCCCCCAAACCACCCGGCTGTCTTGTAACGCGCGGCTTATGTGCCGCGCAAAGTCTTTTGGAACAAGGGTGTCTGCATGGACAAAGCAAAGCACATCGCCCTTTGCCATGCTTGCACCCAAAGCCATTTGCAGGCCCCTGCCCTTTTGTGAAAGCAAAACCAGCGCGCCCATTTTGCGGGCTGTTTGTGCGGTGGCGTCTTTGCTGTTGCCATCCACCACAATCACCTCGTGGCAAAAACCAACAAGCCTTTTCAGGGTGCGGGGCAGGTTTTCCTCTTCATTGTATGCAGGGATTATCACTGAAAGGCGCATGGTCATTTTCAGGCCAGAGGCAACAAGATTTTAGTGAAGGGTTTTGGCAAGGCAAGATACAAGCCCGGCCAGAGAATCCGAAAGGGTATTTTCAGCCTGGTTGCGTCTGTTAAATGCCTGCAAGTCATCAAACGTATCAATATCCATCCAGGATTCAGCCAGATAAACCGTGCGTCTGTTTTTTGCCAATATTTCAATGCTCGCAAGGGTTACAAGCGGGCCGCCCCACTCCGGCCCGTAAAAAGCAGCAGGCAAAAAGGAGTCTTTTGAAAAACCTATAAGATAATAGCCGCCGTCTTGGCATGGGCCAATCACCGCATCAAATTCATCCAATGCTTCAAATGCACGGAGCACAAAGGCAAGGGGCAAATCCGGCGCATCGCTGCCTACACAAATTGCCTTGTCAAAGCCCATGTCAAAGGCGTGCTTAAAAGCAGCGTGCATCCTCTGGCCCAAATCAGCCGCCTGCTTCTGGGCAACAAGGTGCGGGCTGCCAAGCCAGGCAGCAAAGGCCTCCTGCTTTTCCGGCGGGTCAAAAAACACAATCACATTAAAACCTGCCTTTTCAAGGCGCAGGTATATTTCCTCCACAAAGGCCCGGTACAGGCTGGCTGCGGCAGCATTGCCTATTGCCTTGCCAAGCCTTGTCTTTACCCTGCCCGGTTCAGGGTGTTTTGCAAAAAAAAGTATGACCTCCTTTTTTTTGGGCATAGGTCTAAAATCCGGGCAGGGCGGGCAAAAGGCTCATTTTCCTTCAAAAGGTTCCACGTACCGGGCAGAAGTCATTATTTCAAAAAGCTCGTCAGGGCTTATGCGTTGGTCCTGGGGTACATCCAGGTTTTCGTTTATAAGTTTTATGTAGGCTTCAAGAGCCGTTGCAGCATCTTTTGAGGCAAAGCACACAAGGCTTTGCACAAGCTCATGGGCAAGGCCTTTTGCAATGGGGGTTTCGTTTGCCAGGCGCACGGTTTTTTTGACAGCAGCAACTGCTATGGGAGGCCTTTTGGACAAAAGATCGCAAAAATCCTGCACCTTTTTGTCAAAGCTCTTTTTGGGAAAGGCGTCTGTCAAAAGGCCAAACTCCTTGCCCTGCTTGGGGGTCAACAGCTTGCCTGTGAGCATCCATTCCAGGGCCTTTGGAAGGCCCATGAGCCGGGGCACCCGCTGGGACCCGCCGCCGCCTGGGATTATGCCCACCAGAACTTCGGGCTGGCCGAGGCCAAAACCCTGGTCTGACACCATGAAGCGGAAGTCAAAGGCAGCGGAAAGCTCCACGCCGCCGCCGTTGACCGGCCCGTTGATGGCTGCAACCGTTATTTTGGGAAAGCGCTCGATAAAACGGATGAGCCTGTGCATGACAAGCCAGAGATAAAGGGTGGAATTTTGTTTTCTTATGAGCTTTGCGCCCCTTATCTGCAAATTCTCAAAGGCAGGGCAGACATCCATGAGCCTGTTGCCTGCTCCCACAATCGCCCCAAGTGCGGCTTTGGCAAGGGATGATTTGGCAACCAGATTCATGCCCCATTTTTTGTTGTCTAGCGCCACGCGGGCAAGCTCTGGAATGGAAAAATGCATTATGAATGTGTCTTCAATGCCGCCGGTCAGGGCCACAACCCTTACGGAATCGTCATCTTTTGCATCTTTGAACACTTCAAAAATCTCGGCAAGCATATCTGTGGTCAAAAAATTGAGCGGCGGATTGACAAGGCTTATCCAAAGAGTCTGGTTTACCTTTTTTGTTGTGATGAATTGGTGCATGGCTTTTTTCTCCTATAGAGCGGTAACCCTTTTTTAAATTGCCCTTGCCAGACCAACGCTGGCAACCAAAGCCGGGCCTTTTTCAAATATCCTGGTTGTGAGGCCCATCCCTGCAAGAATTTTGGCCGTATCTGCCGACCCTTCAACACCCGGCTCTGCTAGCTGGGCATCCGGGCAGATTATGGTGAGGTTTTCAAGCCCCAGGCAGACGGCTGTTGCTGCCTCCCGCAGGTGGTGGAAAAGTGCCCTTTGCTCGCTTATCAGGTAAATATGGCTGTTGGGGTTGCCAACAGCAGCGCCTATGGCAAAGGGAAGGCCTGCCCCGGCAATTTCCTGGCCATCCAGCATAAAAACGCCCTGGCAGGGGGTTGTTCCCAAAAAGGCTGCTGTTGCACAGCAGGCCTTTGGGCCATCTGCCACTATCAAGTCATTTGCGCCTATGCTTGGGGCTGTTGCATCAAAAAGGCTCCTGCTTTGTGCAAAATCCCCGGCAAGGCTTGCGGCTGCCCTGGCAGATGCGTTGCAAACCTTTTCGGCCCAGGCTTTTTCCTGGGCCACGGCCTGCAAAAGAGATGAAAACACGCTTGCCGGATCTCCCCACACAGGCACATAGCCTTTGGATGGCGCATCCAGGGCTTTCGGGTCAATTTCTGCATGGATCACAAAAGGCAAGGTCTTGCCAAGGGATGCTTTTTCCAAGAGCTTGGCGCTTTGGGCATCCTTGCCAAGCACAACAATGCAATCCGCATCGTTAAAAATGCGCATTGCAGTAGGGCTTTGCTCAAAAACAAGTGCCGGGCCTGCATCTACACCCTTTGCCGCCCAAACAATGCCCGAACTTTTGCTTGATGTAATCACCGGAATTTTTGCCTTGACCAAAAGGCTGCCAAGCTCTTTGTGCCGGGTAGGCCTGCCCATGCCCTGGCCCACAAGAACAAGGGGTTTTTTTGCCTTGCCAAGAATTTCAAAAGCCCGCTTGGCTGCCTTTGGGTCAGGGAGAACCGCCCCCTGGTAACGGGTGTTTGCAGGGGGTACAAAAAGCCGCTCCTTCTGGGCTTTTGTGAGCACTTGGCGCTCAAAGAGAATATCCACCGGAACATCAAGATGCACAGGGCCGGGTATGTTGCAAAGGGCCTCCCGCAAGGCCCTGTCCACAAGCTGGGGAAGGCGTTTTGCATGGTAGCCGATGGCGCTGAACTTGGTGAAGGGAGCAAAAAGCAGATCCTGGTCGCAGGCCTGAAGGTTTTCCTGGTGGGGCTTCATCTTGTAGCTCTGCACCTGGGGGGCTATGGAAAGCACGGGCAGATAGTCCAGCCAGGCCATGAGAAGCCCGGCTGTTTCATAAACAACCCCTGCCCCCACAGTTGCCATTGAAACGCATGGCTCGCCCGTGGATGCCGTGTAGCCGCAGGCCATAAGGGCAGCAGAGGCCTCGGACCGGGGGGTGATGACTTCCATATCAGGATGCCGCCCGATGGCATCATACATTGTGCCCATCTGGCCGCCGATTATGGAAAAAACCTTTTTAACGCCCTGGCGGGCAAGGGCTGTTACAAGAATTTCGCCGCCGTTAGATATTTCCATGATTAAAGACCTCTCTTTTGCCTTGGGTTTATGCCCAGAATGGCCTTGCGTACATAGTCGGCCATGTGGCGGCTCCGGGCCAGGCCCATGCTCCTGTTCATCCAAAGGCTTTTTAACACCTTTTTTGGGTCAAGCTGGGTAAGCGAGCCTTCAAACTCCACCAGGGTGAAGGAAAGAAGGCTGTCAGGCAGGTTCTTGCAGTCGGTCACGCAGTCCACAAGCACAGGCCCGCTTTGGCCTGCTGCAAATTCCAGGGCCTTGTCCATCTGGGCGGCCTTTGTTACCCGCATGGCGGGTATGCCAAAACCCTTGGCGATTTTTGCGTAATCTGTTTCCGGTATGCAGGTTCCCACATAGCGGCATTCAAAAAAGCTGTCCTGCATGGCCTTTATCATGTTCCATGCAGAATCGTTGTTCACAAAAATTGTTACGGGCAGATTAAGCCGGCGAATTGTTTCCAGCTCCTGCACAGCATAAAGAAATGAGCCGTCCCCTGTTACAAGCATGACGCGCCTTCCCCTTGCAGCCAGGGCAACACCCACAGCATAGGGGACGCCGCCCCCCAAAGCCGCCATTCCAAATGGGAAGAAAGCCTGATCCGGAGCCAGACCCGGCGCATACGAAGCCGCATAAAGGGGCGTGTTGCCGCCATCAATAACCATTATGGCGTCCTGCTCAATCATAAATCGGCCAACAGCAAGGGCAAGCCGCCCCTGGTGGGGTTTGGCCCAGTTTTTTTTGGCAAAGTCGTCCAGGCGCTTTTTGCGGCCTTTCTTAAGGCGCATAAGATACTCATGCCAGGCTTTCCAGGCAGCAGGAGCAGAAAAGCCCGATTTTGAAAAGGCCTGATAAAGCTGCTCCAGGACGGTGCGGACATCGCCAAAAACACATACCTGGGGGCTTACATTCACCCCGAATACCAATGGGTCGTTATCCACATGGATAAAGGCAATATACGCGCCCCAGATGGGCGGCAGGCCAAAGCCCTCCAGCCCGGAAAAGGCCGCGCCAACAGCAAGCACCACATCTGCCTCGCGAATGGCTGCATGAAAGGTCTCCCCTGCCGTGTAGCTTGGCGCGCCTATGCAAAAGGGCGAATCGGAAGGTATTGCCCCAATGCCCGACATACTTGTTGCAACCGGGATGCCAAAATCCCCTGCAAGGGCGATAAGCGCCTGGCTTGCAGCAGAGGCCTTGACCCCGCCGCCTGCAAAGATGAGGGGCTTTTTTGCATTTTTGATAAGAGCAATGGCCTGGTTTAGGGATGTTGAATCTGCGGGTATGCGGGCAGGCTCGATTACTGCATCCGGGTCTGCGGGCGGCAGCAGAAAGGCAAGCACCTTTTCATCAGCGCTGGCTTTCAGAGCGCCGGGGCATATATCCAGATGAGCAGGCCCCATGCGCCCTGCCCGGCTTGCCATTACAGCCTTGGCAAGGGCTTTTGGAATCTGCTCCGGCAAGCTGACCCGGCCCCGCCAGCTCACCACAGGCGCAAAAACCGCGCCCTGGTCAAAGTCTGCCCGGTTCCAGCCCCTGTTATTGTCCGGCCCTACATCAGGGCAAAGGGATATGGCAATCAAAGGAACCCTGTCTGCCCAGGCGTTTGTTACACCCGCCACCTGGGCCAGAGCGCGTCCCCATGCGCCCGTGAGCACGGCAGCGGCCTTTCTGGAGCGCCGGGCAAAGCCGTCTGCCATGAGGGTTGCCGCAACCTCATCATGGGCAAAAAACACCTGCGCCCCGCTTTCCTGCTCCAAAACCTCAACAAGCTCATCAAGGCCCGGCGCCCTCACAGTAAAAATCCGGCCTATGCCAAGCGCCTTTATGCTTTGCGCCAGAACCTGACTTCCGTTAATTCGCGCCATTTTTCTTGCTCCAAGGAAAAATAGAAGCTCAACCAAACAAAAGGTTTGCTGCAATTATCGTGATTTTTAATAAGGCAAGTATCCGTGGCAATGCAACCCATGTCAAGGCCGGGGTGGGCATGGCGCTTCTGGATGGACTGGGAGACAGCCGGAGAAACACGGCCTGCGCCGACAGTTTTTTTGCGCGCACAAAGCGCAACAAAAGCCCTGGCGCAAAAAAAAACAGGGCAGGGAAGTTAAATAACTCCCCTGCCTCAAAATTTTAAACCAGAATCCGGCCTAGCAGATGCGCTGATGATACTCCTGCAAGGATGTCGGGGGCCGTGTCTGGCCTTCCTGCTCTGCAATTCCCCTTGCTGCTGCAATGGCTGCTGCTGTTGTGGTGATATAGGGAACCTTGTGCCTTATGGCTGTTTTGCGGATGTAGGAGTCATCGTGCTGGCTTGTGCGATCTGCCGGAGTATTGATGACAAGCTGAATCTCACCGTTTTTGATTGCATCTGCAATGTTGGGCCGCCCTTCGTGGAGCTTTTTGATTGCACGGACTTCAATGCCGTTTTGGGCAAAATAGGCTGCCGTTCCCTCTGTGGCCACAATTGTAAAGCCAAGGGCCGCCAAACGCCGGGCTGCTTCCAGAGCCTGGGCCTTGTTGGGGTCTGTAACAGTGAAAAGCACCGAGCCGCCAACAGGCAGTCTTTGCCCGGCTGCTTCCTGGGCCTTGAAATAGGCAAGACCAAAGGTGTCGGCCATGCCCAGAACCTCGCCTGTGGAGCGCATTTCCGGGCCAAGAACCGGGTCAACCTCCGGGAACATATTGAAGGGAAAAACCGCTTCCTTTACTCCGAAATGGCTTATCTGCCGGTTATTCAGCCCCAGGCTTTCAAGGCTTTCGCCAAGCATGAGCCGGGTTGCCAGCCTTGCCATTGAAACATTGCAGACCTTGGACACAAGAGGCACGGTGCGGGAGGCCCGCGGATTTGCCTCAAGCACAAATACCCGGTCTGCATGAATGGCGTACTGCATATTCATAAGCCCTATAACGCCAAGGGCCTGGGCAATGCTTTTGGTGTATTCGCGGATGGTGGAAAGATGCCTTTCAGGAATGCTTATGGGCGGAATTACGCAGGCGGAATCGCCCGAATGAATGCCCGCAAGCTCAATGTGCTCCATGACCGCGGGCACAAAAACATCCTTTCCGTCAGAAAGGGCGTCTGCCTCGGCCTCTATGGCGTTGTCCAGAAAACGGTCAATGAGTATGGGCCGCTCCGGTGTAACACCGGTCGCCTTCTTCACATAGTGCTCAAGCATCTGGTGGTCGTAAACCACCTCCATGCCCCTTCCGCCAAGCACATAGCTTGGCCGCACCATCAGCGGAAAGCCTATGCTCTCTGCCACTGCAACAGCCTCCTCAAGGGTGGAAGCCATGCCTGCTTCGGGCATGGGGATGTTCAGCTTTTCCATCATCTTGCGAAAGCGATCCCGATCTTCGGCAAGATCTATGGCGCTTGGCGGAGTGCCAAGAATCTTCACGCCGCAGGCCTCAAGCTCCTGGGCAATGTTAAGGGGCGTCTGTCCGCCAAACTGCACCACCACGCCTTCAGGCTTTTCCTTTTCATAGATGGCAAGAACATCTTCCACAACCAAAGGCTCAAAATAGAGCCTGTCGGATGTGTCATAATCCGTTGAAACAGTTTCCGGGTTGCAGTTGACCATTATGGAGGAATAGCCCTGCTCGCGCATGGAAAGAACCGCATGAACGCAGCAGTAGTCAAATTCTATGCCCTGGCCTATGCGGTTTGGCCCGCCGCCAAGAACCATTATCTTGCGGCCATTGCCTGCCTCCACCTTATCCGGCGCATTGTAGGTGGAATAGTAATAAGCTGCGTTCTCAACACCGGAGACAGGAATTGCGTCCCAAGCCTCGGCAAGGCCCAGGTTTATGCGCCGGTGGCGCATGGCTGCTTCATCGGCCTTTAGCAGCATGGATAGGTATTTGTCGGAAAAGCCGTCCTTCTTGGCCCTAATGAGCAGCTCATCGGGCAGGGCCTTGCCTGAAAAGGAGAGGATTTTCTCCTCAAGCTCCACAAGCTCTTTCATCTGCTCCAAAAACCATTGCTTGATGTGGGTTTTGGCAAAAAGCTCGTCAACAGTTGCGCCTTTTCGCAAGGCCTCGTAAATTATGAACTGGCGCTCGGAGGTGGCAAAGGAGAGTTTATCCAAAAGCTCCTCCTTGCTTTTGGAATTGAAATCTGCTGCAAAGCCAAGCCCGTAGCGGCCTGTTTCCAGAGAGCGGATGGATTTTTGCAGGGCCTCCTTGTAATTCTTGCCAATGGACATGACCTCGCCCACAGCCCGCATCTGGGTGCCAAGCTGATCTATGGCTCCGGGGAACTTTTCAAAGCCCCACCTGGGGAATTTCACCACCACATAATCCCCTGACGGAGTGTACTTTTCCAGGGTTCCATCCCGCCAGTAGGGAATTTCATCCAGAGTTAGGCCTGCTGCCAGAAGGCTTGAAATATAGGCAATGGGAAAACCCGTGGCCTTGGATGCCAGGGCAGATGACCTGGAAGTGCGCGGATTTATTTCAATGACCGTTACACGGCCTGTTTTTGGGTTGTGGGCAAACTGAATGTTGGTTCCGCCGATTACGCCGATGGCAGAAACAATGGCGTATGAATAATCCTGAAGCTTTTTTTGCAAATCCTGGCTTATGGTGAGCATGGGCGCTGTGCAAAAGGAATCGCCCGTGTGAACGCCCATTGCATCCACATTTTCAATAAAGCACACGGTGATGAGCTGGTTCTTGGCATCCCGCACCACCTCAAGCTCAAGCTCCTCCCAGCCCAGCACGGATTCTTCAATGAGCACCTGGCTTACCATGCTTGCGGCAATGCCCCGCGAGGCAATGGTTTCAAGCTCTTCAACATTGAATACCATGCCGCCGCCCGTGCCGCCCATTGTGTAGGCGGGCCTCACCACCACAGGAAAGCCAAGCTCCTGGGCAATTGCAACAGCCTGCTCAACGCTTGTGGCGATTTTGCTTTTGGGCATATCTATGCCCAGGCTGTCCATTGTCTGCTTGAATGCCTCCCTGTCCTCGCCCCTCTTTATGGCATCTTCCTGCACTCCGATTATCTGCACGCCGTATTTTTCCAGAATGCCCTTGCGGCTAAGCTCTGCCGAGAGGTTTAGGCCTGTCTGTCCGCCCAGGTTGGGCAGGATGGCATCGGGCTTTTCCTTTGCAATTATGCGCTCAAGGCTTTCAACTGTGAGGGGTTCAATGTAGGTGGCGTCTGCAATGCCCGGATCCGTCATTATTGTGGCGGGATTGGAATTGACCAGCACAATGGAATAGCCAAGGCCGCGCAGGGCCTTGCAGGCCTGGGTGCCGGAATAGTCGAACTCGCAGGCCTGGCCGATGACAATGGGGCCTGAGCCGATGATGAGTATTTTGTGCAGGTCATCTCTTTTGGGCATTTTTCTCTCCTTGAAATATTTTTGCAGGATAATCGTTTAAAGCGCCTGTTGTTTCTAAAACCGGCTGGAAGCGTCCCAGCAGTGGGTGCAGAGCCTGCTTTTTTCGATTCCGATGGCAGCCACCATGTCATCAATGCGCTGAAAAGAAAGGCTGGTAAGGCCCAGTTGATCGCGAATCCACTCCACTGCGACCTTGTGCTGCGCAGAATCCGGGTCAGCATATTCCCCAACCCGGTCCAGCTTGCCATCAATGGCCATGATTGCCCGGCGGCCAGCCAAAGCAATGGCTGACTTGGACATGGAGAAATTGAGAAAGTCGCAGGGGTAAAGCAGCGGGGGGCAGGCTGTTCGCATATGCACCTCTTTTGCGCCTGCCTGAAAAACCCCCTGAATTGTGCCTGCAAGCTGGGTGCCCCGGACAATGGAGTCCTCGCAAAAAAGTATGCGCTGGCCGCGTATGATGTCCTCGATGGGTATGAGCTTCATCCTGGCCACCAGATCCCTCACCTTCTGATTTTGGGGCATGAAAGAGCGGGGCCAGGTGGGGGTGTATTTCACAAAGGGCCTTTTGTAGGGAATCTTTTTTTCATTGGCATAGCCAATGGCATGGCCCACGCCGGAATCGGGAATGCCAGCCACCAGATCAAGGACATAAGGGTCCCTGGCTGCCAGGGCTGCGCCGCAGCGGTAGCGTACTGCCTCCACATTGGTTTTTTCATAGGTTGAGGCAGGGTATCCGTAGTAAATCCACAAAAATGAGCAGACCTGCATATCTTTCCTGGCAGGCAGGCGGGTTTCAAAGCCTTCGGGGGTTATGAAAACCGCTTCGCCAGGGCCTAAAAAATACTCGGTTGTAAAGCCCAGATTCGGAAAGGAGCAGTTTTCCGATGCCACTGCATAGGCATTTTCCCCCCTGCCCACAACCAGCGGGGTGCGGCCAAGCTTGTCGCGGGCAGCCCATATTCCGTCTTCGGTGAGCAGAAGAAGGGAGCAGGAGCCTTCAATGCTGTCCTGCACTCTGCGGATGCCCTCCTCAAAGCTGGGCTCCTGGCAGATGAGCATGGCGGTAAGCTCTGTGGGATTTGTGGCCATGCAGCGTGTTTCCGTAAAAAACTGGCGCTTGGTAAGTGCCTTGCGGGTGAGCTGCTCTATGTTGTTGATGCGGCCCACGGTGACGATGGCAAAGGTGCCAAGGTGCGAGCCTATGACAAGGGGCTGGGGGTCTGTGTCGGAAATGACGCCTATGCCCTTGTTGCCCTGGAACTTGTTTAAATCAGCCTCGAACTTTGAGCGGAAATAATCATTCTCAATGTTGTGTATGGAGCGCTGGCAGTCCCCATTGCTCATCACTGCCATGCCGCCCCGGCGTGTGCCAAGGTGCGAGTGGTAGTCCGTGCCGTAGTAAACTTGAGGCACACAATCGTTTTTTGAAATGCAGCCAAATACTCCACCCATGACTCTCCCCTAAACTTGGGCCCTTCTCCAAGGAAATGCCGCTGGCGGCAAGGCTTTTCCGCCACGGCAGGCTTAAAAAAAAACAGGGTGATAAGGGTGCGCCGGAAGGGGCAAAAAGCCTCTTTCCATGCAGACACAAAAAAATCACGATTTGCTCATATTTCATTTGGAAGCTTCTGGCAAGAAGAACCCGAAAAAGGTTAAATCCCTGAAAAAGTCATAGCATTAAAACCCTGTGTCAAAGAGAAAAAGCCGCCTTCATATTCCGCGTCTGGTTCAGGGTTATGGGCCAGTTGACAGGGGGCAGGCCCCACCCTATGCTTTAGACGGATGTTTTCCCTAAAAGCGCCTGACCAAGGAGGCTGGCATCATGGCCCATCTGGTGCTTGCGGGCGGAGGACACGCCCATCTGACCACGCTGTTAAACATTGCCGCATTCCGGGAAAGGGGCCACCAGGTAACTCTGGTAAGCCCGACTGATTACCATTATTATTCCGGCATGGGCCCAGGCCTGCTGGCAGGGCTTTACAAGCCTGAAGATCTGCGCTTCCACATAAAAAAGATGGCAACAGACAGGGGCGCGGACTTCATTCAGGCCGAGGCCCTGCGGGTGGAGGCTGATAACAGGCTGCTGGTTCTGGATTCGGGCCGAACCGTAAAATACGATGTTCTCTCTTTTAACATAGGAAGCAAGGTTTCCTATGGCCCGGTGGGGGAAGGCGAAGCGAGCGTCTTTACAGTAAAGCCCATACAAAACCTTATAAGGCTTCGCAAAAAAGCCCTTGACCTGCTTAAAACCCTTGAGCTGCCTGGCTTTGTGGTGGCTGGGGGCGGCCCGGCAGGTCTTGAGATTGCCGGGGCCTTGCATCAGCTTGCAAAAGAGGCCAAAAAGCCTGCCAAAATAACCCTTCTTGCAGCAGGCAGGCTAATGGAAAGATTCCCCGAAAAGGTGCGGCAAAAGGCATTAAAATCCTTTGCCCGGCGGGGCATCCTGGTGGAGGAGGGAGCATCTTTAAGTGCTGTGGAAAACGGTTTTGCAATAACAGACAAGGGCCAGAAAATAGAATCCTCGTGCATAATCCTGGCCTGGGGGGTGAAAGCCCAGGAGCTTTTTGCCCGCTCAAACCTTCCCACAGGGCCGGACGGCAATCTTGCTGTCAACAAGTACCTTGCCTGCAAAAATCACCCTGAAATTTTCGGCGGTGGCGACTGCATATATTTTGCAGAAAGCCCCCTGGACAAGGTGGGGGTTTACCCTGTGCGCCAAAACTCCATTCTGTTTGAAAACCTGCTTGCAGCAGTGGAGGGCAAAAAACCAACCCCCTTTGATCCGGGCGGGCCTTATCTGCTCATCTTCAATTTGGGCAATAAAAAGGCCATTCTTGTAAAAAATGGAAAGGTTTTTTCCGGGCAATGGGCCTATTGGCTCAAAAACTTCATTGACCGCAGGTTCATGAAGCGCTTTCAGGTTTCCGGGGAGAATTTGCCCGCAAAAAAATGACTGCCTGTTGACAAAACCCCTGTTGCAGGGAATTGTTTGCAGAATCAGCCTGGATGCAGATTTCTTGTCCTAAAGCCGGGCAAACCATAACAAAGCCCCATACAAAGGGCTTTTGCCATAAAAAAGGCCTAAAAAGCCCATGAACAGAAGAAAAATAGTCAGCAAAATCCGGCGCAGGGCCTTTGAAGGATTTTTCCAGGGCCTTGCCTTGGCCGCGGATCATTCCAAACGCCAGAAAAAGGTGCAAAAAATCTGCTCCGTGACCAGCGATGCCTCCTATTGCAAGGATGCCCACCCTTCCCGCAAGCTGGACATCTACCGCAGGCTGGACAAGGACGGCCCTATGCCTGTCCTGCTATAC
>JAGVAW010000281.1 GCA_020060085.1 Desulfobacterales bacterium
GATTTCTTTGTGCTTTCCGTGCTGCCGGAAACAATTGGCCGCATGGATGGCATAGTGTCAACAAGCGATGCTGCGGCAACAATGGATGAGGCCTGCTTTGGCGGCAAATAAGGCTGGCTGAAATTTGGCCGAAAAAAAGCCCGCACCGTTTGGTGCGGGCTTTTTGGCTTTAACAGGGCAGGGCCTTTAGAAAAAGTAGCTTAACCCGGCGGAAAAGATATAGGCCTCCATTTCACTGTCCACATTGAGGCCTGCGTATGGATTGTAGATAATGGTTGTGAGATCCCTGTGGTTTAAAAGCTTGCTGGTGGTTTTGTCTTCCTGGCGGCTGGATATCTTGTCTCCCTTAAGATAGGCAAAGGCAAGGTCAAGATTTGTGTTGCGGGTGAGTTTGAAGCCCAAGCCTCCAGAGTAGGCATTTATGTCCGGAAGGGCGAACATGAGATCGCGGAATTCCTCTTTGACAGAACTTGGCCGCATTTCATAACCCAGGCGAAGGGTAAGCCAGTCAAGGGGCATCAGTTCAAGGCCAGCGCTCCAGTGGGCTGTGTCCTTGGTGTGGCGGTCCAGCACAAGAGTATCGGAAGGATGCTGGTAGGCCAGAAGCCTTGCCACCTTCAATATCTGTATGCCCTGGTCAAACTTGAAAACATTCTGGGCCATGGCCGACCATTGCACCCAATGGATATCAAACAGAAACTTGGCCTGTTTTATGGGCTGAATCTTTATTCCTGCCTGAAAACGCCTGGGCAGTTCCATCTCCAGGGTTGCCCGGCCCCGCTCAAATGCTACGCCGCCTTCTGTGGGCAGGCCAAGGGCCTCGGTGAAAATGGCAATAAGCTGATTTGCAACAAGCCAGTTCATCATGTTTCGCCAAGGCTTGTGATATTCAATCATGTAATTGCCGCCAAACTTGGCCTTTGTCTCGCTTTGGTAACAAAGGCCCGCGGAAAACCAGTCTGTCGGCTCCCACAGCAGACCAAGGTTGTAGCTTGTGGTGA
This sequence comes from Desulfobacterales bacterium, assembly GCA_020060085.1. Taxonomy (GTDB): domain Bacteria; phylum Desulfobacterota; class Desulfobacteria; order Desulfobacterales; family Desulfatibacillaceae; genus JAGVAW01. The sequence continues at coordinate 1,002 of JAGVAW010000281.1, forward strand.
GGTTGTCCTGGAGGTTGTCTGCGGTCATCCGTGCAAAGCTTTCATAGGTGCGCAGGCCGCCGCCAAACAATGGAAAGGGTATAAGGCCCAGAGTGATGATGTCGCTTATGTTGGCTGTAAGCTCGCCCAGAACCTGGGAGAGAGCAACCAGGTCGTTGGGCGCGCGCATTTCCTGGCGTATTCCCATGGCAGCATTGCCAATTCCAACTGATGCGCCGATGGAAAGGTGATCGGTCACCTTGAAGCCGATGGCAGGGGCCAGCACAAGGCGCTGCTGGTAAAGGTACTGGGCGTCATAAGCGGCTGGCCCTGAAGGATATTCGAAGCCAACTGCAAAGGGTGCGTAAAGGGCTATTCCGGCAGTCCAGCGGGAGCCGGGGGGATTCCAGGAAAAACCTGCCGTGGGAGCGCCAAGATGACTTACGGATGCAGGGCCTGAAAAAGGGATGTTGATTCCGCTGCCAATGGTGCTTGTGGATGAGCCTGCCACCGGGTCTGGGCCTGTGCCGAAAAAGTCTCTATAATTGGGCGGTTCATAAAAACGGGCGCTCATGCTTACATCTGCAAGATGGAAGTTCACATCAAGCGTTTTGCCGCGCAGCCGGGTAAGGCCCGCTGGATTGTAATGGATGGACATTACGCCGGGCGGGTCTGCTGTAACCGTGTTGCCCAGCGCAATGGCGCGGGTGCTGATGGCCATTTGCTCATGCATGGCGCAGAAGGCTTCTCCTGCGGAAAACAGAAGAAGGGCTGTTGCCAGGGAAAGCCCCAAAAGTCCGCGCAGGGCAGCGGGTGTATGGCGCACAAAGCTTTTAACGCAAAGTTTCATTACTCCCAATTCCCGTAACTGGTCATAAGTTGTTGGATTTTATCAGGCGCTTAAAAGTTTTTAAAAGCTGCAAAAAGGCTTCCGAATGCTGCCAACGGCAAAGTTTGCATTATGAGGTTTCAAGGAAACAGGGGCTTCGCTGTACCGTGTACTGCGAGCCCCTGTTTATAATAAATTAAACCCTGTGTCATCCCAATGGCTCGCCAGCCTTTATAGGGTGAAGTCAAAGGGGATGCTTACAAAAATGTTGTAGTCTTCCAGGCCCACAAGACCATAGCCCAGCGAAATATTGATGCTGGTCTTGGGGTTAATGCGCCAGCCTGTTCCAAGCACAAAGGAGGCGCTTGAGGATCCATCGCTCTCAAAAGCTCTTTTGTTGATGGTGTATTTTGAGCGGGCCTGATGAGATGCCTGGAAACGGAATGTCAGAGAAGTTGTATAAGACAGGGCAAAGCCCATGCCTAAAGAATAACCAAAAGAATGGCCCGGCTCCACAGCTTCAAGGGTATAGCCATAGCGGGCCTGGTCAAGGCCGGTTATATCCAGTGAGTGGACAAACCCTATGCCGCCGAAAGCAATTACAGGGTCAAGAACCTTGCTGAAGGAAAGGCCCGCATTAAAACTGTGGGCGCCGTTGCCTGTGGAAAGCTCCCGCTGGATGTCGATTTTAAAGGGACTGCGGCCCGTAGGTGCGGTGTAGCCCAGGGACAGGAGCAGGGAAGGCTGCCAGTCCTGCTCCCGGAGCAACTGCCAGGAAAAGGTTAAGGAAGCATCCCCCAAATCGGTTTCCTGAACAGAATCGCCTGTTTTCTGGTATTTATAAACAAAGGGAATAGAGGCGCTTACAGACAGGCGGGGAAGAATGCCGTAACTTATTCCCAGGGTGTTAGTGAAGTGGTAGTAGGACTCTCTTTCAATATCTATGAGCAGGGACTGGGCAGAGGTTATCTTGTCATAAGTGGAATGGGAGTAGGACAGGCTGTAGCGCATTTCTATGGTGCGCTGCTTTAAAAGCACATACTTTGCCGCCTCTTCCTCGGAAGCCCGAAGAACATCCTCGGTTCTATCCCTTTCGGTTCCGATGTCCTGCTCGGTGGGCATCAGGGACACCCTTGCCTCTTGCTCCTTCCGGTAAAAATTCAATTCCTCTTCCATGGATTCGACCCGGCGCATAAGTGCACGCACAGGGTCTTCCCGTTCTGCAGTGGGAGAGGGCGGGTCGGCGGCAAAAGCCATTCCCGTTACCAGGAGACACAAGGCACAAGAAAAACAGAGCAAGGTTTTGAAAGAGGAATTCAAAAAACGGCTCCTTTGTATTACGGGGTTGAAGATTAAAAAATCAATATGGTCAAAAAAATTATCTTAACTGGCAATGAAACCTGGGCGTCAATATGCCTTCAATGGTGCGCCGCCTCAAGTGGCGCATATACTTCTCTGCTATGGCAGAATATTCGCATCAACCTGCGCGTCAATCTGGCCTTCAATGGACCCGCTTGTGACTGTGCCGAAAGCGGTCTTTCGTGCGGTGCCAGACAATTCAAAAAAGACCTTCTGGGCCATTGCGGGGGTAATGCTCCCGGCTGAAAAAGTATAACGGCCTTCTTTTGCGCGATAGGCGACCCTGGTCATGAAGTCCGCCTCAAGGGAAGACTGGAGAACAAATTGGGGCATGGTGGTAAAAATGCGTATTTCGCGGGCCATTTCGTTGTCAATGAAGCGAAGATCCGCAAGGGTAAGTTCCAGACCGTGGAAGCGGCGGCGCTGGGGTTGCGGTTCAGCGGTTCCCTGGCCGAATTCCTGGCCATGACCATAACCGTTGCCATAACCATAGCCGTTGCCGAACCCGTAACCGTTGCCAAATCCGTTTCCGTTGCCAAACTCGTTTCCGTTGCCCCATCCCCAGCCAAAACCGGCTCCGGCAACATAGTTCTGGGCTCCCCAGCCCTCTGCATCCACATTGCCGTGGCCATTGCCAAAACCTGCGCTGCCGTGGCCGTTGCCCCAGCCTGCGTCCACATTACCGTGGCCGTTGCCCCAGCTTGTATTGCCGGATCCGTTGCCCCAGCCTGCGGCTACATTGCCGTCTCCGTTGCCCCAGCCGCTTGCGTTGCCATGTCCGTTGCCCCACCCGGCAGCAGCGGCAGCGGCATTGCCGTGTCCGTTGCCCCAGGGTTCGCCTTCGCCTTCGCTCGCGTTGCCGCCGCCTGCGTTTCCGTGTCCGTTGCCCCAGGGCATGGCGCCATTGGCATTGCCGTGGCCGTTGCCCCAGTCTGCATTTCCGTAGGCATCGCCCCATCCGCCGACAGCCTGCTCATCCCACGAGGCGTCGTTGTTGGCGTTTCCGTAACCATTGCCCTGGCCGCGCATATTGGCGTTGCCATGCCCGTTGCCTCTGCCGGAGTAGTTATCCGGCCGTCCGTAGCCCATGGCTATGAGTGAAGGAGGCAGGGGAAGCCCCAGGCCGAGAGCGTTGAGTTCCTCCGGGGTGGAGGGAATTGGCAGAGGGGCGGCGGCAGCAGGCTGCACCCCGTCTGCATTTCCGTGTCCGTTCCCTTGGGCGTTGCCGTGGCCGTTGCCCCGGTTTCGCGGGCCGCCGGAAAAGGCGGCCTGCCTGGCTGCTGCAATATCACGCTGGCCGCCTGGCTGGCGGTAGGCATTGCGCGCAGATTTGGGCAGCACCACAAAGATGACATTTTTGTACCAGATGTCCCGGAATTTGGCTATCGGCATGGTGAGGTTGCCCATTGCCGGGTCGGCAATGATTATGTGCTCCTGAAAAACACCCTTTATGACCACAAAGTGCAGATAGCCGTAAAGGTCTATGGATACAATGTAGGGAATTTCAAGTTTCCTCAAGTCGTCAACATCTGTCCTGTATCCGTGTGCTTCATATCCCAAAGCCTCAACAAGGCTTTTCATGTCCAAAAGGGAGAATGCTCTTGTCTCGGATATGCGCTGTATGTCCCCGTAGCGCAGCAATCCGTTTATGACATGCATTTCTGTAAGTGATTCGCCCAGGTAGTGATTCATCAGCGTGGTGAGAGCCGCAGAGCCGCAGGAATAGTCATAAGCTTGGCGGACAACATTGGCAAACTTCTGCTCTGCAAGGGAGGGAAGGGTATGGCGGCCGCCGCCCAAAGGCGCGGAGGCAAGGGTATCCACCTGGTAAATACCCTGGTCCATTTCACGGGGCTCGTAAAACCCCGTCATCATGGCAACTCCAATTAAAAAACCAACAAGGATGTGCATAAGCTCTCAATGGCTCAAGGTTTACTCTTGTTCATGAACAAAAATGAACAACCTTCCACCCCTGGCGGGCATTTTACCAGCCAGGGGTGGAAGGGGCGCTGCTTTTTTACTGTGTCAAAGCCTTTTTTGCAATGGCTGCAAATTCTGCGGGCAACAGGCGGCAGCCATGCCTTGTTCAAACAAAGCAGCCCAATGGAGGATTAGTGGGCGCTGATCATGACGACAACGCTGTCCATTGTGGCATCGATGGTGAGGATGCCAAGCTTGTCTGCTGTGGGGCCAAGGGCAATTGCGCCTGCATCCGCTGCATTACCGATTCCGTTAGCTCCATCGCCAAGACCAAGAGCAATGGCATTGCTGAAGGTAAGGTTACCAACTTCGATAACCAGGTAGTTGGTGCCAAGGCTTGTGCAGACATCAACGGTGACATTGAGGCCCAGAGCAAGCGGTGTAATAGGCACAATGTACAGAACGCCGCCAATGGTGGTCAGCGGAGCATAGCCGTCATCATCACCCCAGGACACCCAGGTAAAGGAGCTTGAAGCTACGGATACATCAATGGTGAGACCAGTCTGACCGGTGGTCTCGGCCAGCTCGAAGTCAGACACTTTTTCCATGTCCATGAATGCGGTCATGCCTGCCATTGCGCTCATGGGCAGGAAAAGCATTGCTGCTGCTACCAATACGATAAGCTTTCTCATGGTCCATACCTCCCTTTATGCATTAAACTTTTTTTGATTATGCGAAAGCCACCCCCGCCTGGGCTTGGCGTTTCGCGCGTTCAGGCTAAAGGCCCTATGCCTTTGCCTGAATGTTTCTTAGTGGCCGCCAATGAGGATGTTGCCAAAGCCGATGCCAATGCCTGTTATCACCACTTCGCCGATTGAGGGGGTGGCTGCTGTGGAAGTGCTTCCAATAACAATTGCACCGATCCTCATGTCGCCTGTAATAATGTTGCCGCCCGTGCCAATCTGCACGCGGGATGAGCCGCCCGTGGTTCCGGCATCAATGGTTACACCGGAAAGGGCGATGGTGGGCATGGTGATGTCGCGAAGAACGACCCAGCCTGCATCAGGGTAACCTGCAAAACCGTCGTCATCACCCCAGGCAAAGCCCGTGGCAGTTACTGCCATGTTCATGCTGATGACGATACCTGTCTGACCGGAAACATCCGACAGATCCATGTCAGATGCAGCAGTCATGCCTGCCATGGCCGAGGCAGGAGCCAGCACCAGAAGCAGAATGGCCAGAATGCTCAACTTCTTCATGTTTTGTCCTCCGTAAAATGTGTCAAACTGCGTTGGGTTGAAGGTTAAAAGGTTGCTTTATACAAAACAGGCTGCTCGCCTGTTGCCCTCATTTTTGGGTGCCGTCTTTTTTGCTGCCCTGCCCCAACCCTGTGAACCTGCCCCCTTGTTAACTGCGGCAGATGAACCGCAGCTTGTGCAGCAAGCTTTCTATGGCTGGGGAAAATAGTACAGCGCCGTATTGGCGTAAGGCACAAGATCCTGAATAAAAAAACCGTACTGGCTGAAACCCCCGGTGGTGTTGTTTGCAAGGTTGTAGCCCAGGCGGATATTCTGCACGGCCAGGGCACCGATCATGGTTGGAATGCTGACTGCCAGAAAGCTGTAACCAGCCGTGGTGTTGACCCTGCCCATGTTCACGGCAAGGCCGGTAACCTGCATCCCGCCGGCAAGGTGAGCCCATGCGCCGTTGGTGTTGCCGGAATAGATTGGGTTGGAGGTTGCCCCACTTATTCTTCCGGCAAAGCGCATGGAGCTGAAGTTGAGCCAGCCCCTTGTTTGCTGGTCGGTACCTCCAAAGCCCTCAACGCCGGAGATGACCCCTCCCGCCCCGTTAAAGTCGTTTATGCCAAAGTTGTTGGCACTGGCATCAAGGGCGCTGTAAGAAACTGTCATGCCCCAGCGGCCTTCCACCTGGGCAAGGGCGTCGTCATCCATCAGGGCCATGCTGCCTGCATATCCTGATGATGCGAAGAGCAAAAGCCCCAGGAGCACATATGCCGGTATCCGCATAACTAAAAAAACCTTAACTGAAGTTCCAAACAAAAAAATGAGCGAAATTTTTTCGTGCCAACCA
>JAGVAW010000318.1 GCA_020060085.1 Desulfobacterales bacterium
CGGATGACCTTTTCCCAGTGCTCCATGGAAAGGTCCAAAATCTCACCTGCAACGGAAATGCCGGCATTGTTGAAAACATAGTCCAGGCTTTTATGCTCGCTGGCAGTTTTGTTGAGCACCTCCCGCACAGCCTCCAGGGAGCATACATCAAGCTGCACGGCCTGTGCGGTTCCGCCCTGCTCTTTTACCTGTTTTGCAGTCTGGCTTATGTTCTGTTGGTTGCGGCCAGCCACAATCACCGTGGCCCCCAAAGCTCCAAGCTTAAGGCAAAGAGCCTTGCCTATGCCATCCCCGCCGCCGGTGACAACAGCCGTTTTTTGATCAAAAATGCGCATCAGGTTGACATATCACAATAAATACGGAATGCGGGCCGCTCCGCTTTTAAGGCAAAACCGGCGCGGCCCGCCCCTTCAAAAAGTATTGGGCAATCTGGTTTTAAAGCTACTTGTGCTCCCGCTTCCTGTATGGATTGACGCTTAATACCGGCACAGGCGAGGTCTTTAGCACCCTTTCGGCCACGGAGCCGAAAAGCACCCTTTCCAGGCCCTTGCGCCCGTGGGTTCCCATGATAATAAGATCAATGTCATTGTCGTTGACAAATTTTATTATCTGCTCGGCTGCATCGCCGGAAACCACGCTTGCAGAAACATCCTTGAACTGGCCGAAATGCTCCTGGACAAATTCCTCAAGCTTGCGCTCCGCCCCCTGAATCATCTCCTGCTCCAGCCTGGCAATGGAAACATCAGGAACATACATGGCCGTGTAATGCTCCAGAACACGCACCGCAAAAAGCAGGTGGACAGTTGCATCCCATTTTTGGGCAACACTTTTTGCAAAGGGCACCATCTTGGGGGAAACATCGGAAAGGTCAACAGGCAAAAGAATCTTTTTGAAATCAGCTTCCATAAATTCCTCCTTGAGAGCGTTAAGAGAGGCTTTGCACCATATAAGAATACAGGAAAACCGGAAAACAGGCTACCAGTAAAATCAGTTTCCCGGTGCGGTTTGCAGAAGGCTTGTGCAGGGTTTGGACGGAGCATGGCCCGGAAAAAAAGGCCTGGCCAGAAACTGCGGCCCTTCTTTTCCGCCCTGCAACTCCCTAAATATTTTCAGTTTCCGGACAAAGTCCCTTTTTCAAAAGCATCTTCCATCAGCAGAAAAACCTCCTCGGTTATGTTGGCGCGCTGGTTCACATAGCCCAGGGCATTTTTATCCGTGATCACAATGCTTATGTCCTTTTCATTTATGACCTTTTCCACAAAGGGTCCGGCTTTTTCAAGGATGACGCCCAAAAGCTCAATCCTTTTTTTCTCCACAATTTCGTGACCCAGCGCAAAGGCCTCTTCATATTCCCGGTTTGCAACCTCCCACTGGGCAATGACCTCATTTCGCTGGTTTTCGGTCATTTTTGCGCCATCCCTTTCAAGAATCTGCTCCAACTGCGCCCGGTTCTCCAGCTTTTGCCTTATGGGCTGGTCCTCCTTTGCCACAAGCGCCTCCAGTTGGGACAACAACTGGCGGGCCACCTTTGTTTCGTGCAGAAGAAGCTCCAGATCAAGGTAAACCACCTTTTCCTGGCCAGCAGATGCCAAAGATGCTGCAAGCAGGATGGCCGTGAAAACAAGCCTGGGGAAAGCAGAAAAAACCATGGAAAACCTCCTTGAAAAATCTTTGAACCCTTTTTGGCCGGATGCTGCCGGGCTTTGGGCGCAAGGTCAGCGGAAAGGAACTGTCAGATTATAGACCCGCTGGGACTTCCATGCAAGCAGGGTAAAGGCGAAGGCCTTCAGAAAAGAATTGAGGCATATCACCAAGCCTGCCACCTAAAAAGCTGGAAGTATTCTCTTGAAAAAAAATAACAATTTTGGTAAAAAATACTTTTGAACTGCTGGCTGCCCTGGGAATCTGGCTGCCAGCAAACTGGCAGGCCTTTAAAAGCCTTAAACAAAGCCCCTTTTCATTGGATGTTTTTTTGGGCGCTGTTTGTTTGCTCCCTTCAACAGGGAAAGGCTCTGCACGAATTCGCCTGACGGTGAGTCGCAATTTGACACCGCCTTCCTGACGATTTAAAAAAATTTACGGGCATGGCTGTTACGGTCGGCCTGCCATGCCCAAAAACAATGTCGGCAAAGGCACCTTTAATGCAGCTCAAAGGCAGCTTCGAAGCCGCTTCCCTGGCAAGCATCCTCCAGATGCTTCACAATGACGCCAAAACCGGCGAGCTTAAGCTCTCAAGCGGCGACAGGGAAGTTGTAATCTTCCTCTCCAATGGCAGCGTTATCTTTGCCAGGGGAAACCAGCAGGGTATGCGCGTAGGCTCGCTTCTGCGAAGCAAGGGGATAATCAGCGCAGCCCAGCTTCAGCAGTGCCTTGCCCTTGCCAGAAAAAATAGCACCACTCTTGGCAGCGTTCTTGTTTCCGAAAACATAATCTCCCGCGATATGTTAAACAAGGTTCTGGCCAAGCAGGCCCAGGCAGCCATCCACAATGTTTTTCTGTGGCAGTCCGGAACCTTTGAATACAACGACCGCACCTCCCCGCCCGAAGGCATTCTTGAATCGCCCATAGACATCATGGGCATAATCCTTGAAGCCACCCGCCGCATTGATGAAATGGGCGTGCTGACAAAGCACATTGAAACAGACAGGGTTGTCTTTCGCATTTCAGAGCGCTTTTCGGAAAGGGACAGGCTAAAGTTCAACGCCATTGAATGGCGCTTCCTCTCCCTGATTGACGGAACCCGCACGGTGCGCCAGCTCATTGATGAGAGCGGCTACGAGGACTTTGCGGTTTACAAGGTCTTGAACAGCCTTCTTTCTTTTGGCCTTATAGACCGCGCCCCGGACCCGGAGCCGGAGGATGACCGCGCCCAGGCCCGCTTTGCCGTGGCCGCCCTTTTTCATGAGCTTATAATGGAAACCGCCCGTGCAGCCCAGGCGGAGCTTGCCTGCCGGCCCTATGCCGTGCGCTGGGTCAGGGGCGCAAAACCCATAAATGTTGATAAAAAAAATCTCAAATCCATGCGGGAGGAAAGCGCAAGGCACCAGATTGCAATGATCATTGCCGGAAGCATTCCCCCCATAACGCCTTCCCACATGGATATTTTTGCAGGCTTCTGCCTGTCAACGCCCCAGGATGTTTTCAGCCATGCAGCAATGGAGATTTTGAAAGACTCAACCAGTGCGGAAGCGGGCTGGGACTTTCTGCTTGAGGCTTTGAACTGCTTTTTGGGCAGGATACTCAAAAGCTTCTCCAAAAGGCTTGCTCCGGCCTCCTTTGCCCGTGTTCTGCGGGATATGCGCCGCATGGTCATGCTGCTGGACAAATATCTGAAAAACCTGCCGGAAAAAGACTCTGTCATCCAGGGTATAACCTCCCAGATTGATGAGGCCATCAGCTCCCTTGGAAAAACCAACCGGCCCTTGCCGGGCGCGGTGTGCATATCCCTTGTTGTTGCCCCGGACCGCAGGAACAAAGATGCATCATGCAGTCTTCTGCCTCCGGAGGCCGCTCCCAGGGCGGACATGAAACCCCTTGAGGCGCCTGCGCCTCCACAGGCCCAGGTGGTGGAGGAGGTTCTGCCAGCACAGGAGCAGGCGGATGCCGCCCTCCCTGCCCGGAAGCAAGCCCCCTTGCAGGAGGAGCCTGCCCCTGAATTTTGTGAGGCTGCCCTGGATGAGGATTTGACCCCTGCCGCCCAAAATGACCTGCCCGATCTGGCCGATGACCTTGAGCAGATGCCTGACCTGGCCGACCTTGAGGAGATGGATGTTGTTGCCCCCCCTCCCCCGCCAAAGCCGAAAGCCGGAGCAGCAAAACCGGCAGCAGGCAGAAAAAGCATGGCCCAGGTGCTTGAGGAGCGCTACGGCCTGCTTTCTCAACAGGATGAGCCGCAGGGCCGGGAAAAGCTCCAAAAACCTGCTGATGTTGCCCGTACTCAAGATGCGAAATCCCTTTCAGGGCTTGAAGAACCTGGCAAGGCAAAATCCTTTGCCCAAACTGGCCAGCCCGGCAAGCCGAAATTTGCCCCGGGAATTTCTGTTCCCGGTCAACTATCTGAAATTGATGAACTGGGCGAACTCGACCAAATTCCCGACCTTGCAGACCTGGAGGAAATGGATTCCTTCCCTGATCTGGCAGGCATGGAGGAAATCGAGCCAGCAGCAAAGGCGGCTGGGGACAACAAGCCCCAAGGCAAAAGCCGCACCGGAAAAGAGGAGGACGGATTTTCAGGGCTGCCCCCTTCAGGCTCACCGGATATTGCCCAACTGCCCGATATGGAATATTCCATTGACAGCGATGATTCTTTGGGCAGCCTGGGCGGCGGGTTTGATGACCCGGACGACAACCTGGAGGATGCCCTTGGAAACGCCCTGGACGAGCTTGGCGAGATGGACAGCGCTTTGGGCCGGATGGAAGATCTTTCCGAAGATGATGTGATTGGCGGCAAAAAGCCCGAAGAGGAGCAAAAAGCCCAGCCAGCCGCCGCAAAACCCAAGGCAGCACCACAAGCTGTGGGGACAGGGCAGCATAGGCCATCAAACCACCAGAACGCAGCCCAGGCAGCAAGGAAGGCATTGGAAACCGCCCGCAAGGCCCTTGACGATGATTTTGGCGCAAAGCCCCAAAAACCGGGCAAGCCCCTTGAAGCGAAGCCAGCCCCAGCCCGGCCAGCCCCAGCCCGGCCAAATCAGCCTGCCATGCCCCAGACCAGATCCTTTAACGAAATGGAGGAAGATCTTCTGGACCTGCTGGACGAGGAGCCGATTCCCGAAGATCTCTCCAACCTGGTGATGGAAAACCCGATCCTGCAAAATGGGGAAAAGCCTGCCCCACCCTTGTCCAAAAAGCCTGCCCCGCCCTTGTCCAAAAAGACTGCGCCGGACAATGCAAAAGCCGTTTCCGGCAGCGCGCCCGCCCCCCCCCCCGCCAATCCTCC
>JAGVAW010000136.1 GCA_020060085.1 Desulfobacterales bacterium
CTGCCAGAGAAAACCGATAACCTGTCAACTGCCAAAAACGCAGCGTAATTCATACCCCGGCCAAGGGCGGATGTGTCAGGTGAATACTGTCACTGTACACATTGTAATTATGTGATAGTAAGCATCTAATATTACTATTTATTGCTATGGAAACAAAAACTATCATTTCGAGGGTGCGCTGCATCCGGCCTTTTACGGCCCTGGAATTGCGGGACAAGGGCGAGGTGTCCTTCTGCTGCACGGAATGGACAAAGACCGGCCCTTTAGGCAATCTATGGCAGACCCCACTGGAGGACATCTGGAACGGGCCGGTTGCCCGGCACATACGCCAGGCTTTTTACGAAGGCCGATTTGAGGAGGTCTGCCGGGCAGATGTTTGCCCTGTGCTCATGAGCGAAGTTGAGCAGGACATTTTTGCCCCCCAGGAAAAGACGGTTCTGTTTGCCCTTTCCAGGCCCGTGATTGATGATATTTCCACAGGCAATACGCTTTTGAGCCAGGGGCCAAGCTATGTTCTGCTTGCAAACTGGCACGCCTGCAACTCCGGGTGCATAATGTGCGGGCCTTTTAGGGAATGCTACCACGCAAAAAAAGGCCACAGGGAAGTGAAAATTCTCAAGAAGGAAATCCTCAAAAATAAGGATGCGGCCTTTGCCAGGCTGCTGGCCGGGAGCATACTGAAAACCTTTCCCTCTATCCGCGTTCTGGGTCTGACCGGTGCAGGAGACCCTTTTTTCCGGCCCGATACCAGAGAGCTTCTTCTTAAAAAGGACAAGCCGGAACACCTTTCCATAGCCCTTTTCACCAACGCGGCCCTTTTAAACAAAAGGATGTGGAGCAAAATTGCCCATAACCGCTTTCTTTACATCAATGTTTCCGTGGATGCTGCCGAAAAAAAAACATACGAATACATCCGAAGGTTTTTAAAATGGGAGCAGGTCAAAAAAAATATTTTACTGCTTGGCTCCCTGCGCAGACAGGGCTGCTTTCCCCTTCTTATATTGAATTTCACGGTTATGAGGAGCAACCTTGATCAGATTCTGCCCTTTATCGCCCTTTTTGGGGACAAGGGGCCGGATCGTCTTTATTTTCAGAGGGTACGGGGCAATATAGCAAACCGCGAGAATTTTTTTGACGGCCAGTGCAGGGATGAACAACTGCTGAAAAAGCTTGAGGACATCAAAAAACAGGCTTTGGGGCTTGCCTTGCCCGGCTGTAATGTGCAATTTGGAAATTTATGAGAATAGCCCTTGTAATGCTGCCATGCTGGTCGGTTTTCACGCCGCCGCTGGGTCTTTCGTACATCGCCAGGATTCTGCGCCAGGAGGGGCAATCTGTCACGGTTTTTGATTTCAATGCGCGGCTGTGGCGGGCCATGCAGGGCCAGGATGAGGACTGGTGGGATTTTGCCCAGTATGAGCACTGGCAGAACTCCCAGATTTTCGAGGAGCAGACCCTGCCGGCCATAAAGCCCCTTCTGGATTCCCTGCTTAAAGAGATCGCCTCGCGCGGGTTTGAGGCTGTCGGCTTTTCGGTTTTTCACACATCAGCCCCCTGCGTGCGCTATGCTTCAAAAATGCTCAAGGCAACCTGCCCGAAGATGAAAATTGTCTGGGGCGGCCCGGCCTGCACACCCCAGTGGGTGAAGGAGGATCTGGAGGATGGAACGGTTGATGCCGTGGTGCTTGGCGAAGGTGAGGCCACAGCTCCAGAGCTTTTCAACGCCCTTGCAAAGGGGGCTTCCATTTCCAGCATGGCAGGCGTGGCGGCAAGGGGTGCAGACGGCAAAATGATATGCGGCAAAAAGCGGCCCCCGGTTTTGGCCCATGAGCTTCCTCTGCCCCAGTTTGATGACTATGACCTTTCCCTTTACCAGTTTTTCCAGCTTCCCATAATGATGAGCCGGGGTTGCACAGGGTCCTGCACCTTCTGCCAGGAAACCGTTTTCTTCAAGCCTTACCGAATGCGCCCTGCGGCCCACATTGCAGAAGAGATCGAGCAGGGTATAAAAAAGTACGGCATAAAAGATTTTTCTACCTGCGATTCTCTTTTGAACGGCAACCATAAGATATTGGAACAGGTGGCAGACCTCATCTGCGAGCGCAGGCTGGACATTGCATGGGGAGGATACGCCCGCCTTGACCCCCGCCTGACTGTTGAGCTTTTGGGCAAGCTGCAAAAAGCCGGTTGCAAATGGCTTTCTTTTGGTCTGGAAAGCGGCTCACAAAAGGTGCTTGACCTGATGAACAAGGGCATATCCATAGAGCAGGCCGCTAAAACCATAAGGGTCACCTTTGAGGCAGGCATTGAAACACACATAAATCTCATTGTGGGTTTTCCAGGCGAAACCGAAAGCGACTTTGACATGACTCTGGATTTCCTCTCCAGGAACTGGCAGTTCATATCCCTTGTCAACACGGGTGAAACCCTTGGGGTGGGTCCTGGCATGACTCTGTTTGAAAAGCCCAAGGCCTTTGGCATTCTTACAGATAAACAAGGCCAGGTGCTTTACGACATAAATGGCGGATGGATGACCAAAGACGGGTCCAACACCCTTGCCGTTCGCCGCTTTCGGTTAAAGAAGCTGCGCCGCCTATGCAGGGATCTGGGGTTGCAGTGGAACCCCGAAAGCCGCGAGCAAGCCCTATCTGTAACCCCAAACGGGGGTGAGCAGTGAGGCAGGGCCACACTATAAGGCTGCTGGTGGCAGATACCGCGCCCCTTTACCCTGCTCTTTGGGGCGGGCCAAAACGCATCTGGGGAATTTTAAAGCACCTGCCCCTTGAGCGCTTTTCCATAAGCTATGTTGGTGTGCTTGAGCCGGACAAGCCTTGCAAGAGCGGCTGGGTGGCGGAAAACATCAACCAGGTGCTTGTTCCTTTTCCGGCCCATCATCTTTTCTTCGAGCGCTGGCAGCAGCGCATTCTTCCCAACCTTGGTTTTGATCTCTACCGCTATTTTTTCATGGACTTTTGCCGCGCCTTTGCAAGGGCCATTGAAAACACGCCAGCGGATGTGGTTCTTTGCTCCCATCCCTGGACAGTCGGGCTTCTTTTTAAAAAGAAAAACACCATTAAAATTTATGATGCCCACAATTGCGAATACCTGCTCATGAAAAATCTTGTGGACCGTAAAAGGCTTGGGACTGCCGTTACACTGGCAACCTGGAGAGCCGAACGACAGGCTTGCAGGGAAAGCTCGCTGGTTTTTGCCACCAGCAGCGAAGATGCTGCCGCCCTTTGCCGCCTTTACGGGCTGGAGGCTTCGCGCATAGCCCTTATTCCAAACGGCACGGATTTGCCAGCTCTGCCGGATGTCGCCGAAAAGGCCGCCGCAAAACAGAAACTTGGCCTTTCTCCGGCTCCTGTTGCCCTTTTCATCGGCGCGCTTTATCCGCCCAACATTCAGGCTGCCAGGTTCATTGTCCAAAATCTTGCCCCAAACCTGCCCGACACAAGCTTTGTGATTGCCGGAAGTGTGTGCAGGGCCTTGGAAGGAGCAAGCACGCCTGCCAATCTTGTTCTTGCCGGTCAGCTTTGCGAAGAGGATTTGCAGTTGCACCTTTCTGCAGCAGATGCCGGGCTTAATCCGGTTGTTCAGGGTTCGGGCGTGAATATAAAGATGCTGGACTATATGAGCGCCGGGCTGCCTGTTGTTTCCACCCCATTTGGCTGCCGGGGCCTTGCCATCATGGACAATATCCATGTGATAAAATCCTCATCCAACAACATGGCAGAGGCCCTGGCCAATCTTCTGGCGGATTTTTCTGCCTGCACCAGACTCTCAAAAAACGCCAGGGCCTTTGTGGAGGATGGCTTTGGATGGGAGGCCATAAGCTTAAAGGCCGCAAGGGCCATTGAAGGGCTTGTGCGTGACCGAATGGCAGGCCAAGAGGAGCCATGACTCAGATTATGCACATTGCCGCCCCCATGCCCAGTCATGGTGAACATTCCGGCTATGCCCGGTTAAGTGACGCCATGTCCGCCAAGGTGATTTTTCCGCCGGGGCCCTTAAAGCGCCTGCTGGACGCCATGCCTGCCCGGGTTCACCGCAGATTTCTGGACCCGCCCAATTCCGGCTGGTACTGGAACAACTCCTTTCTGGCCGCCGAGCTTGCCGCTCTTGCTGCAAAAGCCGTCAAATCATGCGTCATTCATGCCCTCTATGGAGAAAACTCCTTCCGCTGGCTTGGTTTTGGCCCCCAAAAAAGGCCCGGTGCCATAGTTGCCACCCTGCACCAGCCCCAAAGCGTTTTTTTTAAGGCCATGCCGCAGCCCAGGCTTTTGGAGAGGGCGGATGCCCTGGTTGCTCTGGCTCCCTGTCAGATGGATTTCCTGACAAAGCTCTGCCCCCAAAGCCGCATTTTCGTTGTACCCCACGGGGTGGATACCAGCTTTTTCCGGCCCCTGGAAAATGCGGCCCCCAAAGGGCCTTTCACTGCTCTGGTGGTCGGCTCATGGCTGCGGGACATAGAACTTTTAAACAGCACAATACAAAAATGCTCCGGCATGGATATTCCCATCCGCTTTTTGGTTCTGGCAGAGGATTCATTTAAAAAAGGCCTGGAGCAAAATGCCAATGTCAGGGTTTTGAGCAGGGTTTCGGATTCCGGGCTTCTTGATTTGTACCGGAGTGCAGATTGCCTTCTGCTGCCCTTAAAGGATGCAGTTGCCAGCAATGCGCTTCTTGAAGGCATGGCCTGCGGGCTGCCCATTGCGGCAACAGATGTTGGCGGAGTAAGCTCTTACACCAATGAAGGCTGCGCCCTTCTGGCCCCTGCCAAAAACGCGGAACGGCTGGCCGGTATATTGGAATTTCTGGCCAAAAACCCCCAGGCCTGTTCAGAAATGGGCAGGCAGGCCCGCCTGCAAGCCCTTTCCCATTCCTGGAGCGCCATTGCACAAAAGATGAGAAGCGTTTATTCTGCAATCATCCAATAAGGCTTGCAGCAACAGATACCAAGCGCAACACGGACTTTATTTTATGACAAGGCCAGCCAGGCAAAATGCTCCTTTATTAAGCCCGCTGCCGGAAGAGCCTTTGGGCGATGCTGCGGTTGAAGTCTGCGGCCTTTCCAAAAGCTTTGCAGTTGGAGAGAGTGAAGGCGCAAGGCTTGGCCGCCTTCTTTTCAACGGCCCGCTTCCTGCAAATTCCATCTGCGCCATAGACAATGTTTCCTTTTCCGTGGCCAGAGGCGAGACGCTTGGCATTGTAGGCGACAATGGTTCAGGCAAATCCACCCTTTTAAAAATACTTGCCGGCATTCAAAGGCCCGACAAGGGCAGCGTTACCGTGCGGGGTAAAATGGCCACCCTGCTTGAGCTTGGGGTTGGCTTTGACCCGGAGTTCACCGGAAGGGAAAATGTTCATCTGGCAGATGCGCTTTTAGGATTTTCCTCCAAGGATTTAAAAGAGCGCTTTGAAAGCATTGCCGCTTTTGCAGACATAGGCCTCTTTCTGGATCAGCCGGTAAGAACCTATTCTGCGGGCATGAAGGTTAGGCTTGCCTTTGCAACGGCCATCCACGCCGAGCCGCAGGTGTTTGTAATTGACGAGGTTCTGGCTGTGGGTGATGCGGCATTCCAGCGGAAATGCTTTTTGCGCATACGCCAGATGCAGCAGCAGGGCGTTACCATAATCTTTGTATCCCACGACATGAACAACACCGTGCAGATAGCCAGCAGGGTGCTCATGTTGGACGAGGGCCGCATAATGGCCATTGGCGAACCCAAGGGCGTTGTCAGCCTCTACGAGAGATTTTCATTTGCACTTCCGGCTGAAAAGGAAATCCTGCGGGAAA
>JAGVAW010000175.1 GCA_020060085.1 Desulfobacterales bacterium
CTGCCTCTTGTGCCCCAAAAAAAGGAGCCAATATGGAAAAACTGGAGCTGGACCCCAAACTGCCCCTAATTCAGGATGCAGATCTCAACGGCAAGGTTGTTCTTGTGAGGGTGGATCACAATGTGGTCAAGTCCGGCGAAATCCGCGACCCCTACCGCATTGATGCAACGCTTGGAACTCTCTACAACATTGTGGAGCGCGGGGGACGGCCCATCCTCATGAGCCATGTGGGAAGGCCTCTGGACAAAAAAACCGGCTCCATAATTGTGGATGATTCCACCTCTGTGGCCCCTGTTGCAGATTACCTTCAGCGCAAGCTGCACACCAGCTTTGCCCTGCCTTCCTTTCCGGCTCATGAGACAAGGGGCATAGAGCAGATAGACACCTCCATAAACTGGCATATAAGGGATTTGCAGGCCCACCGGGTTGGAGGCATTTATCTGCCCAATACCCGCTGGTTTTTTGGCGAGCAGAGCAAGAACGCCCAGCGCGAATCCTTTGCCCGCCAGCTTGCCGGGCTTGCAGATGTGTTTGTGAATGACGCCTTCGGGTCCTGGCAGCCCCATGTTTCCACGGTTGATGTTACCCGTTATCTGCCAAGCTTTGCGGGCTTTCTCATGCAAAAGGAGCTGCACAACCTGAAGCATGTTCTTGAGCCGCAGCGCCCCTTCATAGCTGTTGTTGCCGGCGCAAAGTACGACACAAAAATAGGCCCCCTAAACGAGATTTACAAAAAGGTGGACAGCATGATTCTGGGGGGGGTCATTTACAACACCTTCCTTTGCGCCAAGTACGGCGTGCAGATCAAAGGCGTGGCGGATTCGGACATCAATGCCGCCAAAAAACTTGTGGAGATGGACAAGACCGCTGGCAAGATAATCGAGCTTCCCGTGCTTGTGGAATCCGATATCCTTGGAGAAAAGCAGGAAGGAAAATACCGCAAAGTATCCATTGCAGATTTTAAGTCAGGCAACAGCTATGGGTATCTGCTGGATGTTGCCCCGGAATCCTTTGATGCGCCTGCTGTGGCCCAGACCATTGCCGGAGCAAAAACCATCTTTGTCAATGCGGTCATGGGCTTTACACCTCACTTTACCGAAGGCTCCGAAAAGCTGGACCGCACCATAGACAAGAACCAGACAGCCCAGAAGTTTTACGGCGGCGGCGACACCCTTCAGGAATTCAAAAACCTCTCTCCAGGCCTTTATCTTGCTGCAATGGACAACGCCTCCTACTACTTTTTCACAGGCGGCGGAACAGTACTAAAGGCCATTGAGGAAGGCACGCCTTATGGCTTGGCCCCGGTTCAGGCCCTCATGGAAAATGCAGGCAAGCCGCCCAAAAGGGTTAAATAGCTGCCTTTGCAGCCATATTCCACCCATTTATTTGGCCCTGCCCGCCATTGCCTTTTTGATGGCTGGCAGGGTCAACCTATTGAAAAGCCGGATATTATTTCCAACACTCTTGCGTTTTGACCGTTCCTGCTCCCGGCAAAAAACTTGCCAGGAGTTTTTGTTTGTGGAAAAAGGGTCTTAAAAACCTTTATCTGCAAGTGGAGCAAGTTATGGACGAAAAAGTAAAAAAGGCGATTTTTGCCGCAACAGCAAGCGAGCCATTTGCCAAAACCCTTGGCATTGAGCTTGTGGAGCTTTCTGATGGTTTTTCGCTTGTGCGGATGACCTACAAGAAGTCTCTTATGGACAACATCTATGCCAGGGCGCATGGCGGCGCGGTTTTCGGCCTAATTGACGAGGCCTTTGAAACAGCCAGCCAGACGGGCGGGACCATTGCCGTTGCTCTGAATGTTTCTGTCACCTATATCTCATCGCCCGAATTTGAATGCGTGCTGGAAGCCAAAGCACAAATGGTGAGCCAGACAAAAAAAACAGCCCTCTACCAGATTACTGTGAGCGATGAAAAGGGCCAGGCAGTGGCTGCCTGCCAGGCCCTTGCCTACAAGACAGGCAGGCCCATTCCCTTTGTGGAGCAGCAGGGATAGGCAAAAGCCTTTGTTTGCAGGCATTTTGCGGCCTGCGTAAAAGATAAGCATCCATGAGTGCAAGCCAACAACTGCGGTTTTTGTTTTTGGAGCCTTTTTTCGGCGGCTCGCACGAGGACTTTGCCCTGGGCCTTGCCCAGCACAGCAGACACAAAATTGAAATTCTAAGCCTGCCTGCCCGATTCTGGAAATGGCGTATGCGCGGGGCTGCCCTGCATTTTTTTTACAAAGCTGGCAAGAATCTGGCCCGCTATGACGGAATTATCGCAGGCAACCTCATGAGCCTTTCAGATTTCAAGGCCCTTGCAGGATCTGCCTGCCCGCCGGTTCTGGTATATTTTCACGAAAACCAGCTCACCTATCCCCTGGCTCCTGGCGAGGCAATGGATTACCAGTTCGGCTTCACGGACATAACAACAGCCCTTTGCGCAGACCGGATTTTGTTCAATTCCCATACCCACCAAAATTGCTTTTTTGAAGCCCTTGATAGCTTTATAAGAAGAATGCCAGAATACAGGCCCAAATGGGCGGGCAAGGCTATTGAAAAAAAGTCCGGCGTGCTTTATCCGGGCTGCCGCTTTGAGGCAGGGGAATTGCTGCTCCCCGACAGGCAGGGCATCCCGATTGTCATCTGGAATCACCGCTGGGAGTTTGACAAGAACCCGGATGAGTTTTTTGCAGCTCTTTATGCTGCACAAGACAGGGGCATTGACTTTAGGGTGGCCCTTTTGGGCGAGAATTTCCAGTTTGTGCCAAAGCCTTTTCTGGCTGCAAAGGAAAAGCTTAAAGAAAAAATTGTCCAATATGGGTTTGTGGATGACAGGCAGCAGTATTTTGAATGGCTTAAAAAAGGGCATATCGTAATTTCAACGGCAATGCAGGAGAATTTCGGTATTTCCGTAGTGGAGGCCATGCGCTATGGCTGCCTGCCACTTCTGCCGGAAAGGCTTTCATATCCGGAAATTCTTCCCCAACAATTTGCAGTGGATTTTCTTTATATGGACTTTGCAGAGTTTGTGGAAAAACTCTGCAAACTGCTTATCAGCCCTCGCGGGCATAAAGAAACGCGAAAGGCCCTTTCCCAGGCAATGGTCGCCCACTCCTGGGAGAGCCGAATTGGGCAATATGATGCTGTTTTGGATGAACTTGTCAGCCAAAGAACATGAATGCCCGTTAGCTTGCCTGTAAAAATTGGACAGTTGCCGTGTTTTTGCGCTATGATTGGATAAAATGAAAACTGCTGTGCAAGGGACAGGATTTTGTCTGCCCGTTTTTTTGCAGGGCCGCCAAACAATATAAAGCAAGGCGCAGGTGAGGAAAAACCCTGTGCAGGGGTGAAGGTTTTCCATGAACAATGCATCCTTGCTTCTTATTGCCCTGGCCGCTGTCACGGCGTCCATGGGCATCTATCATCTTTTTGTTTACGAGCGCGTCCGCAAAAGGCGTGAGCACTTCATCTTCGGCCTCATGTGCCTGGCAATGGCCCTTTACGATCTGGCCTGCGCCGGGCTTTACTCTGCTGCAAGCGTGGAGGCCGGAGCTGTATGGCAGACATGGCGCTTTGCGGCTGTAAGTCTCTTTGCCGTAGCCTTTGTCTGGTTTGTGGCAGACTACACACTTACCCGCACCGGCCTTTGGGTGCGCTCAATTTCTGCGGCAATGGCCCTGTGCGGCTTTGTGGGCAGCGCATTTCCCTATCCCCTGGTGGTCATTCCCCACAGCCCGGCCATCAAAAATATCAGCCTTCCCTTCGATATTTCAATTACATACCACGAAGCAGCCATAGGCCCATTCTGCTATCTTCAGGGCGCACTTTTCGCAATTGCCTGCATCTGGGCCATAATACGCATTTTCAAATACAGAAAAAGCTTTCCAGGGGCCAGGGCCAACCGGCTCGCTGTAGCAATGGGGCTTCTTATTTTTGCCATGAGCAATGATGCCCTTGTGGCAACAAGCCTTCTTGCCAATGTTTACCTGTTTGAATACGCCTATCTGGGAATGCTTCTTCTCATGGGTTATTCCCTTGTGGATGACATTGTGCGCGTCACCCAGATGGAGGCCGACCTTGAAGAGAGTATGCGCCGTTACCGCCTTCTGGCCCAGCATTCCCGCGATGTCATCTGGACTGCGGATTTGAACCTGAAAATAAACTACTGCAGCCCAAGTGTGGTTCACCTGCGCGGGTACACGGCAGAGGAAACCCTCTCCCAGCCTTTAAAGAAAGTCCTCACAAAAGATTCCTATAAAAGAATCATGGAGATTTTTCATGATCTGTTGGGCCAAATTGGTACCAACTCCCAAAACCTGCCCGGCACCATTACCCTGGAGGTGGAATATACAACAAAGAGCGGAGACCCTGTCTGGGCCGAGGTGACGGCAGCTTTCACAAGGGATGACAAGGGCAATGTTACCGGCATTGTGGGCATAACCAGGAATATTTCCCGGCGCAAGGAAATGGAGATGGAACTCCAGGCCCGGCAAGCCCATTTGAGCGCCATTTTCGAGGCTGCGGACAGCGTTGCTTTCATCACCATGGACATGAGCAGGCAGGAACCAAGGATAACCGATTTCTCGGCAGGGGCCTGCAAGCTGTTAGGCTATTTGCGGGAGGAGGTCATTGATCGACCGGCTGCAATGCTCCATGTTTCCGATGAATGGGAAGACCTTTTCGGGGCCACGAACTATTTTGAGAAGGATGAAGCGATTTCAAGAGAGGTGACCCTGCTTGCCAAATCCGGGAAGCAGATTCCGGCCCTGGTTACAATAAAAACCATGATCGATTCAGTGGGCCGCCGCACCGGGGTTCTGGAGGTGGCGGTTGATCTGGCCCAGTTAAAGGCCGCCCAGAGCGCGCTTGTTGCTTCCCAGGAAAAATACCGCCTCATTCTTGAGAGCATTGACGAGGGCTATTACGAGACGGATATCGGCGGAAATATCACCTTCTTCAACCCCGCCTTGAGCAGAATTATGGGCTACCCGCCTGAAGAGCTTATGGGGCTTAATAACAGATTGTACACCACAAAAGAGACATCCCAACGGATGTACGATGTTTTCAACCAGGTGTTCCGCACGGGCCGGGGAGTCACGGTTTCCGACTACGAAGTCTTTTGCAAGGACGGCTCGAAAAAGACCCTTGAGCTTTCGACAGCCCTCATAAAGGATGAGCAGGGCAGGGCCGTGGGTTTTCGGGGAATCGTGAGGGATGCCACCGCCAGGCTGCTTGCCCAGCAGGAGCGCGAGCGGCTGGCCGTCCGCCATGAGCAGGCCCAGAAAATGGAGGCCCTTGGCACGCTGTCAGGCGGAATAGCTCACGATTTCAACAATCTCCTCATGGGGCTTCAGGGCAATGTCAGCCTCATGCTTCTGGGTACGGAAAAAGCTCACCCTCACTTTGAGCGGCTAAACAACATGGAGGAGTACATACGGGCAGCAGAAAAGCTCACCCGCCAGCTTTTGGGCTTTGCCAGGGGAAGCAGCTTCGAGGTCAAGCCAACGGACATCAACACCCTTGTGGAGCGGGCTGTAAGGCTTTTTGGTCGCACAAAAAAGGAAATTCCCATACATACGGACTTTGCATCCAATGTATGGCCTGTGGAGGTGGACAGCGGCCAGATAGAGCAGGTTCTGCTCAACCTTTTTGTAAATGCCTGGCAGGCCATGCCGCTGGGCGGGGATATCTTCATTTCCACCCAGAACTCCCTTCTGGACGATCAGGCGGCGCGCAGCCTGGAGCTTGAACCTGGTCCATTCGTGCGCCTCCTTGTAAGGGACACGGGCGTGGGAATGGACGAAGAATCCCTCCGCAAGGTTTTTGATCCCTTTTTCACCACCAAAGACAGAGGCCGGGGCACGGGCCTGGGGCTGGCCACGGCCTATGGCATAATCCGCTCCCACAAAGGCAGAATAAGCGTTGAGAGCAGCCCCGGAGAAGGGACACTTTTTGTCATCTATCTGCCTGCCTCTCAAAAAACTCCGCTGATTGAGGAAAAGCCCCAGCAGCGCCAGGCCGTCAAAGGCACGGAAACCATCCTTCTGGTGGATGACGAGGAGAGGGTGCTGGAAATAAACCGCGAAATGCTTTCCATTCTTGGCTACAATGTTCTTGTGGCCAGTGGCGGGCTTGCGGCCATAAAGGTTTATGATGAGCACAAGGATGAAATCTCCCTTGTGCTGCTGGACATGATAATGCCCGACATGATGGGCGGCGAAACCTACAAAAGGTTAAAGCAGCGTCATTCGGGCGTGCGGGTTCTTCTGTGCAGCGGCTACACTGCGGATTATCAGGCTGCTGAAATTCTTAAAGACGGCTGCCACGGCTTTATTCAGAAACCCTTTGACCTTGTGGAGCTTTCTCACAAGATAAGACAAATTCTGGACAAGGGCGGCTCTTGCCAAACTTAACAATTTGTTCTGAAAGGAAATTCTCTTGCAAAAGTGGGGACTCTTTGCTCCTGGGCCGGATCTCTTGCACAATGCACCTTTTCTGGCAAAGCTTAAAAAGGCGTTTCCCGAATATGTGGAAAGGGCGCAAAACGCCCAGGTTTACGCCAGGCAGATAGCTAAAGACATAATCCTGCCAAAGAGCCTGATCCTTGATGAGATTTGCGCCATGGACCCGGCTTATGTGGATTGGGAGTTGTGGAAGGAGCTTAACCGCAAAAAAACAAGCATCTGCATGATACCGGAAGCCCTTGGGGGCCTTGGCTGGGGGTTTTTGGACATGTTTGTGGCCATAGAGGAGTTTGTGGCCGCAGATGTTTCCACCACGGCCTTTTTCATGTTCAATCTTTTCGGGCCTGTCTGCGCCTTTGTGGAGTTTAAGCCTGAAATCTGCCTTTCCATGATGCGCGACCTTGTAAGCGCCCAGCGCAGGGATGAGCCGCTGTTTTTTGCCTGGGCGCTCACCGAGCCTGCCTGCGGCACGGACAACTTGAATGAAGATGCCTGCCGCACCCAGAAGCCCACCTTCCAGGTGACAAGGGTTGAGGGCGGCTACAGGCTTAACGGAATCAAGCACTTCATAAGTAACGGCAGCCTTGCCCACTCAATGCTTGTGATTGCTCCTGCAAATGCGGCAAACCCCCTGGAAAGCCTTGCCTGTTTTTTTGTGCCTGCAAAATCCCAAGGCTTTTCCGTTGGCCGGGTGGAAAAAAAGATGGGCCACCGGGCCAAGCAGACAGCAGAGCTTATCTTCAAAGATGTTTTTGTGCCGGATGAAAATGTTTGGGAAAAGCCCGGACGGGGCTGGCGGCACACAATGGAGGTGCTGGCTGTTTCCACGGGGGCTGTGGGAATGCTTGGCCTGGGCCTGGCCCGCGGATCGCTGGAGCGCTGCATCCGCCATTGCCAAGCCACCACAATCAAGGGGCGGCCTCTTATTGAGGAAAACTGGGTTCAGATTGCCATTGCAGACATGATGGCTAAAATAATGACAGTCAGGGCCAAGCTTTTGGACTTTGCCATTGGAGCGGATGCTCTTCTGGTGACGCGCATTCTGGACAAGCCCCTGGTAAAGGCCGCCCTTAACATTTTGCCGGAAAAGCTTTTGCTTGGCCAATCTTTGGAAGCCCTGGCCAAATCGCCGGGGGTTTCCGAGCTGGTGAGCAATTTCAAGCATGCCCAGGTGCCAGATGAAGTTGTGGCTTATTTCAAGGCCCAGGGCGCCTGCGTAAAGGTGGCAGGCTCTGATCTGGCAATGGAGGTAAGTAGCCGGGTGCTGGACATTGTGGGCCTGGAGGGTGCGGGCCACGCTTTTGGAATGGAAAAAATCTTTCGGGATGCCAAGGCCACTCAAATTTACGAGGGAGCAAACCAGGTGGGCCGCCTCGCCCTTTTTGCCCATGAGCTTGGGGATGCGGCCTCATGAAATATTCAAAGGAGCACCAAACCTTTTTGCGGGAGAGCGCCCGATTTGCAGAAAAAAACATTGCCCCAGGCCTGCTTGATGCAGACAAATTTAGGGACAGGGCCTGGCTTTGTGAAATTTTCCAAAAAAGCTCGGCATTGGAGATTGCCGGGCTTGTAGTGCCCCAGGATTGCGGCGGGGCAGGGGAGAGCCTCCTTCTTGCAGGCCTTGTGGCGGAAAGCTTTGCAAGGGTCTGCGCCTCTGCCGGTACAATGCTGGCCTGCCATTTTTCCGCGTGTGTTGCCCTTGCCTCAAGCTCTGGCTCTTGCACCAGGGAGCTTCTTGTTGGTCTTGCTTCAGGCAAAATTGCCGGTCCTGCGGTTTTTCTTTTTCCTGCCGGGCCTGTCAGCTCCTGGCCGACTTTGGAAAAAAACGGCGATGCCAGTCTTGTTTGCGGCCGCGCGCCTGTTGTGCCCGGGGCTTTGCAGGCAGGGCTTTTTGTCATTGCCCTGCCTGGGGAGCACGGCCCATCCCTTGGGGCTGTTTTGCCCGATGAGGCTGGCATCACCCTTGGCGAGGACTGCAAGCTGCCGGGCCTAAACGCCCTGCCCCATGCAGACATTGTTTTTAACGGCGCGCTTGTTAAGGAAAAACACCTTCTGCCAGACCCCAATAAGGCGACAAAGGCTATTGATGCTGGCAAAAGAGCCTTTTATTGCCTTGCAGCAGCCGTATCCTGCGGTCTGGCGGCAAGCGCTGCAAACCAGGCCCTTGAGCACGCAAAAGGCCGCTACCAGTTCGGGAAAATGCTGATTGAGCACTCGGAAATTGCGCGCATGATGGGTATGATGCGGCTTAAACAATCCGTGGGCCGGGCAGCATGGGAAGCTGCTGCGCAAAATGAAACCGCCGATCTTGCAGATGCCCTTTATGCAAAGGCCTTTTGTGCGGACAGCGCCCTGGAGACGGCAAGTGACGCCTTGCAGATAATGGGCGGCTACGGATATATGCACGAATACGGCATGGAAAAGCGGATGCGCGATGCCAAAACCCTTCAACTGGAAGGCGGCCCCACCCCGCACCTTGTTACGGAAAGCATCTGCCCGTAACCCCCGCACCAGGGTTATTAAATCAGGCCTGTTGTTTGGCGGCCAGGAAATTATTTTGGAGGCAAGATGAGCGATTCTCTGGAAAAAAGAATAACCCTGCTGGAGGACATTGAGGCCATAAAAAGGCTCAAGGCCCTTTACTGCTTCCTTGTGGATGACGCTGTTGCAGGAGATGAATCAAAGGCTTTGGAGCTTGTGGATTTGTTTGCAGATGAGGGGTGGGCCGATTTTGGCGAATTTGGCCGCTTTGAAAAAAAGGAGGGGCTGACCCTGTTTTTTAAGGACATTGTTCCTGGGCTGCTTTCCTACACCGCCCACATGGTTCATAACCCGGTTATAGACATTGACGGCCAAACGGCAAGGGGCCGCTGGTACTTTGAGGTGCCTTCCACCTTAAAGGCAAGCAATATGGCTGGCTGGCTCCAGGGCCGCTACGATGAGCAGTATCTGAAGATAAACGGCCGCTGGTTGTGGCTGTCCATAACAGCCTGCTTTGAATACGCCACACCGTTTGACCAGGGATGGGCAAAGGTGAAAATGTTTTCCTTATAGGGCTTTACTCGCCTATTTTACAAGCAGCACAGGGCACTGGCTTAAAATGCCCACCTTGTGGCTTATGGTTCCCCAGCCTTCCACAGGCGCATCCAGGCTTATTCTGCGCGAGCTTAAAACAATCAGGTCCACCTTGCGCTCCAGCGCGAACTGGAGTATCTGCCCGGCCCTGTTTCCGTAAACAGTCTTCTGGCGGATTGTTATGCCGCTGGCAGCAAAAGGCTCTGCAAGGGCGTCCATCTCCTGGCTGGCCCTTTTTTCCAGCTTCATGTAAAAGTCTTTTATCTCGACAAAATCAGCATCCGAGATTGTTTCAATCACATGAAAAAGAGTGATTGAGGCGTTGCTTTCCCTTGCCAATGAGACGGCGATGGAAAGGGCCTTTTGGTTGGCATCAGAAAAATCCACGGGAATAAGGATGTTTTTGAACATGGCATAAAATCCTTTTTTCCAAGGGTTGTAATGCGTTTTAACTTCTTTGCGCCAAATATAAGCATTTTATGGCATGGAGCAATGCCGCCTTAAAGCAGGGGCAGGGCGCAGGCTTTTTTGTGCCGGTTCCGGGCTTATTGAGGGGCCTCTCCTGCTGCCTGTGCCACAAGCTCCTTAACCAGGGAGGCCGTGGCCCGTGGCCTTTCCATGGGTATGAGGTGTCCTGCCCCTTCAATGAGCCTGTACTGGCCCTTGGGCAGCGTGTCGGCAGCCTTTTTTAAGTCTATGTAGGCTCGGTTTTCACTTTTTTCGCCCTCTGCCACAAGGGTTGGGCAGCTTATTTTTTGCAGCAGGGGCCAGGGGTCGGTGATTACGCTGCCCATAAAAAGCGAGGCTTCCTTAACAGGGGTGCAGGCAAGGGTTAAGCCTGCATTGTCGCTTGGCTTCATGCCGCGGGCAATGTACAGATCGAGCATTTCCTCATCCCAGCTTGCAAACAGGGGTTTTTTACGCAGGTAGTCCTTTGCCTCTTCCTCGGAATTCCAGTGGTTGCGGCGGCGGATGGACTTGCTTGCCAGAGGGTGATCATCCACGCCCATTTTGACCTTGTAAAGCTCCTGGGGCAGAAAAATTGGCTCAATGAGAAGCATTCCGCTTGCCCGCGGGCCATAATTGGCCTCGGCCAGGGCTGCTATCACCGCACCCATGGAATGGCCCACCACAAAGGGCTTTTTTAGCGAAAGCGCATCAAAAAGCCCGGCCAGATCCTTTGCCAGAATGTGCCAGGCAAGCCCGCCCTGCTCCGGGTCGGCAGAGCGATGATCGCAAAAATAGGGAGCAATCACCGTGTGATCTCCGGCAAGCTCTTTGGCAATGGGGTCCCATATCCAGGGCATAAAGCCGGTTGCGTGCAAAAACACAATGGGCGAGCCTTTGCCGGGGTAAAAAAGGTATTCAATGTTCACATCGCCTACAGAGGCCCAAAGGGCTTGGGGCATTATCCTGGTCATTATTTTCTCCCTGATGGTTATTTGTTGGGATTTTCTTTAACCCATGCGCCAATTCTTATCAACAAGACTGGTGCATCAACCTGCATTTTGGCAGGAATTTTTACCGGAAAGAACCAGCTTTTTAAAGGGCTTCATCAAGGAAATCGCCAAGGGGCTGTTTTTTTGCCCCCATCTTCTGATACAATAAATGCGGTATTTTTCTTTGTAATCCGTCCATTGAGTGTCGGGATTAAAAACGAGGTCACTAGATGAAAAAAATCCGTTTTTCCCTAAAGCCTGCCATAATAATATTTTGTGTGGCGGCGCTTGCAGCAGTAATGATTTTTGCCCTGCTTGCACGGCAGGAGGAAAAGCAGCAGGCTGCCTACATTTTTGACAGATCCCACCCTGTTTCATTTAAGGATATTGCAGATGCCAGGGGGGCAATTGAAACGGATCTTGAAAAAGCGTCTTTGGCCGCGGCCAGGCCGGGGGTTCTGGAAAAAAGCGATCTGGAAAAATATTTTGCGGGCGAATTTGTTGTGACCCCTTACACACTTCAATATTTTATTCATCTTACAAGCCTTTTTAAGGATGCGGCAAGCCTGGAGGAGGCCCTTGAACTGGCCAGGGAATTCATTTTCAGCCAGATGCCCCCAGACCAGGCCCAAAAGGTTTTTGCGCTTTACCAGAAGTATCTTGAAACCGAACTGGCCCTTGCAGAAACCCAACGGGACTGGGGCGTGCCCCAGACCATAGATGAAGTGATTGATCTTTTGCGCCAGATTCAGGACTTCCGGCGCGAGCGTTTGGGTAAGGATGTGGCGGATGCACTTTTTGGCCCGGATATAAAGGTGCGGGAATATGCCCTGCGCCGGGGGGCCATTGTGCGGGATGAGGAGCTTTACGGGGCGCAGAAGCAGGCGCTTATTTCAGGCCTTTCCCAGGATATGTGGGGGCAGGAGGCCGGTATTGTGGACTCCTACCACACCCCTTACAACCGCTATCAGGAAAAACTTGAAATGTACAAGCGCGATCTGGCGGAAATAGCCTCGCCGGAGGCAGCAAAATCCCTTATCCGCGAGTTTCGTGAGGAATTCTTCACGCCGGAGCAGGTGCTGGCGCTAGATGAGGTTGATCTCCAGATAGCCCAGGAGGAGCAGACTCTTGCAGATTTTGAGCAGGCCCGCCAGCAGATACTGGACAGCCCGGATTTGAGCGATGAGGAAAAGCAGGGCAGGGTGAGCCAGCTTATTGACAGCACCTTTGGTGAGGAGGCCCAGGCCTTTTTGCGGCGCGAGGCAATGGAAGAGGGCAGGAGGCAGATGATTGAGCAGTCTGGCAGGCAGACGCCCGCCCAATAAGGCTTTTGCAAAAACTGAAAAATTTGCAGGGGAGAAGGCCTTTGTTCAATGGGGCTTTCTCCCTTTTTAATCGGGATTGGGGCCTTCACCCCGCAGTTTGCTGCGAGGAGTTTCATTCTTTTCCTGCAAGGGGCCTTCCTCCCCGCTTATGCGCATCCAAAGGGCAATCAGCAGCACACAAAGGGAAAAAAGGCAAATCCAGTTGCCTAACCGCTGGTAGATTGTTCTGTTGTGAAGCATCACAACCTGTTGGTTCAGGCTTGTCCTTTCAAAAAGGTCGGTTTTTGCCGCAATTTTCCCCAATGGAGTTATGACGGCAGATATGCCGCTGTTGGAGGCCCTTAAAACCATGCGCCGGTTTTCCACGGCCCGGAGCTGCGAGGCCAAAAGGTGCACAAAGGGCATGGCCGAATTTCCAAACCAAGTGTCATTGCTTATGTTGACAAGGATTCCCGCATTGCAGCCAAGGGATTTTGCCACAAAGCGCGGATAGATTGATTCAAAGCAGATGGAAACCCCCATTGCCCCAAAAGGCGTTTCAACGCAGGCGCTTGTTTTGCCCGGCAAAAAGCTTGCGGGCGCATTGTAGTAAGTGCCAAGCACATCAAAGGGCGCATTTTCAGCCCAGGGCAGCAGAATGTTTTTGTCATAGGCCCTTGCCGGGCCAATGCCGGGAAGAAAATAGGCGCTGTTAAAAACCTTCCCGCCTTGCTGGTCAACGCGCAGCCCGCCGGTGATGAGCATCCTGTCCGGCCCCATCTGCCTTATCAACTCCCGAAAGAATTCTTCGGTAAGTTCCGGGGTGGAGTTGAGCACGGTTTCGGGCCATACAACAATGCATCGCTGGCAGTCCTGCTGGCATTGGCTCATATCCAGGTGGGTTTTAACGCGGGAGTAAAAACCCATTCCGCTCCAGCGCTCTTTCTGGGCAAAGCTTGCCTGCACAATTACAGCGCAAAGGGATTGGCCTGCATCCTGGGCCTGCTGCATCTGCGCCTTTATCTGGCCGGGCCGGATAAGGCCGTAAATGCCCGGCAGCAAAAGGGCCAGCAAAAGTGCGGCAAAAACTAATCGGTTGGCTTTGGCAAAATCCTTAACCCATGCCGCTTTTTTTTCGCTCTGCTCCTTTTGTCCGGCCCTTTTTTCTGCAAACAAAATCAGCAGGAGCGCAACAATCCCGTTAACTGCTGCTGCAAGAAAGCAAAGTCCGTAAAGCCCCCAAATATCTGCGCTCTGGGAAAAAATTTGTGACTGGGCCAGGGCATAACCAATGCTGCCCCAGGGAATGAAAAAAGGCAGGATTTCCTTAAGGTACTCAAAAAGGGTCCAGATGGCCGGAACAACAAGGGCAAAATAAAAAAGCCCGGCTTTTTTGGGGGCAAGCCAGCAAAGGCAGAGCGCAAAAAGCCCGAAAAGCAGGGCATGGGGAAGAATGCCAACGCCAAGCAAAAAGTAGATGGCAACCATTGCCGGTTTTTCGTATTCATTCACCAGGGCCTGGTAAAGCCAGTGGCCAAGGCCTGTAAACATAAGGCCCCCGAAAAGAAAGCCCCGCAAAAATGCCTGAGAAAGGCCTTTGCAGCGGTTTATGCTGACAAGCAGGGGTACAAGGGCAAAAAAACCAAGCCACCACAGGCCGGGCATTGGCAGGGCAAGAACATAGGCTATTGCGGAAAGAGAGGGGCCTATCACTTGGATTTCCCAACAGGTATTAAGGTTAAGAGAGGTGCAACCGCTTCTTTTTTGCGGTTATTTGGCTTGTCCCCCTGCAAAGAATGCACTATAATTTTATCATTATGATGGTTTGAGCTCGGCAATGCAACAAGGCCCGGCGGCAAGGACAGTTTTGGCTTACTCTTTTAATGGGGGAAAAGCAGATGGGTTTTGCAAAAAAGACTGCCCAGCCAGGCCCCAAGGCAGACCTGGCGGTTGTGGAGGCAATAAAAAGAGTGGCGAAAAAGGAAATAGGCTGTGCGCGGGCCTTTGCCCTGGCAGATGAGCTTGGGGTGGAGCCGATAGTGGTGGGCCGGGCTGCTGATGAGGCCAAAATTAGGCTTGTCCGCTGCCAGTTGGGGATTTTTGGCTACAAGCCCCAAAAAAAGATTCTTGAGCCTGCTTCTCCGCCGCCACCGGCCATTGCCAAGGCCCTTGCCGAAATAGCCGGGGACGGGCGCATATCCTGCAAGGATCTGTGGGCGCTTGCCAGGAAGTTGGGCGTTATCCGCATGGATGTGGCAGCCTCCTGCGAGGCATTGAACATCCGCATTAAGCCCTGCCAGTTGGGGGCTTTTTAATCGAACCCATCTCAAAAATGTGTTTCTTCTGCGATTGGCTGCAAAAACCAAGGGCTGCGTCTTTTGGCACATCAAGCCTTGCCCTTGAATTTTTCGCTCAATCTCGAAACGAAACTATTTTTGAGATGGATTCGATTTAACAACCAGCGATTGCTTACTCTTCTGGTTGCCCCAGGTGCCAAACAGGCATGAGGCCTTTTGGCGCTTGGGCTGTTTGGCGCTGCGCAAGATTTCTTTTCAGTAATTTTCCTTGTCATCATCCTTGACATAATCAATGCCGTCCAGAAGATCCTCGGCAATGCGGCCCACTTCGGCATTGACCTTGCGAATAAGGTCATAAACGCTGCCGACAGTGCGGTCATGTATTTTTCGGACAGACTTTGCCGTGGGTGCGGCCACATCTATGCGCTCTATGGCGTCAAAGGGCATATCTGCAATCTGGCGGTGAACCTCCTCTACTGAAGTGGCTCCCCGGTCAATCAGGTCCTGAACCAGGTCTTTGATTCGTAACAGGCGGCTCATGGCGTACTCCTTTTTTCATGAAGGGTTTTTGAAGCAGGCTCAATAAAGGTCGCAACAGGGTCCTTGCAAGCAAACATACCGGACGGCATTCCAGGGGATACTTCCCTTGGCACAAGGCTCTCAAAAATTATTCCGTAAACATCCAGGCTGCGGGCAAGGGCCATGTGGCCAGTTCCTGCAACAAGGTGCCAGCGCACCGGGTCGGCGGAAAGGCCGGGCATTTTTTTGCCCTTTGCACTGGGTATGCGTACAAGGCTGTCTCCCAAAAGTAAGCTTAACACATGGCCGGGGTCTTTGGTAAGGGTTCCGGCAATGACATGGTGGGCAGCCCCGGCAAGCCAGGGGACCGGCCTTTGCGCCCTGGCAAATACTGCGCCGGGTGCATGGCTCTGCCATTGCTCATCGAGCAGGTAGCCATGCCGCAAATCCTTTATGGCTGCGCTGCGATGATCCAGAACCCCGGCAATGAAGTTTAAGGGCGCAAGCTTTGAGGCCTTTAGAATTGCGGAAAGGGCATTGACATTCTTTTCCAGCCACGAGCCTTCCTGGGGCGGGGCTAAAAGAAATGTGCGTGA
>JAGVAW010000227.1 GCA_020060085.1 Desulfobacterales bacterium
AAATGCCAAAAACGCCGGTGATGTCCGCAGCCTGAATCAGGGCAAGGCGCTCAAACTGGCTTGCCCCCAGGTTTGCCCAGGGAAAGCCGGTGAAAAGGTACATCCGCAGATATTCCAGGCCTGTCCAAAGGGCAGGGGCAGCCGCCAAAATAAGCCACGGTTTTGGCGCACTCAAGCAAAGCAGGGCTGCAAAACCTCCTATGTAGCAGGCCATAACAAGGCATAAAAGCAGCATAACCGGGTAGGAGAGCACAGCAGGAAGGCCCCCGTAGGTGCTCATCACAAACTCTATCCAGTAAAGCAGGGTCACAAAATGGCACAGGCCCGCAGTAAAGCCCAGCCAAAAGGCGGCTTTAAGCCCGGCCCGGCTTATGGCCCACAAAAGGGGCACAAGGGCAAACCAGGCCAAAAAATCCAGGCCCGTGCGGGGAAAGGCCCCTGTAAGGGCAAGGCCTGCTGCTGCGGCGGCTATGTATGGCAAAAAATTCTTTTTCATGGCATTGTATTAAACCAGCAAAAATTATCCGGCAATTAAAAATGTTAGGGGATTTTGACATTCCAGGCAGCAACTTACAAGAAGATTTAAGGCTTTTTGGAGGATACATGGAAGAATTGGAAAAATACCTTCTGCCCACAGGGGTTATAAAAAGCGATTCAAAGGCGCTTATTGACTTTGCAGAGCAGGCCGCAGCCGGGGCCTCAAGCCCAAACCAAATCGCCTCCCGCCTTTTTTTGGCTGTTCGCGATAAAATAATCTACGACCCTTATTCGCCTTTTTATGACAATAGCTTTTATACGCCAGACTTTATGCTTGAAAGGGGCCGGGGCTACTGCGTGCAGAAGGCGGCCCTATTGTGCGCGGCCTGCCGGGCGCATAAAATCCCTGCGCGGCTGAAATTTGCAGATTTACAAAACCGCAGCGCATCAGATGAAATGAAAGAAATGCTGGGCTGCGATGTGTTTGCCTGGCACGGATTCACCCAGATATATCTCAACGGCCAATGGTTTTCGGCCACCCCCTCCTTTCATGCAGATCTATGTTTCCGCCAGAACATAATGCCCCTTGAATTTGACGGAACCGCCAACGCCGTGTTTCCGGAAAAAGATCTTTCCGGCAAACCCTACGCCACTTATCTGACCTACCACGGCAGCTTTTGGGACTTGCCTCTTGCTCAAATAATTCAAGGCTGGGAAAAAACCTACGGCAAGCAAAGGGTTGCCCTGTGGCGCAGCGCCTTTGAAAACGGTCTGCAACCAATGAATTAGTTTGCGCTGTCATTGCGGCAAGAGTGCAAGCCTGCCTGCATGGCAGATTTCTGCACAGGATTTGAATCCGGAAAAAAAACCAGGGCGTGCCTTCGGCAACGCCCGGCATGGTTTCTGGCAAATGGCGGCATGGCCTTCGATCGCAACCCTGGCTTTAAATGACGGCAATCTCCATTGATTGCAACTTTGTATTAAATATCTTGAACCATCGCCCCCGCATCTGGTAGCAACTTTATCGCCAATCTTTATTTTTAAACCATAAAAATTACTTCAATAACCCCTTCTTTATTCTTTTTCTTGCTTTGCAAGCATTAATTCTCAAGCAATACCCTGTTTGGAAAAGAATCTGCTTGACCAGATATATGCAGAACAGATAATAATAGATACGGGAATAAGCTGTGGGAGCGTTTTTCAAGAATTCACCTTGCCTATAACTATCTTAATTAACTATATTTTTATTTCATAGCAATGGGCATTGCTTGAAAATTTGG
Source organism: Desulfobacterales bacterium (assembly GCA_020060085.1). Taxonomy (GTDB): domain Bacteria; phylum Desulfobacterota; class Desulfobacteria; order Desulfobacterales; family Desulfatibacillaceae; genus JAGVAW01. The sequence continues at coordinate 1,758 of JAGVAW010000227.1, forward strand.
AAAAAAGCATTATTTTTATAAAGAGTAAGTAAGGATCAGGAATTTTACACTACAATCAGAATGTTAAGCTACGGTTCTTCCAAACTCTTATTTTCTTGTCATAAAAGAGGGCTGATTCCGGGAAAACCTTAAAAATCAAAGGTTTTATCATCCCCTTTTAAGCCGGGCAAAGCCCGGCATCCGGCCCTGCCGCAAGGGGCGGCAAAGGCTATTTCAGCAGGCAGACCTAATTCTTTAGGAGGGCAACCCCATGAAAAGCATGAAAAAACGCCTTATGCCACCGGGTGCGCAGGGGGTGCGCGACAGGGGCGTGGTCCTGGTGGTGGGCCTCATGTTCATCATGGTTCTGGCGGCAGTTGGCTCTGTTGCCTACATAACCACATCCGGGGATCTTCTTGTTTCCCGCAACTACCGCCAGCACAATGAGGCGATAAATTTTGCGGAAGCTGGCCTAGCCGAGGCCAAGGCAAGAGCACAACTTGCGCGGACAGAAGGCCTTTATGCAGGGGACCCTGCCCAGCCCATAAACCCCAACTGGACAGCCTACATTGTTTCGGACAGCTCATGGAGCTTTTCCGATGACCCTGGTTACAGCGCAAGCTACACCAATTATTTTCCTGTTCCGGGCAACCACACCAGCACCGCCCTTACAACCAACAGCCTGGAAGGGGATATGCAGTATGCTGTGCGCATCCGCCACAAGCGGGAATTTGATGCAGAGCAGGCAGGCCACAGCCCGTCCAAGCCCCACTACCTTGACATGGACGGCAACACAGGCACCCACACTGCGGCAAGCCCAGGCAATATAATATACTTTGGTTACGGCAACCCGGCAAATCCCGGCCAGTTGACCCAGTTCACCACCAATGCCGGCACCAGCTTCAAGCCGGTTCAAAGGGCCGTTTCCTGGGGCCGCTCCGGGAATTCGGTTTATGAGCTGGAAATGGAGTTTGCGGCATTCCCCGGCCCGCCCATCCTTGGGGCAATATACGCAAAGGCCGATGTTACGGGCAACGGTTCATCACTTATTGCAGACGGTCGCGACCAGTGCGGCATGGACAATGACAAGCCGCCCATTTACACGCTGAATCCTGCCATCACCAACCTTAACGGCAACCCCTCCACGCCGGGCAACCCGCCTTACCCGGTTACCGGGCCGGATAACATTGACATTGCAGGCTATGTCGCATCTTTAAGAAATGAAGCAGACATCGTTCTTACCGCTGACCAGAACAATGGAGTTTACGGCAGCCCCACCAACTATGTGGTTGTTTATTCCAACACCAGCAACCCATACAATGTTGGCGGCCTGCGCCTCAACAATGTTACAGGCTACGGCATACTCATTGTTGACGGAGATCTGACCCTGGGCGGCGGCTTTCGCTGGTATGGCCTTGTAATAGCCACCGGCACAATGGTTTTCAACGGCGGCGGCCAGGGCATAAACATAGCCGGCGCAACCCTTGCAAACCAGACCGTTGACATAAACGGCGGCGTGGAGGTTTATTACAACAGTTGCGAAGTGCAGAGGGCCGTGAGCAGCGCTGCAATGCGGGTCATCTTGTGGCGGGATGTGAACCTTTCCCTTGGAAACTGATGCTTTTTAAAGGCCGTTTTTAATAGAACCCAGGCAAAACAAGGTGCCTTTGCAGTTTGGGCGCTGACCGGACAACAATTAAAGGGCCGCCGGAAAATGGGCGGCCCTTTTTTGCGTCAATGCTTCCCGCCATTTAATTGGATTATCATTAAATATTCTTGTCAAATCATAATTATCGCTCCTGCGGGCCATTTCTTGCGCCCATTTTATTCTTTTGCAAGCATCAATCTCCAGCCAATACTTCTTTTTATAAAAATCTGCTTGACCGCCAATATGGATAACAGATAAGAATAAAAGCAGAGGCATATAATTGCAGTATTTTCCAAGAACGACTATTTGTTTAAAACTTTTTGAAATAATTAGATTTTATGTTCAATATCCCGATTATTATTTGATAAGAGGGGAAAAAGCATTATCTTTAAAATGGAAGTGTACGATTTGCAGGTTGTTTTAAAGGCAAAACCGGGTAGTTTGAGGTCAGACCTGCTTCATAACCATTATCAGTAAAAGATATCGGGCGGCTGATTCCGGGAAAACCTTGATTTAAAGGTTTTATCAGCCGCTTTCAAGGCCGGGAATAATCCGGCAGGCAGCCCTGGCGCATGGGGCAGGTAGCGCCACAGGCAAAAAAGTCAACAAGGAGGGGCAAATCCATGAACAGCATGAAAACACACCTTGTGCCGCTGGGGGCGCACGATAAAGGCGTTGTGCTGGTGGTGGGGCTCATGTTCATCATGGTTCTGGCGGCTGTGGGCTCTGTTGCCTATCTGACCACTTCGGGCGATCTTCTGATTTCCCGCAACTATCGCCAGCATGTGGAGGCCGGCTTTGTGGCGGAGGCTGCCCTGCAGGAGGCAAAAGCCCGCCTTGCACTGGATTCATCCGATGCTTTTTCCATAAGCACTGCTGTGGGAGCGGGGGATGACCCGCGGGACTGGTCAGTTTACATCATCAACGGGCCTTTTTCCATGTCCGATGATTCCGATCTCAACGCCCTGTACACAAACGATGTGCTCACCAGCTCCCAGAGCGAAATGGAATACATGGTGCGCATCCGCTACAAAAGGGAGCGTGATGCGGAATTGCTGGGCCACACGGTTGTAAACCCCCATTATGGCGACAATGACGGCACTGCTTCAACAGCCCCCGGCAGCATGAAGCCTGTAAACGCCCCCGGCAATGTCCTGCATTTAAACAGCACCGGCCCATTCACCACAGGCCCGGCTGTTAATCCTGTCACAGCGATTTATCTTGTAACCGCCTTTGCCAGGTCAGGGGAAGGTGGGCCTATCGTATCCAGAGAAATAGAGGTGGCACGCATTCCCGGAGGGGACATTGATGTTCTGGGAGCTTTTTACAATGAAGCTGACATGACCTTTGGCAAGGGCAAGGTCTGGATAAGCTCTGTTGATGGCTCCGGCCCATCAACAGGCGCTCCGGCCACCAGGGGCCGCGGCCTGTGGTGCCCCAATCCTAGTCCGACCACCATTCCGGCCCTTTACACCCACGGAGCCTACACCCAGTCTGGAGCAGCGGCCACCATTGCAGCCCCTGCCGGGCAGCCGCCCATAGTGGAATTCGGCACGGAAGATTTGAATTTGCTGGCATTGTTCAATTCATGGGCTCCCAAGGCAACGGTGATAAATCCGAGCAGCATCCCCGACCCGCTTGGCTCGGAAACCAATTACGGCGTCTGGCTTATAAATGGCGATTTTGTCAGCAACGGCGGCAGCGGCTATGGCGTGCTGCTTGTTACAGGGGATTTGATAACCGGCGGCAACTTTTATTTCAACGGCATTGTAATTGTGCTTGGCACGCTGCGAATGCAGGGAACCTCCAGGATTTATGGCGCTGTGATGTCGTTAAGTGAAGCGGATGACGCCAACATGGGTGGAACTCCGGGCATTTTCTACAACAGTTGCGATGTGCAGGCAGCCCTGGATGCCCTTGGTGACGACACCTACGCCATGCTTGCCTGGCGCGATTTGAGCATGATGGAGAATTAGAGGCAAAATCATGATTCGAAAATTGGAGTTGAAAAGCAAAAGGGCCGCGCTTTTCACAGCGGCCCTGGTTTTGGGCGCAGTTCTGATGGCGGCCCCGGTGTCTGCCAACTATTCCATTATGCTTCACAGCGGCGCAAGCTTTGTGACGGAAGAATACTGGATTGAAAACAGCAGCATTGTTTTTGAATATTCGGGCGGCATGGTACGCATTCCCCGCGAAAGGGTGGCTTCCATAGAGAGCACAACCCAGGCTGCACCCGCACCTTTTGGGCTGGAGACCTCTCTTTCCAGGCCTGCATCATCCGCCTCTGCGGTTGCAGCCCCTCCTGCCCAACAGGAAACCGGGGCGGATATCCGCCAGCCAGCTTTTGAGGCAGGCGCAGACCGCGAGGAAGACGCCTTTCAAAAGCAGTTCCGGGTGCTTGAAGAGCGCTTTGCAGGCATAGATGACCTGGAAAAGGATGATATCCAGGTGCTTATCAACGATCTGGACCTGTTTACAAAGGAATTGCGCAGATCCGGCATGGCCCAGGTCTATCCCGACATATCCAAAGCCACAAACAATATGCTTGTGAAAAGTGCAAGCCGCTTCTACCAGTCCGCGGCCCCAAATCCATAAAAAGAGGGCGGGTCCAGGGAAACGATAGCTGCGTTGCGCTTCGCCGTGCAGGGACTCGATGTACCAACTGTACACCTTCGTCCCTGTCCGGCTCGCGCGCCTTGCTATCCTTTCCCTGGACCCGCCCTGTACATTGGTGGGTGAGGGGAAAAACGCCCTAGGCCGTCATTCGCGCGAAGGCGGGAATCCAGAATGAAAATGGGCCTTTGTTCTTATTAAAACAGGCTGTTGCCTTCAATTACGCCCTGCATGGATTTCGGCTGACAGCGGCATTCCTTCGAATGCGTTATGGGGCCTTAAATGACGGGTCTGGAGCGGGGAAATTGCCCTGTGCTTTTGTGGTTGAAGGGAAAGGATAGCAAGGCGCACAAGCGAGGAATGAGGGAGCATACTCATAGTATGTGACCGAAAATCCGATGCGCAGTGCAACACAGCCCACGGCTTTCTGGGAGCGCCCTAACACAAAAGGGCGGTTCCAGGGAAAGGAGGGCAAGGCTTGCGGGGCGAGCCGGGGCGAAGGTGTACTGTGTTGGTACATTGAGACCCGGTGATGCCCCGTGTAACGCAGCCCTCCTTTTCCTGGGGCCGCCTCTGTATAACGCAGC
>JAGVAW010000292.1 GCA_020060085.1 Desulfobacterales bacterium
GCGAGCCGGGCAGGGACGAGGTGTACTTTTTGTACATCGAGTTCCTGCACGGCGAAGCGCAACGCAGCTATCGTCTTCCTGGGGCCGTCCTTATACTTTTGTGGTGCGCATCTTCTTCATATACTGCCTGGCAAAGAAAATAGATAGCGCCGGGCTTACCCTGCTCACCAGCCACATGAGCCTGCCAAGGCCTGTTATGACGATTATGGCCTTGTTTTTTGCCACGCCTTTCAAGATTGTTCCCGCGCAATTTTCCGGCGTTATGCCTTTTGGCAGAAGGGATATGGCCTTCTGTTTGTCAAAACCTATGATTTTTGCTGTCTGGTAAATGGGGGTCTCTATCTTTCCCGGGCACACAAGGCTGACTTTGACCCCCAAATCAGCGGCTTCGGCCCGCAGGGCCTGGGTTAGGCCCACAACAGCATACTTGCTTGTTGTGTAGGAGATTTCGCCAGTGAGGGGAAAAAGGCCTGCAACAGAGGCCACATTCACGATATGACCGCTGCCCTGCTTCACCATGAGCGGGTATGCTGCCTGCACGCCGCTGATGACCCCGTAAAGGTTGACGCTGATGACCCGCTCCCAGTCCTCCGGTTCAAAGGAGAAGGCCTCGCCACCAACGCCTATTCCCGCGTTGTTGAAAAGATAGTCCAGTTTTCCGGTTGTAGAGGCGGCCTTTTCCACAAGCCTGGCAAAAGCCTTGCTGTCTGTCACATCCAGAGGCTCGGCATAGGCCTTGCCCCCTGCAACAATAATATGCCGCGCTGCCTCTTCAAGAAGCGCACTGTTGCAGTCTGCAAGAAAAACCGTGGCTCCAGAAGCGGCAAGTTGCCCGGAGATGCATCTGCCTATGCCCGAAGCTGCGCCTGTTACAATGCAGGTTTTGCCTTCAAAGCTTTTCATGGCAATTTACCTTTATTAATAAGGATTGAGGTAATGGGTAAAAAAACTTTGCCGTGTTCTGCCTGCCGCCTGTTTTTGTTGGAATAGGCCTTCGCTTACGCTTAAGCTATCCCAATTTACGAATCTTGCGGCTTATCCTATAAAAACCCTCTGATAGCCTGGCACTGATTTCTTCGGGTGTCGGGTCAAATGAAAGCATTTTTTCCCTTTAAAACCAGCTTTGGGTTGTTGGATATTGTTTGAGGTTAAAGAAAGCATAAATCAGGACTCAAAACAAAATCAAGAGCAGACCGGGAAATGAGGCGCAAAGGATTTTTTGGCCGCTGACCTGGCTTGTGGACAGGCGGCCCGGATTCTGCTAATAGATTGCTGACCGGTTTGCAGTTTATGTGGAAGGGGCCAGCCCGGAAAGGCGGCGGAAGCAGCAAGGGAGCCTTTTAGCGTTTTTTTGCCCGGCGTCCCATGCTCTTACGGAGGAATTTACAGCTATGAGCGCCCAGTCTCAAAACAAAGTTGAGGAAAAGCGCGCCACAGGCGAAACAGATGTCTCTGTCTCCCTGGTGGTGGATGGAAGCGGCAAGGTCGGCATTGATACGGGCATAGGCTTTCTGGATCATATGCTCACGCTTTTTTGCGTGCATGGCCGATTTGACCTTGGCGTTAAAGCAAAGGGCGATACGCAAGTGGACTTTCACCACACGGTGGAGGATGTGGGCATTGTGCTTGGAGATGCCATAAAAAAGGCCCTTTCGCTGCGCAAGGGAGTGCGCCGCTATGGCAACGCCGTCATTCCCATGGACGAGACCCTGGCCTCGGTTACCCTGGACCTTTCCAACCGGCCCTACCTTGTTTTCAAGGTACCCTTTGTTTCTGCAACCGTGGGCGGTTTCGACACCCAGCTTTTTGGTGAGTTTTTCCGTGCGCTTGTAACAAGGGCGGGAATAACCTGCCACATACAGGTTCCCTACGGGGCAAACGACCATCACATGATAGAAGCTGTTTTCAAGGCCTTTGGAAGGGCGCTGGCTGCGGCAATGGAAATTGACCCCAAAGCGCCGGATGTCTTTTCAAGCAAGGGGGTTCTGTGAAAACCATCAGTATTTGCAGCGGCAAAAAAAAACTCAGGTCCCTTGGCTTTGATGCCTTTTTTGGGGCCTGTCTGCTTGGGGCTGTTCTGCTGGCTTTATCCGGCTGCGGGCCAAAGGTATCAAAGCCTGTTGAACCGCCACCGGCAGCAGGCATTTCAACGATACTGGTCGTGGCTTTTCAGGACATGGCCACTATCTATGGGCAAAATACCCAGGTGCGCTCGCCCATTTCCGGCAACCTTTTTTTCACCGGCCCGGTGCAGGAGGATGCCCCTGCCCTTTTGACGGCCTGGGTGGAAACAACCCTGGAGGAAAAGGGCTTCAAGGTGCTTTCATCCGCAACTGCAGAGGAGGCCAAAGCTCAGGCCCTGGCAGATGGAGATGCCCGCATGGATGACTTGACCCTTGCCTTGAACATGGGCAGGGCGACAGAAGCGGATGCTGTTGTGGTGGGCCATGTTTTCCGCTTTGCAGAAAGGATAGGAAACCCCTATTCCGTTGAGAGTCCGGCTTCCGTGGCTTTTGGCATTCATCTTGTAAGAGTGGCGGACGGAAGAGTCATATGGTCTGCCCGCTTTGATGAGGCACAGAAGCCTTTGGCTGACAACCTTTTGAAAATAGGCGATTTTTTAAAGCACAAAGGTACCTGGGTAACAGCCGTGCAGCTTGCCCGCTCCGGCCTTATGCAGAAACTCGCCACCTTTCCTGCACCATGATAATAATTCCGGCAGTTGATATAAGGCAGGGGCTTTGCGTGCGCCTTTCCCAGGGCAGGGCGGACGCCCAGACGGTTTACGGGGACAACCCGGCTGCAATGGCCGTCAAATGGGAGAAAATGGGCGCAAGGCGCATCCATGTGGTGGATCTGGACGGAGCCTTTGAAAAAAGCCCCAAAAATGTTGATGCCATAAAGGCCATTTTGGACGCTGTTTCCGTGCCAATTCAGGTTGGCGGCGGTATAAGAGACCGCGCCACCTTGGAAATGTGGCTGGATTTGGGCGTGGACTCCGTGATCGTGGGTACGGAGGCGGTCCGCAATCCCGACTGGGTGAGGCGCGCTGCTGCCCAGAATCCTGGCAGGGTCATCATTGGCATTGACGCCAAAAACGGCATGGTGGCCGTGGAAGGCTGGACCCAGACCACCTCCATTCCGGCCATTGAGCTTGTGCAGAACTTTGAGGACTGCTCCGTGGCTGCCATAAACTTTACGGACATTGCAAGAGACGGAATGCAGACAGGCGTGAATGTGGAGCAGACCGCGGCCTTGGCCAGAGGCACATCCATTGATGTCGTAGCCTCCGGCGGCGTTAGCACCCTTGATGACATCCGCGCCCTGCTGCCGCTTGAGGCATTAGGGGTGGTTGGCGTCATAACGGGCCGCGCCCTCTATGCTGGAACCCTGGATCTGGCGGAAGCAATTGAGGTTGCAGAAGGCGGAGGCAGGCAATAAAAGGCTGGAAGGCCATGTTTTGGCTGGATGGCCTTACTTCCCCCCCTACCCTACTGCCTGCAAAGATCTGCAACATCCTTTAACCGGGCGGGAATCTCGCGGGCCGGGGCCTCAAAAAACTTTGTGGCGCACAAAAAGCTCCACACCTTTTCGCCAAAGGCCACAGTATCCGCCATGAAAGGCGGCATGGTTTTGGGGATGTAGGACGAGCCACCCCTGCTTTCTATCTGCGCCTTTAGCTTTTCAAACTGCGCGGGAATTGCCGTAAGGCTTTTTACTGTGGAAAAATCCCCTGAAAGCCCAAGCAGCATGGAGTTGTCGTAGCCGTTGAAAAGGCTGCGGTCATCGCATTTGTAAAGGATGACGGGCTTACCGGCGGCAAAGGCAACAGATGCCTCAACCACCGCGCCTTCATCTGGCACCCTGCCATTCATGTTGAACACAAGCCCGCAGCAGCGGACCGCCACCTGGTAGATGTCCAACGCAAAAATGGCCCTGTGAACAAGGCTGTTTATCTGCCTGAAGGCCTTGTTTGTAACCCGCGGATCATTGGCAAGGCCCATCACAAAAGGCTCCAGGCCGTCCCGCTGGGGCAGGAAGGTTTTGTAACCCGCGCTTTCAAGGGTTTTGGCAACAGCTTCCATGCCAAGTTTTTCCTCTGGACAGAAAAGCGGGCCAGAGCAGTATATAATGGTATTTTCGTCCATCTTTTTTGCCTGAGAGAGGAGGATAAAAAAACATCCGGGCAGGATTATGCTCCCGGCCCGGACCCAGTTTGCAAGAAAAAATCACTCCGCCTATCGCAGCCTTGCAAGATCCTTGAAGGTCTGAATAAAGGCATAGCCGAAAATCAGGCCCACCATTGCCATCACTCCGGCAGAGACATACACATAGGCCATATCCAGACTGCCTGAACCGGAATAATAGAAAGAGGCGGCTTTTGCAAGGCCTGCTCCAAATATGCCGAACAACAGCGCATGAAACAAGCGGACTATCATGTTTCCACCTCCTTGTTGAAGCGGCTTTGAATCCCGCCGCCCTTTTCCCAGAAATGCATTTTTTTGCCCAGCCCCCTGTTTAACGGCATCCGGCTATTTTATGCCCAAAAACCGTCAATAATTCCAGATTCTCCATCCTGGCCAAGCTTTCAATAGCACGGGCAATAGGAAAAATCTATGAATAATCCCACAAATACCCTGTGATTCAGATTACTGACACCCTGTATGATTTTTTGGGGTGTACCAGGAAGCCGTGGACTGTGTTGCGCTTCGTTTTGAAGCTTGGTCATATACTATATGTACACTCGTGCGCTTCAAAACTCGTGCTCTTTGCCCATCTCTCTATTTTTTTCTTTGACACACCAGCCCTCTTTATCTAGAACTATATTTAAGATAAGTCATTTATGCGTCTTCACAAGCGGCCAGGGTGAAAATCCATAACAATTATTGACAGCAGCTTACGGGCGTTAATGCTTGCCGAACTTTCCATCAAAAATTTCGCCATAATTGACGACCTTTGGGTGCGTTTTGACAAGGGCTTTACGGTCATCACCGGCGAGACAGGTGCTGGCAAAAGTATACTTGTCAATGCCGTGAACCTTCTTCTTGGGGCAAGGGCCTCGTCCCGCATGGTTCGCACAGGGGCAGACCATGCCGAGCTTTCGGCAATGTTTCTACCGCCAAAAAACAGTCCCCTGGCCCAAAAGCTTTCCCAAATGGGCTTTGACCCTTCCGAGGGCCTTGTTATCGTGCGGGTCATCTCCGTAACAGACCGCCACCGTATAAGCATAAATAACAAGCCCGCCACCATGACAATGCTTTCGGAGCTTACAGCCCGTCTTGCAAGCATATCCGGCCAGCACGCCCACCAGAGTCTTCTTGCCTCTGACGAGCATCTGGCTCTTTTGGATGGCTTTGCCGGGCTTATGGAAATGCGAGTCAGGGTTGGCGAACTGTTCTCAAAGGCGCAGAAGGCTCGCGCCAGGCTGAACGAGCTCATGCAAAAAAAGGAAAGCATGGCCCGCCAGCGGGAACTTGCCGCCTTTCAGCGGGAGGAAATCCGAAACGCTGCCATAAAGCCCAATGAAGATACGGATCTTACCGCACAACGCACAAAACTTAAAAACGCCACAGCCCTTTTTGAGACTTCATCTGCCTGCGAGGCCGCCCTTTACAGCGAATCAGGTGCAGCAGTTGAAACCCTTGGCATGGTCAGCAGCCGCATTCTGGAGGCTTCCCGGCTGGATGAGGCCCTCTCTGGGCTTGCCGCCAGGGTTGAACGGCTTGTTCACGAGGCAGAGGATATTGCTTTTGAGCTGCGCGCATACAGAGATTCCATTGAATATGACGAGGCCAGGCTGGAAGAAGTGGATGCCAGACTCCATCTGTTAGGTGGACTCAAGAAAAAGTATGGGGGCAGCCTTGAGGCTGTTCTGGCCCATGAAAAAGCCCTTGACGGGCAGCTTGAGCAGCTTGACAACCTGACGGACCTGGTGGCGGATGCCCAAAAAGAGGCCGGGGAGTCGGTGGATAATCTTTTTGCGGCTGCGCTTGCCCTCTCCCAAAAACGCAGGGATGCAGCCCCTGCCTTTGAAAAGGCGGTGGCCGGGCAGCTTGACGACCTGGGCATGAAAGGCACGCGCTTTGCCATAGAATTTGACCCTGTGGAGGCCCAGGGTAGGGCAGACAGCGTTTTTTGCAAAAATTCCCTTGCTGTTGATGCGCTTGGCTGCGAGCGGGCCGCCTTTATGATCGCCCCCAATGTGGGCGAAGCGCCAAAACCGTTAAGGGAAATAGCCTCTGGCGGCGAGCTTTCCCGCGTTGTGCTTGCCATACGGGCCATGCTTGCAAAAAATGACGAGATTTCCACCATTGTTTTTGACGAGGTGGACGCAGGCATAGGCGGGGCTGTTGCAGATGCTGTGGCCGAAAAACTCGCGGCCCTGGCAAAAACCCACCAGGTCTTGTGCATAACTCATCTGCCCCAGATAGCAGCCAAAGGGCAGCACCACTTCAACATTGAAAAAAAGGTTAAGGCAGGCCGCACACAGGCGGCCATCAGAAACCTTGCTGGCCAGGACAGGGTGCGCGAACTGGCCAGAATGCTGGCAGGCGAGAGCCCCACCCAAAAGGCCATGGAGCATGCCGCCGAAATGCTGGGTGAATGAAAGGGAAACAAAATCCCCTTTAGGCAGCAAGTCCAAAATCGCCTTTTGCTAGTGCTTTACCCTTTTGGCTTTTTGTGTTAGGACTGCCAAACTATGACTCATATCATAAGCATAACAAACCAGAAGGGGGGCGTGGGCAAGACCACCACGGCCACCAACCTGTCGGCAGCCCTTGCCAGGAACAGGAAGCGCACCCTTCTTCTGGATCTGGACCCCCAGGGCAACGCCACCACGGGCATGGGCCTTAACAAAAAGGCCATGGATACCACCCTGTACCACGCACTCATTGGCCAAGTGGGCATTGAAAGCATTGTCTATGGCACCGAGGTGGAGCATCTGGATGTGATTCCCTCCCGTACCGAGCTGGCTGGCATGGAAGCAGAAATCATGCAAAAACCCCAAAGGGAACATTTTCTCAAAAAAGCCATTGCACCCCTGCATGACCGATACGATTACATCATAATCGATTGCCCGCCTTCGCTCTCGCTGCTCACTGTTAACGCCATGACAGCAGCCACCGGGCTTATCATCCCCCTGCAATGTGAGTTCTACGCACTTGAAGGTTTGGGCCAGCTCATACAGACCATCCGGCTCATCAAGAAGGGCTACAACCCCTCTCTTGGTGTGGCAGGAATCCTGCTCACCATGTTCGACCAGCGAGTGAACTTGAGCCATCAGGTGGCAGATGAGGCTGTCAGCCACTTCAAGGACCTGGTTTTTGAAACCCGCATTCCAAGAAATGTGCGCCTGGGAGAGGCCCCAAGCTTCGGCAAGCCCATTTTGCTCTACGACCCCCATTCCACCGGCTCAAAGAGCTATATGGCTTTGGCAAAGGAGCTTATAAAAAAGGATTCCAGACGCAGGACCCAGGCGTCATAGCTTTGCCCCAAAGCGTCTGCTTTATACCCCTTGCCCGTTAGGGAAAAGACAATGAAAAAATCGGAAAAGCCCAAACGAAGCGTTCTTGGCAGGGGACTAGATGCCCTTTTGCCGGATGTGAGCATTGCGGAGAACTCTGACCCTGCATTTTTCCAGTGCGGAGTGGAGCTGCTCCGGCCAAACCGCTTCCAGCCGCGAAAGCGCTTCGAGGAGGAAGATCTGCGCGAGCTTGCAGAATCCATAACCCGCCAGGGAGTTATCCAGCCCCTTTTGGTGCGCCGTGCAAACGGAGGATACGAGATTGTGGCCGGAGAGCGCAGGCTACGGGCCGCCCGCCTTGCAGGGCTTGACACCGTGCCTGCTGTTTTGAGGGATGTTTCCGATGAGCAGATGCTTCTTCTGGCCATTGTGGAAAATATCCAGAGGGAGAACCTAAACCCAATGGAGGAGTGCGAAGGCTATCACCGGCTGGTTTCGGAATTTGCCTGCACCCAGGAGCAGGTGGCTGCCAAGGTGGGTAAGCCCCGCTCAACGGTTGCCAATTTCCTGCGCCTTAAAAACCTGCCCATCCAGATTCAGGACAGCCTTCGCGACAATATAATAACAATGGGCCACGCAAGGGCGCTTTTGGGCCTTGAAAACCACGCCCGGCAGATGCTTGCCTGGAAAGCCGTGTGCAACAAGGGCCTTACCGTGCGGGCCACGGAAGAGCTTGTGAACCAGCTCAAAGCCGACTTCCCCAAAACAGAGCCGCCCCCTCCCAAAAAACCGGCAGACATCCACCTTGACAGCATTGCCGAGCAGTTGAGCCGCTCTTTGGGCGCAAAGGTGCAGATAAAGCGAAAAGGCAAAAAAGGTGTCCTTTCCATAGAGTTTTATGAGGATAGAGATCTGGAACGCCTCCTCTCCTTGTTGCAATAGGGCGTGCCCAGGAAAACGAGTTCGGCGTTACGCGGGGGTGCGCCGGGACTCAATGTACAACAAGTACACCTCGTCCCGGCGCACCCCCGC
>JAGVAW010000172.1 GCA_020060085.1 Desulfobacterales bacterium
CCATCAGAAGCACAAATCGGGAATTTAGCTTGTCTGCCCGCTTCATCTGGCTTTTAAGGCTTTTGGTGGAATAGTCCATCTTTGCCCAAATGCCCTGGCTGCAAAGCCTGCTCATCCAATTAAAGCCTATTGAAGCCGCCTCTTCCCCCAGACAGGCCAGAAAAATGTCCGGCCCTTTTGGGCGCGGGGTTTTTACGGCGGCAAGAAGCTCCACCAGCCTGTCCTGGCCTATGGCAAAGCCCACCGCCGGGGTTGGCGGGCCGCCCAGGGCAGGCACAAGGCCATCGTAACGGCCCCCTCCGGCAACTGCGTTCTGCGCGCCAAGCATGGTTGTCTGAAACTCAAAGGTGGTTTTGGAGTAATAATCCAGGCCCCGCACAAGCTTGTCATCCTGCTCAAATGGTACGCCCTGCTGCGCAAGGCCGGCAAGAACCTCCCTGTAATGGGAGGCACATTCTTGGCAGAGATGCTCCCGCATGGCCGGTGCGTCTTTTACTGCCTCAATGCAGGAAGGGCTTTTGCAATCCAGCACGCGCAGGGGGTTTGTTGCGCTTCTGCGGCAACAGTTTTCGCACAGGCTTTCCATTTTGCCGGAAAGATGCTCCAAGAGCGCCTGCTTGTAGGCAGGCCGACAGTCCGGGCAGCCCAAAGAATTGATGCGGGCTGTCACCTGGCTTACGCCAAGCTCCTCAAAAAGCCTGTGCAGAAGCAGGATCACAAGAATATCGGCCATAGGGGATGCCACGCCGAAAAACTCGGCGTTTATCTGGCTAAACTGGCGGAAACGGCCCTTCTGGGGCCTTTCCCTGCGGAACATGGGCCCCATTGTGAAAAGCTTCTGCACAGGGTCCTGGTGGCCCAGGTTGTGCTCAATGTAAGCCCGCACAACACCAGCGGTGGCTTCGGGCCGCAGGGTGAGCATCTCGCCCTTGCGGTCTGCAAAGGTGTACATCTCCTTTTCCACAATGTCGGTGTCCGCGCCTATGCTTCGGGCAAAAAGCTCGGTCTTTTCCATTATGGGAACGCGGATTTCGCAAAAGCCAAAAGAGGCAAAGAGCCTTCGGGCTGTGTTTTCCACCTCCTGCCACAGCAAAATGTCTGATGGCAGAATATCCCGAAAGCCCTTGATGATTTTAATCATGGAGTTGAACCTTTATCCTGCTTTAAACGCTGTCCTGCACAAGTTTGAGCATAAAATTAATCTGATAAAATTGCAAAATGTGTTTGACAAATCAAGGAAAAAGAAAGAGGGTGCCCGGCAAGGCGAGTTCATACCTGCCCTTAAAAGCCCTTGCAGGCGGTACTTTTTAAGCACGGTGCTTTTTGGGGTGCAGGCAAAAGGCAGGTTTTTTGGGGACTAAAAAAAATCCGGCTGGCTGTAGTTTGTGGGAATTTTCCCTATTTTTATTGTCATTGTTGTTGACAAAGGCGCAAAACTACCGAAAAAGGTTGACATATTAGCTTGGAATGCTTTAATTAAGGTCCGAGGTGCTTTTATCCCGCCCCTTTTCATTTATGCAGCAAAATGAGGCGTATGAGCTGATGCACCGGGTTTTGATTAAGGTTTTGAGTAATCTGTTTGCCGGGCGCCGTAATAAAAAAGACCCAGCCAGACAACAAGCTTTTGAAAGTTTTGCCCTGATTATTTACCAATAGAAGCAAAAACCCTTCAAAAAGCCAGCTATGTGTTCCTTATTCCGGCGTATGGACTCCAAATGTCCGATAAGCTCCTGCTAATGAGGCGCATTAAAATTCCGGGCGCTTTTTTCGCCGGAGACCTGATGAAAGCAAACCTGCATAGTTTTTTTTAGCAGAGCAGCCAACAATTCAGGCAAAAGTACCTGAATTGGCTTGGAATTTGCAACTTGGAGATGGCTAAAACACAAACAATCGCTCGCTTTTTTTAAGGCTGCTTTATCGTAAACCATAATTTTTTCGCCCCGGCGTTTTTAAAAGGCAAGGGGCCACAAGAGGCATAAGTCAATGGCCGAGCAAAAAGAAAAACCCGCCAAGTCCACTTCCAGGGCTTCCCAGGCCTCCCAGGCCGCACCGCCCGCACAGGCCGCACCGGCCGTTCAAGAGCCTATCCTGCCGGATCAACTCAATCTGGCTGCCTTAAAGGATCGAAAGATAGGCGATCTGGCAAAGGTTGCCAGGCAGTTCAACATTGAGGGCGCGGCAGGCTTGAGAAAACAGGAGCTGATATTTGCAATCCTTCAGGCCCAGACCGAAAAAAACGGCATGATTCACGGGGAGGGAACCCTTGAAATCCTGCCGGACGGATTTGGCTTTCTCCGGGCGCCGGATTACAACTATCTGCCAGGCCCGGATGACATCTATGTGTCCCCCTCGCAGATTCGCCGCTTCAACCTTCGCACAGGGGACACGGTTTCGGGCCATATCCGCCAGCCAAAAGAGTCGGAGCGCTACTTTGCCCTGCTCAAGGTGGAGTCGGTCAACTTTGAGGACCCGGAGGTGGCAAGGGACAAAATCCTTTTTGACAACCTTACGCCCCTTTATCCTGAAAGAAAGATAATGTTGGAGCGCGAGCCGGACAATTATTCCATGCGGATAATGGACCTGCTCACGCCCATCGGCTTTGGCCAGCGCGGGCTTATTGTAAGCCCGCCGCGCACGGGCAAGACCATGCTTTTGCAGAATGTGGCCAACTCTGTAGCCGCCAACCACAAGGATGTCCACATGATAGTGCTGCTCATTGACGAGCGGCCCGAAGAAGTTACGGATATGCAGCGCTCCGTGGATGCGGAGGTCATCTCGTCCACCTTTGACGAGCCTGCCCAGCGCCATGTTCAGGTGGCGGAAATGGTTATTGAAAAGGCCAAGCGCCTTGTGGAGCACAAAAGGGATGTTGTAATCCTGCTTGACAGCATCACCCGCCTTGCCCGCGCCTACAACACGGTTGTCCCGCCATCAGGCAAAATCCTTTCCGGCGGCGTGGACTCCAATGCACTGCACCGGCCCAAGCGCTTTTTCGGCGCAGCCAGAAACATTGAGGAGGGCGGAAGCCTCACCATCATCGCCACAGCCCTCATTGATACTGGCAGCCGCATGGACGAAGTCATTTTCGAGGAGTTCAAAGGCACCGGCAACATGGAGCTTATGCTCGACAGAAGGCTGGCTGACAAGAGAATGTTCCCGGCCATTGACATAAACCGTTCAGGCACGCGCAAAGAGGAGCTTCTGCTGGATCAGGCCACCCTTAACCGTGTGTGGATAATACGAAAACTCCTTTCAAGCCTCAACCCCATCGATGCAATGGAATTTTTGCTTGATAAAATGAAAGGAACAGAACATAATAATGAGTTTTTGAAGTCCATGAACACATGAGCAACGCCTTAAGGCCTTAACAATGCAGGAGAAACAAGGAAAATGAAAAAGGACATCCACCCCGAATACAACAAGACCACCATTCAGTGCGCCTGCGGGAACAGCATTGAGACAGGCTCCACGGCCAAGGATATCCGCGTGGAAATCTGCTCAAGCTGTCATCCATTTTTCACGGGCAAGCAAAAACTCATTGACTCGGCAGGCCGCATCGAGCGTTTCCGCAAAAAGTACGAAAAGTTTCAGGGTGCCAAATAAGACCTGACGCCCGGAAACGGTTTTTTTGCCATCCCCTGGGAGGCCCCGCAAGGGCCTCCTAAATTTTTGGCCTGTGGTCAAAGTGTAAAAAAGCGCCCGAAAATGCCCGGAAAGCCTGGACTATGCTGGAACGACTGGATGAAGTGGAAAAGCGATTTGAACTGGTGGAAAGCCGTCTCGGCCAGCCAGAGGTTGTAAATGACCTTGCCACATACCAGAAGTTTGTCAGGGAGCACTCCGAGCTTGCAAAGGTGGTGGAAGCTTACCGGCTCTATAAAAAAGCCAAAAGGCAGATTGCCGAGAGCCGCGAGCTTTTAAGGGACCCTGACCCGGAAATGAAGGCCCTTGCCAAAGAGGAGCTGGAATCTCTGGAGCAGGAGCTGGAATCTCTGGAGTCAAAGCTCAAAACCCTTCTTCTGCCCAAAGACCCCAATGACGACAGGGATGTGATTGTTGAAATCCGGGCAGGTACCGGCGGGGATGAGGCAGCCCTTTTTGCGGCAGACCTTTTCCGTATGTACAGCCGCTATGCCGAAATAAGGGGCTTTGGAGTGGAAATACTGGTTTCCCACCCTGCCGGAGTGGGCGGCTTCAAGGAAATTTCAGCCTCCATCAGCGGGCAGGGCGCTTACAGCGCCTTCAAATACGAAAGCGGCACACACCGGGTTCAGCGGGTGCCATCAACAGAGGCCCAGGGCAGAATTCACACTTCAGCGGTAACGGTTGCCGTTCTGCCGGAGGCCGATGAAGTGGAGATACACATCGAACCCAATGAATTAAAGGTGGATGTTTACCGCTCCACCGGCCCAGGCGGCCAGAGCGTGAACACCACGGATTCCGCTGTCCGCATAACCCACCTGCCCACAGGCCTTGTGGTCATCTGCCAGAGATCGGAAGAGCG
>JAGVAW010000029.1 GCA_020060085.1 Desulfobacterales bacterium
GGGTGTTGGCAGTGCCCAGATCAATTGCCAGGTCATTTGAAAACAAGCTGTGAAAAGAGCTGAAAAAATTCATAGGCTTTCAACCGGATTCAACCAGATTCAAAGAGTGTTGAGACCGCGTCTTTTTTGCAGAAAGAAAGCAGCCCGTCCACCAGAGCAAATCTGAGTTAAGAAACTAGAATGGAAGGCGTTGCGCAATAAAAAGCCGCGCGCCAAAATACAACCGGCAGGGCACGGCCCCTTTTGGCCGCATCTTCAACTTTTAGAACTAACAAATAATAAATGGATTTACAAGTAAATACTTGTGCGGTTTTTTTTATGCAGGCCAGCGCGCAAAATACTGGAGCAAAACCTCCCATGCAGTTTTTGCCGCGCTTCCATCAAATGATTTGGAAGGGGTTTCCCCCTGTCCTGCCCTTGGCCCTGCCTTTGGGCCTGTCTTTGCTTGACAGATTGAAGCAGCCAATATAATTTTTTCCTGCTTTTAAATTGACGCCGATGTTTAAAAATCCGCATTTCAAGGTTGCGTCAACAGGCGCATCCGCAAGGGAGGCTTATATGCTTGCAGGTTGTTACACGGCTCTTGTAACCCCTTTTAACGAAAATGGCGTGGATGAAAAGGGGCTGGACGCCCTGCTTGATTTCCAGGTTGAGGCAGGGGTAAAGGGCGTTCTGGCTGTGGGAACCACAGGCGAAAGCCCCACCCTTTCCTGGCGCGAACACAACCGTGTGGTAGAGATGACGGCAGGCAAATGCAGGGGCAGGTGTCATTGCATTGCCGGCACGGGCAGCAATAACACCAAGGAGGCCCTGGAAGGTACGAAACACGCCGAAAAAGCTGGAGTTCAGGCCGTGCTGCTGGTGGACCCCTACTACAACGGCCCAAGCTCTTTGGAAATCCGCCGGGAATATGTGGAGCCTGTGGCCCGTGCATTTCCTGATATGGCAATAATTCCCTATGTGATTCCAGGGCGCACAGGGGCGCAGCTTATGCCACAGGATATAGGGATTCTGGCTCAAAAATTCAGCAATGTCTCTGCTGTGAAGGAGGCCACTGGAAACCTGGAAAATATGCGCCTGACCCGCTCCATTGCAGGGGAAAATTTTGCCATCCTATCCGGCGATGACGACAAAACCCTTACCATGATGTTGGATCCGGGAATACGGGCCTGCGGCGTAATCTCGGTCATGTCCAACATTGCCCCAAAAGCCGTGGTTGAAATGGCTGATGCAGCTCAAAAGGGCGACAGGGCCAAGGCCCAAAATCTTGAGCAGGCCCTTAAGCCCCTTTTTGGCATTGTAACCGTGACCACAACCGAGCAAAGCCCCCACGGCCAGGTTGCCTGCCGCGCCCGCAACCCCCTGCCGGTCAAGACCCTCATGTCCATACTGGGTATGCCCGTGGGCGGCTGCCGTCAGCCGCTTGGCAAAATGACAAGAAAGGGCCTGGAAATGGTCAGAAAAGCCCTTGAACAAGTCTGGCGGGAAAATCCTGAAATACTTGCGCCTGTGGCGGATTGTTTCGGAACGGATATAGAGGCCCGGTTAAACGATGCCTCCCTGCTTGAGGGGCTGGCTTACGACTCTTATTGATGCTGCGTAAAAAGGCGGCACCGGCAAGGTGCCGCCTTACACGAATAAACCTTTGACCAGCACGGCAACCCTTTCCGGATTTTTGGCCTCCTCGATGTGCCGTTTCATAACCTGCTGCTGCCAACCCATGCGGAGCTTAACTATCTGCTCCACAGCGCGTTTGGTGTGGCGGGGAAACTGGGCGTAAACCTTCCAGAAGCTCTTTTGGTCAAAAGAGAAGGTCACAACCGTTTCAATGGCCTGGATACAAACCATTGATTTGATTTCCGCCAGCAGGGCCAGCTCTCCGAAGACATCCATCTCCTTTAGGGTATGAATGGGAAACTCCTGGCCTTCTTTATCAAAAAAGACCCTGGCCTTGCCGCTGACCACACAATGAGCCCTGCCTATGGGGTCCCCCTGGCGCAACAAAAACCCGCCCGACTCATAAACCGTACGCCTTCCAAAATACGCCCACAGCTTTATGATTTCGGGCATCACCCCTTCAAAGGCGGGGAGCTGCTTCAACACATTGTAATCGCTGTATATTTCACAACTGCGATCTCCGTCTGTGCATCCGTAGCCAAGACGGCTTTTCTCTTGGGCTTCGCTCATCTTTTCCCCTTTCTGGCGGAGGTTGTCGTGCAGACATATTTTCCGTCACAGGCGCTAAAGCCATTCTAACACACAAGCCATCAAGCCCAAAATCATGTTTTGCAGAAGGCAGACTTATTTTGCTTTTTGCCCTGTAAAAAAGATTTTGCGCTTCAGCATGAAAAAAAGCATTTTTTCAATTTGGCAGCCAAAAATAAAAAAGGCCGCCCCTTGAAATGCTCCTCTCCAGAGGCTGCCCTGACCTTTAAATGATAAAAGTCAGGGCATCTATGGACAAAACGGTCTGCTGTATAATACTCTTTTGACGGAAGGCATTTTTGCAACAGGCACGGCTTTTGCGCTCATCAGCCGTTTGCAGGCTTTGCAGAAGGCCTTTCCTAAAGGACCTTAAAAGAAATTACGACCTAAAAGGAGATGCAGTTATGTTCAAGAAATGCTCCGCCCGGCTTTGGATTGTCCTATTGACGGTCACAGCATTTTTGGTTGTGCCTTTGGGCCCGGTAATGGCCGGGCAGGATGAACCAAAAACCGGCCCGGAAGGCATAGTGGCCCTTGTCAACGGGGTGGAGATTCCCGAATCCGAGCTTATCCGCCTGATGAGCCTGTTGCAGATGCAGTTTGCCCGCCAGGGCCAGAGGCTGCCCAGGGAGGGAATTCCCGCTCTCCGTGACCGTGTTCTCGACAGGCTTATCGGCGATGAGCTTTTGTTCCAGGAGACCGTGAAGGAAAAAATAAAGGTGGACAGACTGGCCATAAAGGATCATCTGCTCCAGATCAAAAATCAGTACCCCAGCGCTGTCGAGTTCGAAAGGGCAATAGCTGCCCAGGGCTTTAACGAGGCAGAGCTGCTAAGGGAAATGGAGCGGGCAACCGCCATCCGCCTGCTGCTTGAGGAAAAGTTTGAGCAAAAGGCCCAGCTTACAGACGAGCAGGTGAAAAAACATTACGATGACAACAGGGCGGATTTTGAAGAGCCTGGTCAGATAAAGGCCCGCCACATCCTTATTGCTGCCCAAAATCCGGAGGATCCTGACTCCAAGGAAAAGGCCCGCGCCCGTGCGCGGGAGATACTCAACAGAATTAAGGCCGGAGACTCCTTTGAGGAATTGGCCAAGACCCATTCCTCCTGCCCCAGCGCAGCCCAGGGTGGGGATCTTGGATATTTTCCACAGGGCCGGATGGTGGAAGCATTTGAAGTTGCTGCAATGGCTTTGGAACCAGGCCAGATAAGCGATCTGGTTGAAACCCAGTTCGGCTTTCATATCATAAGGGTGGACGACAAAAAGCCGGGCCAGCCCATTGAATATGAGCAAATCCGCGAGCAGTTGAAGCAGCATCTTTTTGGCGAGAAGATGGAAGGTCTGGCCAAGGCCTATGTGAACAGCCTTAAGGACAAGGCAAAAATTGAGGTCTATATTCCTTGAGGTGAGCAGGTAAGATGTTCGCGCCCTTTGAAGCTGTTCACCAGCGGATAAGGGCGCTGCCCCAGGTCAGCCCGCCGCCGAAAACCGGCAGGCAAACAAGCTGGCCTGTTTTTAGGCAGCCTTTTTGCGCAGCTTCGGCCAGGGCAACAGCGCAGGAAGCAGAGGAAATGTTCCCAAAGCGATCTATGGTTATGTAGAAGCGCTCCATAGGAATATGGAATGCCTTGGAAATATACTGGAACATCCGCAAGTTGGCCTGATGGGGGATTATCCAGTCCAAATCTGTCGGGGTTAGCCCCTGGCCTGCCGCAGCATCGGAAATAACCTGCATGAAACAGCGCACAGCCACCCGAAAACTCTGATCTGCATTGATAAGATCCAGGTAATGCAGACCCTTGTCCACAGATTCATGGCTTATGGGCGTTGTGCGGGAGCCTCCGCCGGGAAGAAGCAGATCGCTGCCGTTTTTCCCGTCTGAATGCAGGGCCGAGGAAAGTATTTCCGGCCCGCTTTCTCCCAAAGCCAGCACAACCGCCCCTGCACCGTCTCCCCACAAAATGCAGGTGGAGCGGTCTTTCCAGTTGACCGTTCGGGTCATCACTTCAGCAGCAGAAACCAGGGCATATTTTGCGGTTCCGGCAAGAAGATACTGGCTTGCCACATTCAGGGCGTAGATGAAGCCGGAGCAGGCAGCAGTGACATCAAAGCTCACCGCATTGTCCGCACCAAGGGCGGCCTCCAGCCAGTTGCCTGCCGAAGGGCAGCAGGTATCCGGCGTTACTGTGGCCACCACAATGAGATCAAGATCCTTGGCCGAAATGCCCGCCTGCTCCAGAGCCATGCGGGAGGCCCGGCAGGCCAGATGGGAAGTGGCCTCGTTTTTGTCGGCCACCCGCCTTTCGCGAATGCCCGTGCGCTGGACAATCCACTCATTTGAGGTGTCCAGGCCCATATCTTCGAGGTCCTTGTTTGTAAGAACCTTTTCAGGCACATGGTAGCCGGTTCCTAATATGCGTATGGATTTTTGGGAAACCCGGCTTGTTTTCAAACTCACGGTAATACCTCACTGGCATTTATGACCATTTTGCCTGACCCGCTTTTTGGCGAGTTTGCCCGCAATTAGCACAAAAAAAAGCCCTTGTCAGCCAAAAGGCGCTTTTTACAAAAATCTTACTTTTGAGAGATAATTGCAAATCTTACATTTCCTCAAAAATTGCCGGGGGGCTTTCCCGGCAGGGGTTTAACACCCTGCCTGCGTCCTATGGCAAGATAGGCAAGACAGCCAAAAAAGGGGACAAAGGCCACAAAGCCAACCCAGATGAGCTTCAGGGAGGGCGGTTCAAAATCTTTCCGATAGATGTCCACAATGGCCACCCAGCTCATGAGCAGAAAGGTTATGCCAAGTGAAATGACAACTATGTAGAAGGTCATGGAGCCTCCTTGAGCCGGGTGCGAATGGAGATAAGGGTGTTGGCATAAGGCCGACTGCGGTTGTATGTAAAAAGGACCTCCCTTAACCGGGGCTTTGTCATGACCGGCTCCCACCCGTGGTTTTTGAGATAGTTGGCTATGCTGAATATGGCGTCTGCATGGGAAAAAAGGTCTATTACCCCGTCTCCATCCCCGTCAACAGCATAGTTCATTGCGCTGGAAGGCAGAAACTGGCCAAAACCCAAGGCTCCGGCATATGAGCCAACCACCCCAAGGGGATCCATGCCCTGCGCCTGGGTGAAATCCAGAAAATTTTTCAGCTCCCTGTAAGCCCAGGCCGATCTCCTTTCCGACCAGCTTTTCACAGCAGAGCGCTCCGTCTGAAAGCGGGCATTAACCTCCTCCCACAGGCTGACAACATTGGGCTCATGGGAAAGGGATGCCAAGGTTGCCAGGGTGGAAAACACCGCGCGGTTTCCCGTAAAAGCTCCAAGACGGGTTTCCACAAGCAAGATGGCCACAATTATTTCCGGGTCAACCCCAAACCTTGCCTGAGCTGCCCTCAAGGTTTCCATGTGCCTGGCCCGGTAAGCCCTTGCAGCGGCTATTGACTGAGCTGAAAGGAACTGATCGTAATTGAGGGTGGATTCCCGGTGGCGGAAATAGCCGGTGGCCGATGAAAGATCAAACTGCGCCCCCTTTTCTCCAAAAAGGGCTTCAATTCGCTCTTGGGAATAGCCGTCTGAAATGAGGCTTTGTTTGAGTTGGGCAAAGGGGTCGGCCTGGGCAGAGCAGGGGCTTGCCAGGGCAAGAACAAGAAGAAAAATCCAGACAAATCCTGTCGCAATAAACAAATCCTTTTTCTTTTCAAAAAGCTTGCTCATAATGCAATCCTTTGGGGTACACGCCGGGAGAACACGGTAAAATGGGTATGCCCGCAGCGCAAAAGCAAATCCGCCGCCTGTTCAAAGGCCCGTCCGACATCCTTTGGCGCGTGGGCATCCGAGCCGATGGTGACCCCCACCCCGGCCCTTGCAAGCCCTTCTATCCATTCTGCAGAAGGGTAGATTTCGGCAGCGCCGTGGCTCAAACCGCTGGTGTTTATTTCCACACACAGGCCTGCATCTGCAATTTTTTTGATGATGCCTTCCATGCGCTGGCGCGGGATCTGCGCTGCCTTGCCGGAGAATTTCTTGAAAATGTCCAGATGCCCGATAACATCAAAAAAGGGGTCTGCCAAAAGGCCTTCCAGGGCGTCCAGGTAGCGCTCCGCCAGTACGCATGGGTCGGTAAAGGGCGAAGAATCCTGGGTTTTTTGGCTCACCATGTTCCATCCGTCAATAAAATGCACGGATGCAGTGAGCACATCAAAGTCAAAGCGGCAGCTCAATTCTTTGGCAAGGCCCATGCCCTGGGGAAAATAGTCTATCTCCATGCCGATTTTGACTTTTATGCGCTTATGATATTGTTTTTCCAACCTGCGGGCAGCCAGGTGGTAAAGCCCGACTTCATGGGGATTCATGGAAAGCCTTTGGCCACCTGGCGTCAAGGTGAGATGATCCAGAAAGGCCATTTCTTCAAGGCCAAGCGCACAGGCCCTCTCCACAAACTCGCGCATGGAGCCTGTGGCATGGTTGCACAGGCGGGTGTGTACATGGTAATCGGCAAGGGGCATGATAAATAACTCCTCCCGTCCGGCAAAGACGGAAATTTTTTATAGCAGAAAAGCCGGGCTGTTGTACAGGCCTGCCGGATTCTCCGGGCACTATTCAAAAGGAAACTTCCATGACCAACAAGGCTGCAAAAAGCTTTTTCGCGTGCCAGGAGTGCGGATACAAGTCCCCAAAATGGCTGGGCAAATGCCCTGACTGCGGCCAATGGCATTCCCTTGTGGAAGAGGAGGCCCGCCCCCCTTCAGGAGAAGGCAGGCGACACGAGCAGTGGGGCGCAGACGAAGAACCAATACCCCTGTCCCAGGTGAGCGAGGCGGATCATCCGCGCCTGCCCACGGGCATAAATGAATTTGACCGGGTCCTTGGCGGCGGCCTTGTGGCTGGCTCGGTTGTGCTCATCGGCGGGGATCCTGGCATAGGCAAGTCAACCCTCATGCTTCAGGCCATGATGGGCCTTTCCCGCAAAGGGGCAAATGTTCTCTATGTTTCCGGCGAGGAATCCGTGCGCCAGATAAAACTGCGCAGCGGAAGGGTTGGCAGCGCCTCTGACAAGCTTTTCGTGGTCTGCGAAACCCTCTACGAGCGCATTGCATCAATGATAGAAAAGCTCAAGCCCGCAGTGCTGGTTATAGACTCCATCCAGACCCTTTATTCCTCTGCCATTGGCTCGGCTCCAGGGTCCATAGCCCAGGTTCGGGAGGTTACCTTTCAGATTACCGTCATGGCCAAGAAGACCGGCATACCCACCCTGGTGGTTGGCCATGTTACAAAAGACGGTGCCATTGCAGGCCCCCGCCTGCTGGAGCACATGGTGGACACGGTGCTCTACTTTGAGGGGGACAGGAACCACATCTTCCGTATTCTGCGCGCCGTTAAAAACCGCTTTGGCTCCACAAACGAGATAGGCGTGTTTGAAATGCGCGAGTCGGGCCTGGCCCAGGTGGAAAACCCATCGGCAGTATTTCTGGCCGAAAGGCCAGAAGCTGCCCCCGGCTCGGTGGTTACAGCCAGCATGGAAGGCTCCCGTCCCATACTCGTGGAAATTCAGGCCCTGACAAGCCCCACCAGCTTTGCCTCTCCACGGCGAACCGTGCTGGGCCTGGATGCCAACCGGGTGGCCCTTCTGGCTGCGGTGCTGGAAAAACGCTGCGGAATGCCCCTTGGCGGCCAGGACCTTTTCATGAATGTGGCTGGTGGCGTGCGCCTTACCGAGCCTGCTGTTGACCTTGCCGTTATGGCCGCAATGGCCGCGAGCTTTCTGGACAGGCCCATGCAGGGCAACACCCTTGTACTGGGCGAGGTGGGGCTTACCGGCGAAATCCGTGGGGTGGGACACATGGAAAACCGGCTGCGGGAGGCTGCAAAAATGGGCTTTTCCCGCTGTGTTGGGCCTTGGGGTGCAGCAAAAAAAATTAAAATCCCCGGCACAATCAAGCTGGAATGCGCCAAGGGGGTTGTAAATGCCCTTGAAATACTTTTCTGACCAGCAGGGCAAACTTTGCCCCAGACATCAATCGCCTGATAATTCGTTGACTTGAGGCTTCTTTTGGGTAAGAATGGGGCAGAAAAAATACCCTGATGAAATTTGGCCGACAAATGGGCGGCCCTTGCCAACACCTGGCAGAAAAAGTTTTTGGGAGCACTGTGGCCAAGCCGGAAAAGAGAAACAAGTCCGCCAAAAAAAAGACAAATCCCTGGGCGGACCACTTTACCCGTAAAGCCCAAAAGGAAGGCTTTGCCGCCCGAAGCATTTACAAGCTTCAAGAAATAGACAGCCGCCACAAAATCTTTGGGCCAGGCCATAAGGTGCTTGATCTTGGCTGTTCTCCAGGCTCCTGGCTTCAGTTTGCATCAAAGGCGGTGGGCCCGGGCGGCACAGTGGTGGGTGTGGACATAAAGCCTGTTGATGTGGGCCTTGCCAGCAACACAACAGCACTTTTAGGCGATGTGTTCGACCCGGATGCAGAGTGGCGCAAAGAAATTGGCACTGGCTTTGATATTGTGCTTTCGGACATGGCACCCAAAACTTCTGGCATAAAGTCTGCCGATGCACTTCGCTCTGTCGCCTTGAGCGAAGCGGCCCTGGAGGTGGCTTCCAGTGTGCTGGCCCCCGGCGGGGTTTTTGTGTGCAAGGTGTTCATGGGGGAAGGATTTGACGCTTTTGTGAAACAGGCAAAGGGCTGCTTTTTAAAAACCTCCCTTTACAAACCGCAAAGCACCCGAAGTAAAAGCCCGGAGATTTATCTTATAGGCCGGGGCTTTATAAAGGGCTGTCTGGATTCTGCGACTGACAGCAGCAGCTTTGAATAAGGCAAAGTTTTTTTGCAGCAGAAAAACATTTTTTCGCTTTTGGGCATGGACAAGGTTTTGTTCATAAAGGCATTAACAGGAGGAAGCAAAAATGTCGGGCCACAATAAATGGTCAAGCATCAAGCATAAAAAGGGAGCGGCAGACGCCCGCCGGGGGAAGATCTTTTCCAAGATCATCAAGGAAATTACAGTTGCCGCGCGCATGGGCGGGGGGGATATTGATGCAAATCCCCGGCTTCGCACAGCCATAAATGCGGCAAAAACCGAAAACATGCCCAAAGACAACATAGAGCGGGCAATAAAAAAAGGCACCGGCGAGCTTGAAGGTGCATCCTACGAGGAATTCGTTTACGAGGGCTACGGGCCTGGCGGGGCTGCAGTGATGATTACGGCCCTCACGGACAACAAGAACCGCACGGTTGCCGATGTGAGACACATCTTCAACAAGAGCGGAGGCAGCCTTGGTGAAGCAGGCTGCGTTTCATGGATGTTCGACAAAAAGGGCGTGATCTCCATTTTAAAATCCGAGGCCGGCGAGGAAGCGATAATGGAGGCAGCCCTGGAAGCAGGGGCTGACGATGTGAAGGATGCCCAAGACGCCTGGGATGTTATCACCGAGCCTTCAGAATTCGAGCAGGTGCGCCAAGCCGTTGAAGATGCTAAAATAGCCATTGAAAGCGCGGAAATAACCATGCTTCCCCATACTCTTCTTGCTCTTGCCGGCAAGGAGGCAGAGCAGATGGTCCGCCTTCTTCAGGCCCTGGAAGATTCTGATGATGTGCAAAATGTTTACACCAATGCAGACATTCCTGACGACGCTCTGGAAGCTGCGTAGCTTTTCTGTTTAAAATTTTTGGACAAAGCCCCCTTCTCCTCTGGCGCAGGGGGCTTTTAAAAAACATACTTGGGGCTTTTTTCAAAGACAGCCAAACACCACCATCCAAAAACCTTGCAGAATAAACGCCTTCTGTGGAGGAGTTCATGAGTGCGCGGGATCCTTACGCAGGATTTCACGAAAGTATTGCCCAAACCGTGCGGCAATCCCTTGCCAAAATCCCCCTTTTTGCCGGAATGAATCAGGACGAGCTTGATACCATCGCGCCCTATATGCATTTTTTTGATGTGCAGGAAGGTGATGTGGTTTTTCTGGAAGGCGAGCTGGGCGACTATATGTGTTTTGTTGTGCAGGGGGCTTTGGATGTTTCCAAAAACGGCCCCCGCGGCGGGCAAAAACTGCTTGCCGTGCTCAAGCAGGGTGATTCCATAGGTGAAATGGCTGTTGTGGATGACTTTCCCCGCTCGGCCAATGTCATTGCATCCCAAAGCACCCGCCTGCTCACATTGAGCCGCCGGGACTTTGAAGCCCTGCTTCAAAAAGAGCCGGATATTGGAATACGCGTTCTGGTGGCACTTATCCGGATGCTTTCCGGCAACTTGAGAAAAACCTCCGGCAAGCTTGCAGATACCATGCTGCCCGTCATCTGAAACCAAGTGTAAAACAGACGAGGTGATTGCAAAACATCTGGTTTGTGGGGAGCAACTTCTTTTCTATGGCTTTTGAAAGGCAATTGCCCTGCGGACAAGGGCAGGCGCCCAGGAGGGGGTTCCTAAAGCGTGGATGTGCATATAGGTGGCCAGAACGCTGTGGATGCAAAGCCCGTCCCGTCCCTGCCACGCCCCGCGGCCCCTTTGAACGGCAAACACGGTTTTTATTTGGGCCTCATCCAACGAAAGTATGCGGCTGTAATGAAACTCGTGACCCTTGATTTTTTCGCCGGTCTTGTAAAAGGGGTTGTCCTCATCTGCTTCCATCACGGTGTAGCCGTGTCCCACGGGCCGGTTTTCCACCCCCACAGTGGCTGGAATGACCCCTGCCATGGGATAGACCCCGCTGTCCAGAATCAGCTCCCTGCATAGATACATCAGCCCACCGCATTCAGCGTAGATAGGCATTCCCGCCTGGGCCAGCCTGCGGATGTGCTCGCGGGAAGATTCGTTGTTGGCAAGCAGGCCTGCATGGGTTTCCGGAAAGCCTCCCCCCAAATAAAGGGCATCCAACTCCGGAATCTGCGAGCCATCCACAAGGGAGAACGGAATCACTTGTGCGCCGGCCCGGCTCAAGGCTTCAATGTTTTCGGGGTAGTAGAATTGAAAAGCCGAGTCGCGGGCAACGCCCACCCTTGGGGGGCGGGCAGCCTGTGGCGCAGATACGGGAAAGATGCTGCTGTATGCGTCATCCATCTCCTGACAGGCGGATTCAGCAGCAAGATCATCAACCTTGGGGCTTGCCGCAATTTCAAAAAGAGCCTGCATATCTATGTATCTGCCGGCCATGGCACCAGCCCGGCCAATGGCTCCACGGGTCCAGTCGTGCTCCGGAGTTGGCACAAGGCCCATGTGGCGCTCCGGGAAATCCTTGTCCGAAAGGTTTGGCACAGCCCCGATAACCGGCACTCCTGTATAGTGGGCAAGGCTTTTGCGGATTTTCTGCTCGTGGCGGGCATTTGCCACCCGGTTTAAAATTGCTGCCCGCAAATCAAGGTCCGGGTCAAAGTGCAGGCACCCCAACACAAGGGCCGCAAGGGTACGAGTGGCCTTGGTGCAGTCCAGAATGAGCACCACCGGGCAGTTTAAAAGTTTTGCAAGCTCTGCTGTGGAAGTGCTTCCCTCAAGGTCCATGCTGTCAAAAAGGCCCCGGTTGCCTTCAATTACAGCAACCGAATCCTTTGTTGCATGGGCGCAGAAAGAAGCCTTTGTTGAAGCTAAATCAACAAGGAAGGTGTCCAGATTGTGGCATGGCCTGCCAGCCGCCTGGGCAAGCCAGCCGGCATCAATGTAATCCGGACCCTTTTTGAAGGGGACAACCGCAAAGCCCTGCTCTTTAAGGCTTGCGATGATGCCGATGGAAAGGACAGTCTTCCCCGAACCCCCTCGCAGTGCGGATATGGCGATTCTGGGGATGGTCATGAAAAAACCCTGAAGACAGATATTCTGGCCGACCCGTTCAACTGGAGGGTCGGCCAGGAACTGTCTTTTTAGTCTTCGTGCTCGGCCCCGGCCTGCTTGCCGACGCCCTTAAGCCCGATGAGGGTGGTGCTTCCTGAAGACCAGTACTCCAGGGTTCCCTCGCCCACCATCTTGTTCACGATATTCTTGATGGTCCTGGGCTTCTCCTCCGGAAACATGGCATAAAAGTCCTTGAGATAGAACTTTGACTTGCCTTTTTTGCCTTCCAGAGTTGCGACAATGGTTTTTCTGGCTTCATTCTCGTCCATGATTTCCTCGCTTCCTCAAAGCAAACGCCGGGGCGGACTTTAAAGCCCGCCCCGGCGCAGGAGTAGGCTTCTAGAACTTGAACTGCGTGGTCTGGCGCCATGTAAAATAGGCCGGATCACGGAAATCGTCAATCAGGTGGTGGGTGAAGGGAAGATCGCATCTCTCGAAGAAACGCTCCCATCCAATGCGCTCTGCCCACTCGCCAAGGCGCTCGTACTTCTTGGCGCCCGAAGCATAGGCCTCAACAATCTTCTTGATTGTGTCGGTTGTGGAGGGCCAGCGGGGTGGCTCGTTGGGCAGGAATGCCACAACAACCTTGGAGAACTTGGGAGCGGAAATGCGGTTGGAGACCTTTCCGCCAGCCATGATGACAATGCCGTCACCCTCTTTGTCCGACAGGGGCAGAGCAGGGCACATGGTGTAACAGTTGCCGCAGAACATGCAGCGGCTGTTGTTGATGGCAACGGTGTTGAGCTTCTGGCCGTTGATTTCTATCTTTGCAGGCTTGATGGCCGCCGTGGGGCAGGCTGCAATGGCCAGGGGGATTTCGCACATCTTGTCCAGATACTCATGGTCAAGCATGGGCGGCTTGCGGTGGTAGCCAAGAATGGCGATGTCCGAGCAATGCACGGCACCGCACATATTCAGGCAGCAGGCCAGGGACACCCGCAACTGGGCGGGCATACGCATGGACTGAAAGTCTGCAAAAAGCTCATCCATGCAGGCCTTGACCGGGCCGGATGCATCCGTGGCCGGCGTGTGGCAGTGGATCCAGCCCTGGGTGTGGACGATGTTGGTTATGCCAGCACCCGTGCCACCGACTGGGAACTTGAAAGACCCGCCGTCAAACTTGCGGCTTTCAAGATCTTTCTTCAAAGGGGCGACTTTGTCTTTGGAATCCACCATGAACTCGATGTTGTTACGGGTGGTCCAGCGAACATAACCGCCGCAGTGTTTTTCTGCAATTTCGCAGATTTCGCGGATGTGGGTAACGCTCATGAGGCGGGCACCGCCCACACGCACGGTATAAACCTCGTCTCCGGACTCGGCCACATGGACCAGCACGCCCGGCTCAAGGATTTCGTGATAGAGCCACTTGCCCTTGTTCTTTGCAATCACCGGCGGATAGAACTCCTCGTAATGACGAGGGCCGATATCGGTGATCCTGTTTTTCATTGGCTCGTTAGGATCGTATCCTGAAGAAACAAATGCCATGGTCTGCACCCCCTATCTCAGATGGTATTTCCGGAATTCGTTGACATCCCGTTCCCAGCCGCCTTCAACCTCTTCTTCCTTCCAGAAGATGTAGGGGTTGGAGCGCGGTTCCTGAACATGCTGGGGCATGGGTTCGATTTCGGTCATTTCCAGAAGCCGCTGGAAGCCCTGACGCTTGATAAGCTCGCCCAGCCGCTCACGGTTCTTGCCTTCCTCCATCCACCAGTCCCAAACCTTTTCTATGACTTCCTTGATCTCGTCATAGGGGGCTTCGGCCTTGATAAAGGGAACAAGCAGGGATCCCATCTGTGCGCCGTCAAGGATGGGGGCCTTGGCACCAACCAGAATGGACAGGCCGCGGTCATCGCCGATTCTCAATGCGCGGGGCATGACATTGATGCAGTGCATGCAGCGGGTGCACTCGCGGTTGTCAATCATCAGCTTGTCGCCTTCCATCCACATACAGCCGGTTGGGCAAAGACCGATGACTTCCTTCTGGATGTCAAAGGGGCCCCAGTCGCGGCCAGCATGGGCGCCACCGTTGGGGGCGATTTCGCCGCCGATGTAGGCCTTCACTGCTTCCTGGTCGATCTTGATGTCATCGCGCCATGTACCCACAAAGGACATGTCCGAACGGGCGATGGAGGCCACGCAGCAGTTGGGGCAGCCATCGAACTTGAACTTGAACTTGTAGGGGAATGCAGGCCTATGAAGCTCGTCCTGATACTCGTTGGTCAGGGTGTGGCAAAGATCCTGTGTGTCGTAGCAGGCGTACTCGCAGCGGGCCATGCCGATGCAGTCAGCCGGGGTCCGCAGGTTGGAGCCGGAGCCACCGAGGTCCTGGTTGAGATTGTGGGTCAGCTCAAAGAAAATTTCCTCAAGCTGCTTGGTGTGGGTACCCAAAAAGATGATGTCGCCCGTGGAGCCGTGCATATTGGTGATACCGCTTCCGCGGAATTCCCACAGATCGCACAGCTTGCGAAGGTACTCGGTCGTGTAGAACTTGCCCGCAGGCTGGTTCACGCGGATGGTGTGAAAGTGGGCAACGCCCGGAAACATTTCGGGCTGGTCGCAGTAGCGGCCGATAACGCCGCCGCCGTAACCGAAAACACCCACGATTCCGCCGTGCTTCCAATGGGTTCTGCCGTGTTTGAAGGAAAGTTCCAGAACACCCAGAATATCTTCAGGAACATCTGCCGGAATCTGAAGTTCCACATTGTTGGGGTTGGCTTTCCTGTGTGCTATCTCCTGCTTGATGTCCGATACAAAGCTCGGCCAAGGACCGGACTCAAGCTGGTCCAGCATAGGAGTCTCATGTTTTGCCATTGCTTACCTCCAATGCGCATTAAGGTTTGAGATGCTGCTTTAAAAAAAACACTGCCCTATGGTCATGCAAAAAAAGTCCTTCACCTCCTCTCCATCTCTTCCGTAACTTTTTATTTCAAAGGGTTATAGCCCAATGGAGTCTCCGGTTGTCCGTATCCGGTGACCGTGTTCGCACACAAATGGGACAGATGTAATGAAACGCCTTTTCTTTGTCAACCCCCAAAGGCTTATTTGCGTGACTGTCGGCTTTGGGAAAATCGTTATGTCCGCCAAGGCGCAAAAGGCGGCAGGCTGGGTTAATGTGCCCTTGCCAGGCAGGCCAACTGCCAACGGAAGATATAGGGTTCTTTTCTTTAAAGTTTCCAATTAATGCAATTGCAACCTTTAAAAGTTTGTTGTAAAAGCCTTGAGCAATTTGCAGGATAAAACCTGCTTTACAAAAAAGATTCCTTTGCAAAAAAACAGGTTGGATTTGATTTACAGTAAATAGGGAGAGGTCTTTTTAGGCCGATTTTTTTTGTGGTCTGCGCCGCCAGAAAAGACGCCAACGGGCGCTCAATAAATTACCTGCGGGTTTCCGTGACCGACCGCTGCAATTTGCGCTGCTTTTACTGCACGCCCGTGCATGGCCTTAACCTTATTCCCCACAGCGAGATACTTTCCTACGAGGAAATCCTTGCCGTGGTTGAAGCCGGTCTTAATCTGGGCATAAACAAAGTTCGGGTTACAGGCGGCGAGCCCCTGATGCGCCGTGGGCTTATCGGCTTCATTGAAAAACTTGCCCGGCTTGAGGGCATATCCGAAGTGGCGCTCACCACGAACGGGGTTAACCTGGGCCAGATGGCCCATGAGCTCAAGGCCGCGGGTCTTTCCCGAATAAATATCAGCCTGGACAGCCTTAAAAGACAGGCATTTGCCCGCATAACAGGCCTCGATGCACTTGACAGCGTGCTTGAAGGCATTAAAATTGCACAACAAGCCGGTTTTGAGCCGATTAAAATAAACACCGTTGTCATTGGCGGCAGCAATGAGGATCAGGTGGAGGACTTTGCCAGACTGACCATTGACAAGCCGCTGGAGGTGCGCTTCATTGAGTTCATGCCTGTGGGTGATAAAATCTCCTGGAATCCCGGCAGGGTGATTTCTGCGGCATGGGTAAGGGAGCGCATTGAAAGGAGCTTTGGCCCCTTGAAGCCCTTGCAGGGAAGAAAGCCCCAAGACGGCCCTGCCATAAGATTTTCCATTGAAGGGGCAAAGGGGACTATCGGCTTTATCAATGCCATGAGCGGACATACCTGTGCAGACTGCAACCGTCTGCGCCTTACCGCAGACGGGCACATAAGACCCTGCCTGTTTTCGGATCTGGAATTTGATGTGAAGAACCTGCTGCGCCAGGTGGCAGACCGGGAGCAGATTGTTGCCCTGCTTGAGCAGGCCATTGCCAAAAAGCCTGCTTCGCGAACGGCGGCCCCCTGCCGAAGGCCCATGTCCGCCATCGGGGGATGAAAAAGGCGTTATATAGGGCTGTTGCAGCACAGTATTTGGGGCAAAATTGACTTTACACCCTGATTTTGTATGTGGTAGATAATTTTCTTCCCAACAGCACGAACAGGGCTTTTGCCCACCCAAAGGACGAGCGATGAAAAAAAAAGAGTTGGAACAATTCAAAGCCCTCCTGACGGGCCTGCTCGAGGAGCTGCTAAACTCTGCGGAGGATACAGTTTCGGGCATGTCATCCCAAAAGGAAACCTTTCCGGATCCCACAGACCGCGCCTCTGCGGAAACAGATCGCAATTTTTTATTGCGCATCCGCGACAGGGAGAGCAAGCTCATCAAGAAGATCCGACAGGCTTTGGAGCGAATTGACAACGAGACCTACGGCATCTGCGAGGAGTGCGGAGAGGACATCTCCGCAAAGAGGCTCGAAGCCCGCCCTGTAACCACCCTTTGCATTGACTGCAAAAACAAGCAGGAAGCCATGGAGAAAGCTCTTGGCTTGTAGCGCCTTGCGTCCGGGCTGTGTTGATCTGCACATACATTCATCGTTTTCAGACGGCTCACTGACCCCTGCCCAGATACTGGAAGAGGCTGTCGGGCAAGGTCTTTTTGCGGTCTCCATAACCGACCACGATACTGTGGAAGGCGTACTTCAACTGCCTGAAGAAAAGCTTCTGGATTCACCCCATTTTCTTGCTGGTGTGGAGATTTCCGCGCAGATTCCAGGCCCCTTTCCCCAGGAAGGGACCCTGCATCTTCTGGGCTATGGAATTGACTGCAAAAACAAGCCCCTGCAAAAGGCCCTGGCAACCTGCCAGGAAGCGCGCCGCCAAAGAAACCCCCAAATTGTGGAGCGCCTTGCCGCCTTGGGCCTGCCCATTTCCTGGGAGGAGGTAAAGGCCCTTTCCGGCTTTGGCCAGACAGGCCGACCCCACATGGCCCAGGTGCTGGTGAAAAACAAGGGCGTGGCCTCAACAGAGGAGGCCTTTGACCGCTATCTTGGCAAAGGCAGACCTGCCTATGTGGATAAATTCCGCTTCCCGGCAGTTCAGGCAATCGGGCTTATCCGGGGGGCCGGGGGCATTGCCGTGCTGGCTCATCCTTTTTCCTTGAATCTTCCCCCGGATCTTCTGGAGCGCCTTGTAATCCGCTTTGTCGAAATGGGCCTTGGAGGCATTGAGGCCATTTATCCGGCCCATGATCCCTTGCAGACTCAATCCTTTGCAACCCTGGCAGAAAAAATGGGCCTTCTGGTGACCGGAGGCACGGATTTCCACGGGGCATCCAAGCCCCATATCCGCATGGGTGTTGGCAAGGGCGATTTTTTTGTGCCAGCATCAATTTACCACAACCTTCTCCGGGCACTTGAAAAAGCCAAGGCCCCAAAGGCTTGATACAGACCCATGTCCCAGGACAGTCCAAATCCCCTTTCAGACCTGGAAAAGAGGCTGAATTACAGCTTCAAGAGCCAGGAGCTTCTGTTCCAGGCCCTTTGCCACGGATCCTCTGCCGGTGACAGCATTTATACGCCGGTTTCCGGCAACCAGCGCCTGGAGTTTCTGGGGGATGCGGTGCTTGGCCTTGTTGTGGGGCACCTGCTCATGGACCAGTATCCCGATGCCAGGGAGGGCGAGCTTTCGCGCATGAGGGCGGGCCTGGTTTCTGAGCAGGGCCTGGCGGGCCTTGCCAAGGCGCTTCAGATAGGGCCTCTTATTCTTTTGTCCCGTGGGGAGATGGGCCAGCGTGGCTTTGAAAAGGATTCCATTCTGGCAGACTGCCTTGAGGCCATAATGGGCGCAATTTACCTGGATGGAGGCCTTGAAGCGGTTTTTGGGGTAATCCGGGGGCTTGTGGGAAACAAACTGCCGGATCAACCTGCGCTCCTTGAGGATTCAGACTGCAAGAGCCGCCTTCAGGAGATCTGCCAGAAGCGCTGGCACAAGGTTCCGGAATACGAAAGCCAGGGAGAGGACGGCCCGGAGCATGACAAGATTTTTTCCGCAAGGGTTACCCTTGCAAACGGCCTTTTCGCCCTGGGCCAGGGCAGAAGCAAAAAGGCTGCCGAGCAGGATGCCGCCTGCCAGGCCCTCTTGATCCTTGAGCCGGAACCATGAGCAAGGCCAGCACAACACCCGGCTCAACAAAGGCCGCTCCCCTTGTAATCCCGATTTTTCTGCCCCATGCAGGCTGCCCCCACCGCTGCATTTTCTGCAACCAGAGGGCTGTAACCGGCCAGGCAGAGCCGAACCCTGCCGGTGCACACCGGGAAATAGGGGAAAAACTGGCCCTGGCCAATTCGAGCAAGGCTTCCTGCGTGGAAATAGCCTTTTTTGGCGGCAATTTTCTGGGTACGGAGCCAGATATCCGGCTTGCCTATCTGGAAGCTGCCGATTTTTTCTGCCAAAAGGGCCTTGCTGCGGGAATCCGCTTTTCCACAAGGCCTGAAACAATTTGCCCTTCATCTTTAAAAGGCCTTGAGGGTTTTAAAGTCCGCACCGTGGAGATAGGGGTTCAGAGCTTTGATGATGCCGTGCTTGCCGCCTGTTGCCGGGGCCACAGTGCAGAGGATTCCAAAAATGCAGCCAGGCAGGTCAAGGATGTTGGATACTCCCTGGGCATTCAGCTCATGGCGGGCCTGCCAGGGCAAAACCGCGAAAGCGCCATTGAAAGCGCAAGGCAGGCTGCTGCCCTTTGCCCGGACTTTGTCCGGGTTTACCCCACCCTTGTTCTGGAGCAAAGCCCCCTGGCAAGCCTGTGGCGCAAGGGCGCTTATCAGCCCCTTTCCCTTGAAGAGGCCGTGGGCGTTTGCGCCGAAATGCTGGCTGTCTTTGTGGAGGCCGGTATTCCCGTGGCCCGCATGGGCCTTTGCGAAGAAGCAGCCCTGTCCGTGCCGGGAACAGTTCTTGCCGGACCCAGGCACCCGGCATTCGGGTATCTTGCCCAGTGCGCCCTTTTTCTGAAAAAGGCCAGGCAACTGCTTGAATCCGCATCCGGGCACGGAGACCTTGCACGCCTTGCCGTACACCCGGTTTCTGTCAGCCGCATGAGGGGGCATGGCAATGCCAATGTAAGGATATTGAAAAAGGAGTTTTCTTTAAAGGAGTTGGAAATTGTTCAGGATAGGCAAATCGGCCCCTGGGAGGTGCTTTTGGGCAAGTGAGCCAGCTTCATGCTACGGCAAGAAAATACCAAAGGCCTGCCAGCCCACCGGCCAGAATGAAAATGGAATCTACCGCAAATTCAAGCCTGTATCCAGGATGAAACCGGCCCTTTTCGTGGACGGCCAGCACGCCGGCCAGAAAGGCCGAGCACAGAAGCAGCAAAAGCCCCAGCCATGTTACCCAGCCAAGAAGCCAGGCCCCTGCCAGAAGCCCGGCCTGGGCTGCCAGAACAGCGCGCACAAGCCGTCTTGTTTTGTCCGGGCCAAGCCATGTGGCCACAGTCTCCTGGCCTGCAATCCGGTCTATCTGAACATCAAGCACATCAAAAAACGCCGCACGCACAAAGGCCATGGACCCTGCCCACAGCAAAACCACCAGCCAGCCGGGTTCAAGCCAGGAAACCGGCTCGGAGAGAAGGGGCACAAAGGCAGCCACAAGCCCCCAGGCCAGAGCCACGGAAAATGTTTTGGATGCAGGTATGGCCCTTATCATGGGATAGCGCACCGCCACGGGCAGGGTTCCGGGCACCAGCCTTACATTGTACAAAAGGCCTGCCAGGGTGAGAAACAGCAGGGCGAAAAAGGACCAAAGCCCCAAAAAAAGCCCGGCCCCCAGGCTTGCCAAAAGGGAAAGGCCCGCCACAGCCAGAAGGGGCCTGCGGTATTTTTCGTAAAAGGCGGCCCTGTCCGGGTCATTGTAGCGGATGGCGTTTTTGCCGATAAAGTTGTTGAAAGTATGAATGGACAGCACATAGGCGCAGGCCATGACAAGGGGCGCAACCTGGAAGGAAAGCCCCAAAAGGGCCAGGCTTGCCGCACACAGGCAGCCTGCACCCAGGGCCACATAGGCATTTGTCAGAAGCAGGGCGCGCATGACGGGAAAAAGGCTTGTCCTGCCCTTGTTGTTGCCAAGCCCCTGGTTTTCCAGGGCAAGGCGCACCCTCCTGGTTATCCAGGTGGGGGTGGAAGCCCCGGCGGTGATGCCGATATGATCCAGGCCTTCAAAGGCGGTTTTGTCCAATTCCGCATCTGTCTCCACATGAAAGGTGGGTACTCCCGCCCGCTCTGCAATCTGGGCAAGCCGTTTTGTGTTTCCGCTGTTTTTGCCGCCCACCACAACCATTGCATCCACGGTGGCAGCCAAATGGGCAGCCTCCTTCTGGCGTCTGCTGGTTGAGTCGCAAATCGTGTTGAAAACCTCCACCTGGCCAAAGCGCTGGCGCACCTTTTCGCATATGCCCTCAAAGGTCTGGGCGTCCTGGGTGGTCTGGGCCACCACAAGAACCTTGTCAGCATCCGGCAGAAAATCCACCTGCTCCGGGGCGGCCACCACCGCTCCCCTGCCCTGGGTGTGGCCAAGAAGTCCGACCACTTCGGGGTGGTCGGCATCCCCCACAATGACGGCAAAATAGCCCTTTGCAACAAAGTTTTGGAGAAGAGACTGAACCTTGATGACCCGCGGGCAGGTGGCATTGGAAACCTGGAAACCGGCGCGGACAAGCTCCTGCTCTATCTGCGGGGTAACACCATGAGCGCGGATGACCACTGTGCCTTCACCGCGCTCCGGCACATGGTCGAGCACCTTGACGCCCTTTTCCGCCAGTATGTCCATGACCTGGGGATTGTGGATGAGCGGGCCAAAGGTATAGACAGGCCCGGAAGCGCGGTTGGCCGTGTCGAGAACCATTTCCACGGCCCGCCTAACCCCCATGCAGAAACCTGCGGTTTTGGCCACTGTAACCTTCATGGGCCTCCGGGTCAGAACAAGGGCTTGCCTGAATCAGGAAAAGCGGCCCCAAAAGGCATTGGGCTTTGTTTGGGACCAAAACAGAAGCAAAAAGCCTATTCCTGCACAAGAAAAACCTTGTGGTCCACAAGATTCAATGAATGGATGCGGGCCTTTAAAAACTTCTGGTCGCCAAAAATGGAGATGAGCCTTATTCCGTTTTCATCCGGCTCAACCGTGTCAACGGCCTCCATCACCAGCTCCTCGCCGGAGTCCTTGAGCAAATATGCATTGGCTTCACACATGGGCTTTCTCCTTAAAATGCGGCGTCAAAGATATCCGTCCTGTCCGCCCCTGGGCCTTTACCGGAGCATTTGTTGGGACGATGTTTCTTCAATATAAAGCTCCACAAGGGTTTCAACAAGCCTGGGCAGGGGAATGGCAGGCATTCCCACCACAAAAACATTTTCCTGGGAAAGGGGGATAAGCAGCTTCTTTGCAGGGCTTTTGCTCACAGCTTCGGCAATTTTGGGAGTTACCTCGCCCATCATGGAATGGGCCAGAACAATGCCCAAAGGCCCTATGATGATGTCTGCCGTGGGCGCTGTCTGCACAATGGAGTTTTCGCCGGTTGCACCCCGGTTGGCCCTGGCCTTGAGCATCTGGGCGGTTGCAATGGCGTTTGTGCCAAGTGCCACAATTTCACAGGACTCGCCCAAAGCCTCCTTGAGCTTTTTTATGACCACGGCTCCAATGCCCCCGCCCTGTCCGTCTATGACGCAGATGCGATTGGTCTGCATCAGCCGCCTCCTTGCTTAAATGGTTTGAGGGCCTTGCTTGAAAAAGGGTCAAGGCATCGGGCGCCTGGCCAACGGCAACCGCAACACCCTTGATTATGAATCCCGTTCAAAGCTTGTTCTGCATACGGACAGCCTTGCGGCGGCTTTTTTTGGGTTTGCGGCCAGGCCCCTTCTTGCGGGTATCCCGCAGGGCAGAAGGCCCTGGGTCTGCCTCCTCCTGGGGTGCTGCCCCGTCAAGGCAGGCCTCCATGAGCCGGTCTGCAAACAGGCTGCTGGTCACCCACGCTGCATTATGCGCCTGGGCCTTCTGGCCCACATCCCTGTCGTTTGTCACCACCACGGCCTTTGGACCGAATTTTTTGGCCATTTCAACCAGCAGGGCGTCTGCGCTTTTGCCATAAGGCGAATAATGCACACTCACTCCCTTGTGCATATCCCGCCGCGAG
The DNA here is from genome assembly GCA_020060085.1 of Desulfobacterales bacterium. Taxonomy (GTDB): domain Bacteria; phylum Desulfobacterota; class Desulfobacteria; order Desulfobacterales; family Desulfatibacillaceae; genus JAGVAW01. The sequence goes on from JAGVAW010000029.1 coordinate 22,472, forward strand.
TCCATGCCTGCTGACTTGTAGGCATCAAACACAACCGTTACACTATGGCCTTTGGCCCTTTTATAACCGGCGCACCAGTCCAGCAGAGTGTTGCGGGCCTGCTCCAGGTCGCCGGAATCAAAAAGCATATCCCTTGCATGAATCAGATTGTAGCCATCCACCAGAATCAGCAGGCTCACAGCCAGTTCTCCTGGCTTGGCGGCAATTGCCCAACCGCCTGCCGGTTACAGCGTGGATTTCAAAACCTCCACAAAGCCTGTGGACAAATCGTACCAGGCCCCGACAACAGCCATCTCGCCGCTTTTCACCCGTGCGTCAATTATGGGGCTTTGCCGGATCATTTCCTCATACATCCGCAAAACATTCTTTTTGGCTGCTTCATCCACCCATTGGGATTCATCGTCTGTTTCCGGCTTGGTGGCAAGAACGGAAGGCCAGAGCCTGCGGACAATTTCATCAATGTTGTGAGAAAGATATTCTTCTGGTGCCTTGGCTGCGGCAACCGCAGCGTTAAGAGCGCCGCAGGAGGAATGGCCCATCACCATAGCCAGGGGGCAGCCAGCGTGGGTCACGGCAAACTCTATGGAGCCAAGGGTTGACAGGTTGAGGAGATTGCCCGCATTGCGGCAGACAAAAAGCTCGCCCAATCCTGCATCAAAAATGTGCTCCGGCGGTGTGCGTGAGTCTGCACAGGCCAGCACCGCTGCAAAAGGCTCCTGACCCGCCACCAGGGAAGTCCGGTAGTCTGACGCCGTTCTTTCAGTGTGGGTATGCGCACCCTCCACAAAACGGCGGTTTCCTTCAAGAAGCTTGTCCAGGGCCTCTTTTGGCCCTATCTGCGGCTTTGGCTGCATAAGTTTTGGGCTCCCTTTTTGCCGGGGTCTTTGGTTAAAAAGCCCCTCCTGCCACTTTATTCACAGGTGGGGCCACGCATCAGATCAGCAATTGTGTAAGAGTCCAGCTTTTCGTAAACCGCCTGGGTAACCTCATCCCAGGCCCGCCGGGTCAGACATTCGTCTATCCTGGGGCAATTTAACTCCTTGCCTCCGCAGTCCATAACCAGCGGATGCCCCTCCAATACGCGGACAATCTCGCCCAGGGTAATTTTTTCCGGGGACCTTGCCAGCAAATGACCGCCGCGCGGCCCCCTGCGGCTTTTCAAAAAACCCGCCGTGTTGAGCGTGTTTGCAAGCTTCTCCAGATACTTTACGGAAATGTCCTGCCTGCCTGCCACGCTTTCAATCTGAACAGGGCCATCTTCGCTGTGCATGGCTATGTCTATCATCAACCGCGTTCCGTAACGCGTTCTTGTTGTCAGCTTCATTTTCTCTCCACCTCTTTTGCGTAAACCCGCCACCTTATGCATGGCCTTTATCGTTTGAGCGGGCAGGCCCTGTCAAGCCCCAATAAAAATGAAGGCTTGAAGGCATTTTATAACGCCCTTGCCTCCCAAACCGTCCCGGCAGCCCAAAATAAAAAAGAGGAGCCTCCATAAAGAGGCCCCTCTTTTTTTATATAAGGTGCGGTGCAAAAACCGTTTTTGTTGCTGCCGGGCAAACGCCTTCTACCACAGGTAGGAAAGGCTTGCCGTTGCTCCTGTGGCGGAAATGCCGTTAACCGCAAGCTGGCCCAAAAGCCGGCTTCCCAAAAATGCCTGGATGCCGCCACGGATTCCCACAGGGCTGTCCTCTTCCATTTTCACTGTCCACTGCGCATTGCCGACAGGGGTATAATCAATGAAGTCCAGCTCTGCACGGACAAAGGTGAAGCTTGGCCCGGCAAAGAAGTCCACATTCTGGTTAAGTGCGTAAATCACCCTGGGGAAAAGGTCAACAGACCAGCGCTTAACCTGGGAATCCCGCCGGGAGACATTGGCTGCCAAGGGCAGGGACAAATCGCCGCCCCGGTAATTGGCCAGACGGCCCTTTGCGCCAAGGCCCCAGGACCAGCGGTCCGTAATTGAGCCGACATAGTCAAGATTAAGGCCGTAAACCAGGTCTGAAAAGCCTCTGGAAAACTCGTATGTAGCAAAATTGGCTTTGGTCCCGCTGTAAACAGCCTTGTACTGGCTTTCGCAAAAACCAAGAAGCGCGGCAAGGGTAAAATTCTCATTGGGCCGCCAGGTTCCGGTAAGATATGCTTCCTGCAGGGTTTCCTCAAAGGAATAGAGGTGGGCATACTCATTTACAGCAACCGGGTTGACAAGATTGCCCGTAACCTCGCCATACTCCAGATCCCTGATTGAGTAATCAATGGTCAAACCCACGCCCCATGTGTAGTCCTGTCCCGCATGGGCAGGGACACAAAGCGCCAGAACCAGAACAAAGCCCGCAAGAAGACGAATTTGTTTCATGGCTGATTTCCCCTTTTCTCTTGAAGGATGGTTAAGCCGCCGCTTCTTCCGGCGACCATTGACCTGATTTTGGACCTGATTTTTAACATAGCTCTTAACTAATTTATTGGCAGGTGCTATAACATGAAGCAGGCACGGGTGCAAGCGCCAACACAAAACCAACCCGGCCAACAAGCTTTTTTTACAGGATATAAATTTTATTTTAAGGCATTTGCCGCCTGAAGCGCAAAACTTTTCCGCCATGAAAAAGCTTGCCTCAATTATTATCAATGCCCTTAAAGGGGAACTGCAAGCTGATGCGGCTCTTTTTGCCCAGGCAGATTCCCTTGTGGGCGCATTCACTTTTGACGAGCTTAAAAAGGCCCTTGCCGACCCGGACCTGCCTGAAGGCCAGGTGCTGATGGAACTGCTCTTTTCTCCGGGGGAAGACCTGCTGCTGCGCCTGGAAGAGCACCTGCCGCAAAAAGGCCTTTCCTCAAGCCGGGCAAAAAAGCTTGAGCAGGCGGTTCTTGCAGCCCTGCCCATCAAGGCAAAAATTGCCTGCCACAGGCAGGCAGGGCCGCCGTACTTTTGGCTGGAGGTTCCGGCATTCGGGGCAATGCGCTTTGTAAGAAGCTTAAATCTTGATTCAGATATGGGTGAGCAGATTCCTTCCTTTCTGCAGAAGCGGGAAAAGAAACAGGCCCTGGCCGTGCGCAGCCTTGTGCGGCAGGCAGGCATTGTCTGGACAGGGGCTTTTGAAAGCTTTTTTCTGGCCTTTCTGGAGCAGGCAAACTGGCAGGACGACGATTTTATGCATCTTGTCCGAAAAGCCCTTGAATTTACGGCCCATGCCCCGAAGAACACTCTTCCGGAGCCTTACCTTGAAAGCATAATCCTGTGGTGCCGCATGCATCTGGAGCAGGCCAGGCAGACAAAGGAGGAATTGGCTGGAACAAACAAGGAAACCCGCATGGCTTTAGGAATCCGGCCTGCCTTTGTGGATGAGAACAGGCTTGGACAAAGCCTTTTGGCTGCGGAAAAGATTTACGGCCTTGTCTTTGGCCCCATTTTGCCAAAAGGGTCTGTCCGTGTTTCGGACCAGGAGCTGAATCCCTGCAATCCGCAGGATCTTCGCCTTGCAATTCGTGCCATGCTCAAGGATGAAGACTGAAAACGAATTGATAATCCTGGATAAAACAGCAGATAAAGCAAGGCCTTCCAAACTCAAAATGCCCGGCAATCTTGTTTCAAATGGGCCCCTGGGTTTTTCCTGTCAGGCAACGGTTTTCAGCGCCGCCAGAATCGACTCTCCAAAAGCCTGCTGCTGCCAGCAGCGCAGTCCGGGCACTTCTTCCATGTCTTGCAGGCTGCGCCGCTTTTTGGAGGCAAGCTCCTTTATCTGGGCATTGGTCAACACTACCGCAGGGTCAAGGCCAAGGTTTTTTGCCTTTTGATTGCGCCACTTCTTCAATGCTGTTATCCGGTCAGGCGCTCTGGGGCTGCTTTTGCGCCTTTTTTCCCTGGGAAAGGACGGCAGGGCATCGTCAGGGGTTTCAAGGGCGCTTCGGACCACTTCAATAAGCTTATCCCCAAAAATGCGGGCCTGCTTTGTGGAGATTGAATCAAGCCTGGACAGTTCGCCCATTCGCGTTGGCTTTTTTAATGCCATCTCCAAAAGTGAGATATTGCCCATCACCTTGAAGGGGGGGCGATCAAGGGCTTTGGCCAGTTTCCGGCGCAGATCAAGCAGGCTTTCCAGAACCGCCAGGCTGCGCGGATCAAGCCTGCCGGCCCCTTTAAACCTCACAAAAAGAGGGTCCTGGCCCTTTTCCGCAGGCCTCACGCAGCTCAATTCACGGCACTCCTCCTCCACCCAGGTCAGACGGCCCTTTTCCGCAAGGGCTGCTGTCAGGTCCTCGGCCAGGGGAATGAGGTAGGCAGCATCGCAAACTGCATAACGAAGCATATTTTCCGGCAGGGGGCGCTTGGTCCAGTCCGCTTTCTGGAACTTTTTTCAAGCTTAATGCCCAGCCTGGCTTCCAGTACGGCAGCAAGCCCTGTTTCGGCAAGGCCCAGAAAACGGGCTGCCACCTGGGTGTCAAAAAGCGATTGAACCTGAATTTTATAGTCCCTGTAAAGGCAGCGGATGTCATAATCCGCCCCGTGAAAAATTTTAAGGATGTCAGGGTTTGAAAAAAGCGGCGAAAGAGGCTCCATGTCCGTTACGGCCAAGGGGTCTATGACAAAGTGCTTACCATTGACCTGAAGCTGAAGAAGGCAGACCTTCTCCTTATAATGATACATGGAATCCGCTTCCAGGTCCCCGGCTATGCGCCTTATGCCGTTCAGGCTCAAAACCAGGGAATTCAAGGTCTCCTGGTTTTCCACAAGCTGATAATCCATTTTTGTTTCAGAAACTGCTTCCTGCTGTCTGACAATATTCATGTTGCCTAAACTGCTCCCTAACCCAGGTTGAATATGTATTGCCCTAAAATGTAAAGGCCGTACCAGCCCAATATTACGCCACCCTGCCACCTTTTGAACGCCCCCTGGGCATTTACGGCAATGAAGATGCGAAATGTTACCAAAATAATAAGCATTGCCGGAAAGTGAAAGTAAAAAAAGTTGGCCGTTATCTCCAGAGGGGCCGCAAGCGCGGCTGCCCCCACAACAAAAAGGATGTTTATTACATCCGACCCAACAATGGCACCAAGCATTATGCTTGGATAGCCCTTGCGCACAGCGGAAAAGGCAGTGACCAGCTCCGGCAAAGATGTACCCAGAGCCACAATGGTGGCTGCAACCACATCATCGGGAACGCCTATGCGAATTGCCGTTTCCGAGGCCACGGGGATTATTATGCGGCTTGCCAGAAGCACCCCGGTCAGGCCCGCACCCATAAGCAGCAGGGAGCGGGCAAGGCCAAGAGGCAGCCCCATGTCCGGCTCAATTCCCATCAGCGAGGTCTGGCGGCCCCATAGATAGGTCAGATACATATAACCTGCCAGAATCCCCATAAAAAAGAGGCCCACCCAGCGGGGGATGACCGGCTGCGAAGGTGAGGCCGCCAAAAAACCGATGCAAAGAAGAACCAGCAAGAGGGCAGAGCCAAGCTGAACCCATCCGGCCCGGTTGAGAATGTAGCGATTGGCCGGAAGACCCCATATGAGACAGGTAAGCCCGAAAATAAGCCCCGTGTTGCAGATCACCGAGCCAACGCCATTGCCTAGAGCAAGGGCCGGATTTCCCATCCATGCGGCAGTTACCGAAATGAAGGCTTCCGGAATGCTGGTTCCTATGGCAATTATGGTGGTGCCGATGAGAACCCTGGGCAGGCCCGTTCTCCTGGCCGTGTGCACCGAGCCTTCAACCATTCGGTCAGCAGCATAACATAAAAGCAGGGTGCCAAAAACAAGAATCGCTGCAAGCACAGATGAGGGCAGGGCTGCAACCGCCCTTTCAAGGCCGTGCATAGTAAGTGATTCCCAAAACTCAATTTGCGGCACCCGCAACACCCCTCCTTGAAGGTGAATTTTTCTTTTAAACTTCTTTTGCCTTGAAAAAAATCGCTTTTTTTGACATTCCTGTCAAGAATGGCTTTGTAATAACTGCCAAAACGCCCTTGGCAAGGCTTATGGGCAGTTGCATGAAATATTGACAAAGCCATGCACCTGTGCTTGATTAGCAGGCTTGCAGGTCAGGCACCAGGGCCAAGGCCCGGTGCAAAAACAGAGGGGGGCCGCAAGCGGCCCCAAGATAACTTGTTTAATTGATTAATCAAATGGCATATCGCAGTATATTGCCGCACTGGAGAACAACATGAAACGCACATACCAGCCAAGCCGTCTTAAGAGGGCCAGAACACACGGCTTTCGCAAACGCATGGCCACAAAGCAGGGTCGCACCATTCTCAACCGCCGCCGCGCCAAGGGCAGAAAACGACTGGCCCTTTAGCCCGTGGAGAGGCATTTCTTTGCCAAAGAGAGCAGGCTTAAAAAAAGATCCCAGTTTCTGGATCTTTCATCGCGGGGCAAAAGGGTTCAAAATAGCCTTTTTATTGCGGTGTATTCTTCCTCTTTGGCAGACTGCCCAAGGCTTGGCATCACCGTCACAAAAAAGGTGGGCAATGCCTGGGTGCGCAACCGGATAAAGCGGCGGGTAAGGGAGTTCTTTCGCCAGAATCGCCACCTTTTGCCCCAAGCCCTGGACATCAACATCATAGCAAAGAAACTGGCTGCGGATGCTGACCATGAGTCTTGCCGCAAAGCGTTGGAAAGCCTTTTTGGGCGTATTGCAAAAGGGGCTTTACCCTAAAAACTGGCTGCTTGCAGCCATTTTTGCGTACCAATGCCTGGTGTCCCCGCTTTTGGGTCCGACTTGCCGCTTTGTTCCCTCCTGCTCCCAGTATGCTGCCTGTGCAATCAGGCGTTACGGCGTCATCAAGGGTTTATGGCTGGCCCTTTGTCGCATTCTGCGTTGCCACCCCTGGCATCCCGGCGGATACGATCCAGTTCCCTGACCGGCAATGCAAAGCAAGGGACTGTTGGCCAGCCAGCCTTTTAGGAGACGGATTTAAATGGAACAAGTCCGATTGATAATAGCACTGACCCTGTGTGTAGTCGTATTTATAGCCTGGGGTCATTTTTTCGGGCCCAAGCCCGGAGACCGCATTGCCCAGCAATCTCAAGAAGAATCCCTGCTCCAGCCCGGAAGCCAGCCGGACCCGGCAAGGCCGTCGGCAGGCTTTGCTCCCCCCCCTGCTGCCCCACAGGCCGGAATGGAACAACAGGCCCTTGAAGCCGCTCCGGAGCGCATCATTACGGTGGAAACGCCCCTTTTTGTGGCCCAGCTTTCCAGCCGTGGAGCAACGCTTGTTCACCTGCTTTTAAAGGATTACCGCAAGACCAATGAGGCTGATTCTCCGCCAAAGGAACTGGTAGACCTGCCCGCCCACA